>NZ_CANLBV010000007.1 GCF_947488985.1 uncultured Vibrio sp.
CTAGCTTAAGTGCTTCGGCTTTAAATTCAGGAGCATGTTTGATTCGTGTTTTCTTAGTTGTCATTGTTCACCTCGTTAGTGATTGTACTCACTTAACTCAGTGTCCAAAACTTCTGGTGCGGATCAGGTATCTAAGCCCAGTTAACTTTGAACAGCAAAATATCGCTTAATGTAGTGTCCAGTCTTGCTGGAGCAGATCATACAAAGCAACTTAATGATAAACCTGAAATTGTCTTGACTGGTGATAGAGCGACAGGTCCATTACATCTCGGTCATTACGTCGGCTCATTAAAGCAGCGCGTAACTTTACAGGCAGATCATGAGCAAACGATCCTCGTTGCTGACATGCAAGGTCTTACTGATAATGCCCACAATCCGAAAAAAGTATCATCTAACATTCTAAATGTCGTTGCTGATTATTTGGCTGTTGGTATCGACCCCTCTAAAACTACTATTTGCCTTCAATCACAACTACCAGCCCTTGCTGAGTTAACTATGTATTACAGTAACCTCGTAACCATCAGTCGGCTAGAGCGAAATCCAACAGTAAAAAGCGAAATACAAAACAAAGGGTTTGAACGGTCTATCCCAGCAGGCTTCCTAACATACCCTATATCTCAAGCTGCTGATATAACAGGATTTAGTGCATCTTTAGTTCCAGTTGGAGATGATCAGTTACCTATGCTAGAGCAAACCAACGAGATTGTGAGGAAGGTGAACGCTCTAGCGGGTCGTAGTGTATTAACTGAGTGTCGACCTTTATTGAGCAATGCACCACGGCTTCCTAGTACAGATGGAAAAAATAAGATGTCTAAATCGATGGGTAATGCCATTAACCTTGGGGCTAGTGAAAGAGAAATCTCTGCCGCTGTAAAATCTATGTATACCGATCCCAACCATCTAAGGATCGAAGATTCTGGTAAGGTTGAGGGAAATGTTGTGTTTACCTACCTTGATGCTTTTCACTCTGATACAGATTATGTCAAGCAATTGAAAGAACACTATCGACGTGGCGGGCTTGGCGACGGTACAACGAAAAAGGTGCTGGAAGAGTGCCTGCAGGAAATACTTCGACCAATAAGAGAAAGTAGAAGCCAGTTTTTGAATGATAAAGCCCAACTAGTTGATATTTTAGTCAAGGGAAGTCAAGTCTCCAGAGAAAAAACATCCAAAGTGCTTTTTGATGTTAAAGACATTTTTGGTCTGAATCTTTTCTGAATATCATTTTTCAAAGTCAGCTTCTAGAAGTTCATTAGCTGAATACCTGGAAGCTTATTCCATACTTATGACAACCAAACTTATGCGACTGCAGCAGAAATTGGTCTCATGTAATTTATTTTTGTCCAAATCTGAGCTAGCTGATGTGGCTAGCTCAGATTTGTCGAGTAGACGACACCTGTTACCAAGTGTCGTCCCTCTAAGAACCCAGCATGCAACTTTCACCGCACTAGGCTCAAGCCTTCACGAAGGCACCGATTGGCACCCAGCAACTTATAAAGCAGTGAGAGCAGGCTCATGCCAAGAGTTACGGCATTGCTTCTTTGATTTTCTCTTAGCCAAGTATTCTTGGTATTGAGGATCAAAAGGTGTAGCGGCACTCCTGATTTTCACATGCCTCTCTATTGGCACCTTAGCTATTTGAAACAGATTGAACTGACAATCCATATTCATGATCTTCTGCCAACCGTGAAATTGCCATTGACCTTGACGGTTGATGAAGTATTTAAGGGCGATCCAAGTTCTCGATTTGGTTGGATGACGCCTTTTAGCCCAATGCCATAACGCATGGAATAGCTTGTGACCTACATATCCGAATACCTGTTTCGCAACGCAGTGTCGATAGTAATTCGACCAGCCCCTGAGTTTCGGGTTTATCAACTTGATAAGATCGTTCACAGGGATGGTTGCGTGCTTTTTGATGAGTTCACGCAAGTTACTCAAGAACAGTAGTGTGTTGGATTTGCTTGGTTTAATGAGCAATTTCCCTTTGTACTTCCTATGATTAAAACCTAGGAAATCAAAACCTCTGCTGATGTGGGTAATGTGCGTTTTCTCTTCGGAGAGTGTTAAGCCTCTTTCTGTTAAGAAATCAGCAATCAACGGTTTGATATCGTTCTCCAGCACTTCCTTTGAAGCACAAGTGACGACGAAATCGTCGGCGTATCCAATAAAGTTGGCTCTTGCACCCTTTTTGAGTGCGGTAGACTTTATGCGTTGCTCAAGCCCTGCAAGCGTCATTAGCATCAAGGTTGGGGATATGACCCCACCTTGTGGCGTTCCCTCGTCAGTGCGATAGAACAAGCCTTTATCCATAAAACCAGACTTTAACCATTGTTCCAACATACGTTTATCGATGGCAATGTTATCTATCAGCCATTGATGTCCGATCTTATCGAAACAAGCTTTGATGTCACCCTCAAGAACCCATTGAGCAGAGCGTTTCATAGCCAAGCACTTGAAGCACTGCGCAATAGCATCAGCAGTGCTTCGGTTTGGTCTAAATCCATAGCTGTTAGGGTCGGCAAGTGTTTCTGATACTGGCTCTAGTGCAAGAAGATGAAGCGCTTGCTGCGCTCTATCGATCATACACGGGATACCCAGTGGTCTGAGCTTGCCGTTTTTCTTGGGGATGTAGATACGCTTGAGCGGTTTTGCTTGATAAGCTTTTCTGCTCAATTGATTGGCTGCTTTCATGCGACGCGTATCTGTATTCCAGATAACGCCGTCAATTCCAGGCGTTTTACTGCCTTTGTTTTGTGACACCCGCTTAACAGCAAGAAGTTTTGCTGAGCGCGAGTGAGTCAGTATCCACTGCAATGCTTTCACTTTGCCGTGTTTACCTTCTCGTGTTGCCTTTGCAATACGCATCTGAAGCTTTAAAACGTGGGATTCAACGGCTTTCCAGTTTATGGATTGCCACTGAGCGCTGTCAGGAGAGGCACTAATCTCTTTTGAAATCATCATTTGCGTTTCTCCTTGAATAAAGTTCTTCAAATTCTCTTGCAACGGAAGACCAGTCGGAAGTCAGCTCACTTTCGTGATCAGATATGAATCTGTATCTGCATCGTTACAATACAGCTTTCGCTTTTTCCAACATCCTCTACCTGCATCACTATCGGTCGCAGAGACTTTCCCAGAGGGAGTAATACAGGCTTACCGTGTTCCGTATGTCGCGCAATGTCAGTGTAGATGCCCGCTATAGTGCGGAGAGTTCAATGATCACGAAAGAGCATGGGGCAATCTCTTTCCGACTCTCATGCCTTTTGGCCACAGCGTATTAACCACTTCCGCTGTTTCATAACATAACGCACCTTGGACGGATTCACATATGTTCATCATGCTGACTACCTAGCACTCACCCGAATTTGTGGTTATCAGGAGGATCGTCCTCTCACGATTTAGATCCCGATTGGCAAATGCCAACCTTCGTTACATTGTCAGAGCCGCTACTTTATTCAGGCTCCTAGGTTCATCTGGTGATACAGATGGTTCACTCGTTAAGCGGTGAACAGCGCTTCATACGGCTTCACGTCGCACGCCCCATTCTTTCTTAGAGTAGATGCCCTCAGCCTGTCTTAACCTACAAAACTGGTATGCCTCAACTGAACACGTAAGTAAAACCCAATAGAACAGTAGTAATTGATGGTAAGGGCACTGAGCGAGTTAGATATTGAACTGAATGCTTAAAGGTTGCATCATGTCGCCGGAAAGCGGCACGAGGCCGCATTAAAATAACCCCCTTTACACGTAGAAAGGCAGAAATGGCAGTTTTAAACATTCTAACCGCACCAAATCCTAAGCTAAAAGTTAAAGCCGAGAAGGTAACAGATATTTCTTCTGTGCAAACGTTAATCAACGATATGTTAGACACATTATATGCGACTGAAAATGGTATCGGTTTGGCATCAACTCAAGTTGGTCGGAAAGAGGCAGTTGTTGTTATCGATTTGTCCGAAAGTAGAGACCAGCCATTAATTCTTGTCAATCCAGAGGTTATTGATGGCTCTGATAAAGCTATGGGTCAAGAAGGTTGCTTATCTGTTCCAGACTATTACGCTGATGTTGAACGATTTTCTTCTGTTACCGTCTCTGCTTTAGATCGTGAGGGAAACTCAATTACGGTTGAAAGTGATGAGTTTTTAGCTGTTGTCATGCAGCATGAAATTGATCATCTATCTGGCAACTTGTTTATTGATTACCTTTCACCACTCAAGCGTCAAATGGCGATGAAAAAAGTTAAGAAGTACGTCAAAGCGCACTCCTGAAGCGGATAGTTGTTCGAACTTTCATGAAGGGAGCGTTGCCCTTAGTTCAAGTCAGATGGTTATTGCTGTGCAACGCACCTTTGCCCCTTTTTAATTTTCGACCAATTGATCCGGCAGATGGCTAAATCTACCTTTTACTGAATATTTCTAATGTGTGCTCGCCAGCTGCTCGTAGTAGTATACTACTTGAACTTACATGCTACGATCCTAAATTTTAAGACGGAAAGTAAGTAGTTAAAACAACACTTGAGACAAAGCACAGTGATACAAGCAGCAATTTTTGATATGGATGGCCTATTGATTGATTCTGAACCACTTTGGCAACTCGCTGAAAGAGAGATATTTACTTCGATTGGTGTGAGAGTGACAGATGAGTTGGCAGAGCAGACTGCAACCATGACAACGAGAGAAGTCACAAAGTTCTGGTTTGATCTTTACCCTTGGTCTGGCCTGCGTCTACATGAGGTGGAGAATGCAGTCATAAATAGGGTTGAGGCTTTAGTTGAAGAAAGGGGAAGTGAGTTACAAGGTGTGAGCACAACTCTCTCCCTGCTCGCAAGCAAAGGTATAAAGATAGGACTTTCTACAAACTCACCGTATCAACTTATCCCAGTCATATTAAATAAGTTAGGAATAGCAAGTTTCTTTGATGCGATATCGTCTTCTGATGACGTAAAAAAAGGTAAACCAGAGCCAGACGTCTATCTATCGACAGTCAATAAGTTAGGTGTTGAAGCTAGGCACTGTATTGCATTTGAAGACTCGTACTCAGGAATGCTCGCAGCAACAAGAGCAAACATCAAAACCATCGTTGTTCCCCACCCAAACAAATATCAGCAAGATTTTTCCGAATCACACTTAAAGCTACAGAGTTTGTCTGACTTCAATGAAAGCCACTTAGCAACTTTGATGAGCTAGATCATATTTGCCCCTTTTCAAGTCAGACTTGGTAGAGTCCTCTGTTCAGTTGCCTCTGGCTTGACTGCCTTTTGCTAATGTCGGTAATCTAAGTAAACTACATACAAAATAGTAAGTTAAGCGAGCAAAGTGGACATAAGGAAAGCGAACAAACAAGATTCAAGTAAGCTACTAGAGCTTATTGGACACAAAGCCGATTTCGACCGATCAATGAAAGGGTTTGACGGTGAAATCTCAACAACTAAGGAGAAAATAGAACAAACCTTATTTGGTGAATATCCGTTTGCTCACGCTTTGCTATTGGAAGTCAATGATGAAGTTCAAGGGTTTGTCTTATTTCATTATCGTTATTCCTCCTTTCGAGGAGAGCCGTCTATTTGGCTTGATGACCTGCTAGTTATCGCTAAGCATCGGTCAAAAGGTTATGGTTCGGAGCTTATGCAGGCACTCAAAACAGAAGCTAAAAAATCTCTATCTTCTAGCATTTCATGGACAGCTAGCCCATACAACACCAAAGCACACGAGTTCTACAAGAAATTGGGTGCAGAGATCGAACGGATGGATGGTATGCGACCGTACTTCCGTTGGTTAGAGCAAGACTAACAAAAGATTAGGTATACGGTGACTAAATCGAGACTGCCCCGAAATGCGTTAGCTAGATCTAGAGATCACGATGTCGATTCAGTCACTTATCTTAGCTTTTCTAATGTCCACAAAAGTAAGTTTTACTTATAGTGACAGCTTAAATAAAACGCGGACTAAGTGAGAATTTTATGGGTGACAAGGTTATCTTCCCATTTGTGATAACATTAGCGATGACTAGCATGTTAGTTTCAATACCCCTAGGACTAGCTGTGGCAATTGGCACTTCGAGGTATTTAATCCTTGATTGGTCAGTATGGCCTATCGTAGCTAATCTATTGAGCATGATTGCTGGAGCTATTACTTCGACACAATTAGGAAAATTTGCAAAACTATTATTAGACGACCTTCGAGAGTCAGATAAATAACGAGTTTTTGTCCACCTTTGAGCTAGCTGATGTGGCTAGCTCAGATCTGCGCCAAAGTGTGCCAGAGCTACCTGAGGCCCTCTGGCTGATTGGTCTCCCTTGACTTAGTTTTCTTAATGCCTGTAACGTGTGAGGAAGTTAGATCCCAAAGGGCTAGACAAATGGAATTCAGAGTAGAGCTGGTAAAAGCGTTTGTAGCAAACGGTGAAGGAGGAAATCCAGCGGGTGTTGTTCTCGATGCCGACAAACTATCGTATAGTCAGCGGCTGACAATCGCTCAAACTATTGGTTTTCCTGAAACAGCTTTTGTCTCACGAGATACCGAAGCAGACTTCAAAGTTTCGTTCTTTACGATAACAGAGGAGGTAGATTTTTGCGGACACGCAACCTTAGCAGCCTTTTCAGTAATGCATAAAAAGGGCATATTGCCCGCAGGTATTTACAAGCAGAACACCAAGGCTGGATTGTTAGAAGTTCAGGTCAACTCTGATGGAATGGTTATCCTTACTCAAAAAACACCTGAGGAACTGGGCACTTACAACGCCGAGGATATTTGTGACTTGATTGGCTTAAGCAAACATTTACTAGAAGAAACAAACTTGCCCATTAAGGCCATATCCACGGGACTTGCAGACCTAATAGTGGCAGTTCCAGATGGTCACCTTGATTCGATAAGACCAAATCACTCAGCAATCATTGAGTTTTGCCAAGAGAATAGCTTGATAGGACTTCACGCCTTTGAACTTTGCTCTCACGGAGAGGGTTTGTCTGCGAGGTGTAGAAACTTTGCACCTCTAGTAGGTATACCTGAAGAATCAGCCACAGGCAGTTCGTCTGGTGCCCTAGCTTATTATCTCACCAAGCATGTAGCCCCAAGCGATGAGTTTCTATTTGAACAAGGTAGAGCTATGAAGTGCACTTCTCATATTCATGCTTACGTTACTCGCCATCAGGAAAGCGTTGCCAAGATTGCAGTTGGAGGAATGACGAAGCATGTAGGGCAGCAACATGTGGTGGTATAGCCGACATAGTTATCTTCTATGTCTGATACCTCGAATATGCGCCATTCTACGTTAACGTATCTACTCGGTAGATAATCGTGTTAGTCGATTCTCCATACTTTTGTTACATTTATGATCTTCTATTCACCGTTAAATATATGTTTTAGTGTATTTTAATGTACCAAAACAACATAAAGGATTAGATATGTTGGGTTTTATCTTTATTTTAGCTTCGGTGATATTACAGGCATTTGCTTTGTCTCGTGTCAGTTTCCAGTTTAGTAGCGGGGAGATTATGATTTTCTCTACGACCTCCTTTGTCTTGTGCTCAGTATTTTTTCTGTGCAAACTGGTGGTTACGAAAAAGCTGAATCTCACTAGGGAGAAGGTGCTGTCGTTGGCCAAGATGAATTTATATACATTGCTAGCATTCTTCTCGTTTCATTTGGCTTTGACCTACATTCCAGCTTCAAGTGCAGCTCTATTTGAGTCGGCAGTGGCCGTTGTTGTAGTGTCTGTGGTCACTCGTGAGGCTTTAGGTAGGTTGGCGCAGGCTTTCACCATCGCTTTGCTTACTCTTTTGTTTGCAATTAAGGCCAACGTGATGGATGCAGCGTTGTTGCTGGGTTTGGTTTTAGCTGCATTGGCTGGAATCGGAGCCGCATTAATTTCATTAAAGTCGAATGCTAAGTTTATGGGTGATTTGTCTATTGATGAGATCTTGGCATTTCGTTTTCTATTATCAGGTATTGTCGCTATGGGGGTGATCTTCTCAACGGGTGCTAGTCTTGGCGGGGAGGTGGGTCTTGCCGAAGTGGCAGGGCTTTCTGTATTTGGTTTTGTACTCCCGTTCTTTTTACTTCAGAAAGGAATGGAAATCACTAAGCCTGTATTGACGGTCTGTATGCTATCAGTGATTCCTGCGATCTCTTACTTGTTTGAGTCGGCGCTATATTCGGAGCCTTCGGTTCAAGAGGTGATGTTAATAAGCAGTTCGGTGTCCTTGATAGTCTGGTTTTCGATATCGGACATTATAAAAACTCGAACCAAATCGGTATCGGTGGAAACTTAGTGAAACCTATAGAGACATCAATATGATGTCTCAGGCTGCTGACAAAGGTCTAGTTTTCGAGGTAGACCTTTGATCTAATAGGGGTATCGAAATATGGATACTCCGATATGTGTTCTTTACCAGCTAGACTGGACACTTAACCAAACGACTTTCTGATACTAAAAGTTATCCGTATTCTTCTAATTTAAGTGATTACTCTACGAAGATTCTGTCCAAAAATGAGCCAGAACACAAAAAAAGAGGTTGTCTAACCTCTTTGAAGGGCACGCATAGGCCCACTGGCCTACGCTACAATATCGATATTCCGTTGTTGGACTTTTACAATATTCCAATCTTGGGTCTCTTCTTCAACTCAAGGTGCGTAGTGCTCGCTGAGTGACACGGCTTTGGAAACTGTTCAATGGTTTTCACTTTCATAATACTAACTCCCTAAAGTCATTGTCGATGTCATCTTGGGTTACGCCGATATATCGCAGGGTGATACCCTCAGAGCTATGACGAAGCATACGCATCACTCGGGCGATATCTTTGGTGCTCTGGTAAAGGTGGTAACCCCGTGTTTTACGCATTGAGTGCGTACCGAGCGGCAGTTTCACTTCTTCACCTACAGATGCAAAAGCTTTGCTTACTGAGCGTCGGCTAAGTGGTGAGGCTGGTTTATTGATGGCTTGTTGATTCCGGTACGACTGGAACAAGTAGATATGGTGAGGGTTCTCCTCTTTGATGCGATGGATGATCTCCTGGCTTTTGGGGTTTAAGATGATCTGCGCTGTCTTTCCTGTTTTTTGCTCTCGAATAGTCAGTTTGTCTTCATCGATGTCGCTGAACTTAATTGACAGTAAATCAGAGATACGCAGAGCTAGATTCAAACCTACATTCCAGATGTCGGCCATTTGCTTACTATGCCGTATTTCTAAGAGGTGGCTGATAAGTTTAATTGTTTCGCGACTTTTCACTGCTTGTACTTCTGCCATAGGCTGGTTCCTTTTTTCGATTGAAATGCAGTTTTTGGGAACTTCAGCAGACTAGAAAATCATACTCCCTTGCAGCGCAAGGGCTAGCAAGTTCCCAAAATGCTAAAATGGGAACTTGGATGCTTTTCAGCTTTTGCTGACTTTGATTTGGTCAAACACACCGTCAGATAAATACTCCAAGAAGTTACCTTCCCACGTTCGATAGAAGGACTTCACTTCTCGATGTGCTAAAGCGCAAGGTGCTAAAAACATCTGTCTGAATATGTTGCTCTCAATATTGAAATCAAGCTCGATGGTTAGCTCGGGATACACCCCCCCAGAATAGGCAAAGTCGGTGATGTAACAGAAGTGCCACTGTTGCGCTTCGTCGCGTTGAACTCTGATCTCGATTGGGTGATAACCGCCGCTTTCAGCACCGTAATTGGAGTCACGAAAGTTAATAGTTAAAGAGTTGGATGAGAGTGGGGATGGATGTGCTTGCTGAATGTGTTTATTGATAGCGTTGCATAAGCGATTGGAGACAGGTAAACAACAAGGCTGGAATTGAATCATTTGGCTCTGGATTTTATTTGGCATTGTAAACCTCCTTGGGTTAACTAGATTGAATGGATGGGTGAGTGGGCGTGCTGATATCAACAAGCGTCGCTTGGATATCGTCAAACGAGCCATTTCGGACTTGTGCTAAGAAAGCACGCTCATAGCTCTTATATAACTCGGTCACTTGAGGCTGGTGGATCTCACAGTGTTGAATATCCGGTTGATAAAACCATCCACGAAGGAAGTTGAAGTAGAGCTCAACGTCTACTTTTGAGGCGTGCTCATCTGGATAAGCAAAGCTGGTGACAAAGACGATATGCCAAGGGTGGTCATGTAATTGGTCGCTAGTGCGATACAGCTGAATCTCAACAGGGTGAAATCCACAACGGTCTCGGTAATAGCTTGATACACGAAAATTAAGGGCGATTCGGTTTGCAAAACTTGGGATGTCTAATTGCTTAGTCAGAGCATTGAGATACCTCACTAAGAGCGGATGCGGCTTAGTTTGACTCATAGCCAGCCTCGCTCAGCGAAAGATACGCACTGCTCACCGACTACGATATGGTCTAACACTCTAACGTCAATCAGAGCGAGTGCATCACATAAGCGAGTGGTTATTCTTCTATCAGACTGGGAAGGCTCGGGTGCTCCTGATGGGTGATTGTGACCAAAGATCACAGCAGCGGCATTAGCATCTAAAGCTAGCTTTACGACTTCTCTAGGGTAGACGCTTGCAGCATCAATGGTGCCAGTAAACAGCTCTTCAAAGCGTATTAGTCGATTTTGATTATCCAGTAGCATCACAGCAAAGACTTCTTTGTCGTAATGAGCAAGTTTCATTTGCAGGAATTGCTTACTGGCTTCAGGATTAGCGAAGGTGCCTTGCCGAGCATATTTAGCAGCTAGCATAGATGCGGCTGTTTCTAAAATTTCACGTAGTTCGGTTGGCTGACTATGACGATAGCTTGGTGGGATTCTTGAGTGCATGAGTTCTCCTTTCTTTGGGTCATTGCACTCGGGTAATGTGTATCTGAAAAATTATGGGTTGATATAAAAAAGCAGCCCGCTTTGTATAATACAAGGCAAGGCTGCTTGGTTTTACTTACCGTCCTGCTTTTGAGCCCAGTTGTAGCCAGCAATTACCCCGAGAACAAATAGTTCAACAAGGCTCTTAGTCGCGACGATATGGATCATACCAGTCCTCCTTACTCATGTAGTAGAAACCTGCACCGACGACAAAGCCAGCGAGAAATGCGAAAGGCATGGAGACCTCCTTAGTGATTAGAATAGTGGCAGAAATAATCTGGCGTGAAACAGTAGTCCAGGGTGGCGACTACAGGCAGGTAATATGTGCCTGAAGAAAAGTGGAGTGGTGATTTACGTAGAGTCTTGCTTTTTGAGAGTGAGCAGCTTCAATCTTTCCACTCTATAGAGTATTGTATGCTTCCTTTTTCTCTAGCTGAATGATTACGTGTTTCGAAAAATCATTCTCACAACTAAGGAACATCATGAAAAATCTGCCCTTTCTGTTGGCTGCTTTTGCCTTAAGTGCTTGCACATCAATATCCGATGAACGTATTGAGCAAGTTGATGTACTGTATCCTAATACTGCTACGTTGTTTGATTTATCACCTTCAGGTGAACAGTTGGTCGCTGGAATGGCAATGACACAAAAAATGACTGATATTCACCGCTCTGGTGATAAAGCTTTAGTGTGTATTGAAAATCGTTGTGCATATTCGGTTGCTTTACCGAATGAAAAGTTCGAGTCATTACTTTCTGAGGGGCGGGTATTGCCTATGTCACAAGCGATTATTGAGCTTGATGGTGTTGAGTTACTCCATTAGTAACAGTAATCGAAGCTGATACCCAACTAAAAATTGTCCCCCCTTTAGAAGAGTGCTGAAGCGAATCTGATACATGAGCACTCTTCTAAAGCAAACATAGAACAAAGAGCTGACCATGTTGACTGGTCAACGGTAATAATCAACAACCCTTGAAATGGGATACCTTTCACACCACCAGGCAATTGATAAAGAGCAGAGTAAAAATAGGGTATTTCTGCTATTGACTAAACGCTTTGTTCGTTACCTTAATGAGTTTAGTCACTTGGCTGGTCGATGACTCGATTAGAGCCTCCTTTTCGTCATGAGTGAAGTAGCTAAGCGATATTCTGGAGGTTACATCAAATGGCTCCTCAGTTTGTAGGGCAACAACTTTGACTCCGTCCCCGATAAAATAATTATCTAGCTGTTTGATATCTCGACGTTTAATGTTGATGTTAAACAGTCCCAGATAGGCGAGTGCTTCGTCACCCTGAGTGGAGACAAAGAAAGGCACAACAAATAGAATGTCATCGAGCCTTGTTTGAGAACCCCCCTTTCTTGTAATACTCTCTTCATCCTTTAGGGGGGCATGGTTTAACGTCACTATCTTCAAATAATCAAGGTGTACACTTCCTCGTTCAGAGCCGTCCTGATAATCGCCGCTGACAAAGCGCCTGTCTCCACAGACCCCGATGTCGGTGAGTCTCACTTCAATCTGAGATATTGGCAGCTTGATCGACCAGTTGTTATCGGTTTTGATGCCAAAGAGAGTTAGCATTACCTTATCGCTATCCTCTTCGGTTACATAGAGATCGTTATTGATAAAATTAAAGTGATGCATACCCACCAGCACTATTAGACCCAATATCAACAACAAGAATTTACGCACCATACTTCCTTTTACCTCAATACCTCAAATACAAAGCGAGATTGCTTAAACTAGTAGCAGTACGATACGCTGAGTGAGACTCCTGTTCAATGATATGAGAAGAGAGCACATGCTCTCTTCCATTATGCTGACTTAGCGTCCACTATGGAACGCTATAGTAGGAGTTGAGCTCTATTTGGTACAGTCGTAGAATCCACCATTCCCATTGGTACATTCATACCAGAATGTGCCATCGGCAAATTCATGATAGAAGAAATAATCCGAGTAGCCTCCATTGGGCATTGTCTTATAAAAGTTCAGGCGGTGCTCAATAGTAAAGCTGCCATCTTCATGGTTAGTTCGCTCATCCCATTGCCATTTATCAGATCCCACACTGTTTTGATTCCCCCACTCTAAAGGCAATTGAGACATGTCTGCGATAAATGCATCACGGTCTAAGCCTGTAAGGTTGTCATGAAAGTTGGTCCAGTGAGCATACTCGGAAGGAGCCTCTTTCTCCCACAAGTACCAAGTCCTCAGTTGATTGATCCCCAAATCACGAATCCCAGTTTCTAGTAAGGTAGAGTTGAAAAAGTTCATGTCGCTGTAACCAAACTCTTCACACTCTTTTAAGGTTGTGCCATTCCTAGCTTTTTGGTTTTCAATAAAGTAGAAGTGAGGGGTGTCTTCGGTAAAGATGGTTTCTCCAATAGTACAAGTTGACGAAAAATCGTTGTGTTGAGTGAAGTATCGACGAAGTCCCACCGTTCCAAAGTCATCGAGCTCATTAATATCGTACTGTCTTAGGTACCACTTAACCATGGTCTCCCAGTCATCGTCTAAAATATCGACGCGCTCACGATAGTTCAATCCATCATCGATAACGGCTGACTTGTACCATAAAAGCTCGCTGGCTTGGTTGAGATTCCTAGGATCGTTAATGTAGTACGCAACACTAACATCGGCATCTGGGTGACTTTGCTCTAGCTGTAAGGTTTCATCGAAAGACTTACGAATTGCAATCATGAGATCTTGAGCAAGTTCGTAAACTTCAGAGTGACCAGAAGCGATATAGTCACTCCACAGCTCTTCTTCACTCATGTTGAAGTTGTGTACAAGATCATCAGTGACAGTGCGTATAGCGCTACTGATGCTTGATTTCATTGACTCATCATTTTTTACCAGCTCACAGCTGTAAGCTTCCTCTTTTTGTATTTCGATGCTACGAGCGGCGCTATCCCAAAGAACGGTACTGAATGGGGTGATATTGAGTGACTCTCCATGCTTATCGCTGTCATATACGAACGTGGGCGGAAAACGCAGCGTATATGGCTCTTTTACAATACCGAGATCTTCATCGACAGCCCCAACAGGGACATCAACAATGAGTGGAACATAATCTAAACAGCTTTGCTGCTCAGTAGTCAGGTTGCTTATATCAATGTCGAAAACCCCACCCTCGGTAGTAATCGAGTAAGGCATAGTTGGGTCGAATGTTTTATCACCATTAAAATCGTAGAACACGGTAGCGCCGACGATATACCCATCAATAGCGCGCCCCGATATATTGGTGCGCGGTTTATCAGGAGTTGTGTCGCTATCACTACTTCCACAGCCAGTGATAAGAGCACTTACAACAAGTGCAGAAACGAGAGTTTTTCTCATAGAAAGATCCTTTTTATTAAGGGAATACCGAATAACAGAGACACGGAACAATCATCGATGTATCAATGACTAATCGTCGTGGTTCGATGGTTCTAGTGTGTGTTTGTCCGTGAATTTACGAGTCAGGTTTAAAAGAATAAATTTAATGTAATGCCTGTACAGTTAGTGAGGGTATCAGTTGGTTAGGCATCTGGTGTCGCAGCTAGAGGTGATTAGCTTAGAGTGCTTGATGGTCGAGATTGAGGTTGAGAGCTGTCTATCGATGGCAATGTTACTTTCTTGACACTAGTGATATGCTTTTTGTGTGCCTCTAGCCAGGCCATAAATGGCAATGTATTTGAAACCGTCGCAGTCACATGTAAGAGCGAACATTGATCTAAGATGCATTGATCTTCAGAAAGCGGAGCATGGTAGAGGTGCTCTCCCGCTTGTTTGGTAATGGTGAACTCTATCGTGTAACTGTCGTAATAATTGCGAGTGTATGCCGTGAGTTCATCATGCAAATCAAAATCACGAGGGTAGTCGAATATGAACGTTGACAGTGTTGCTTTGTGTACTTGGCCAATATCAATAAAAGTCGTGTTTTTTGCTCCTTGTTTATAACACACCAACATCAATGTATTACTTTGCTGTACAAGGCCCAAAGGCATGACATTTTTTCGATGTGGGCTCTCTTTCGTACCACATTGCAGGCTTAACCAGCGATTGTGGTAGAGTCCTTGGCCTATGACAGCATAGATATCAGCACTGATATTCTTGCTTAACTTAGCAGTGTTCTGAAAAGCCACTTTTTTGAGCCATTGAGACTCTTTTGAATCTTGAGCTAGCGATCTGAGGCGATAGTTTGCGTCTTCGAACAAAGTATGAAGAGTGTTTGATACGTTTGGAGGGATTAAGTAATGAATATGAGACTCAGCCAAGCATAGCAGTAATGCTTCGTGAATGGTGAACCCAATTAGCGCTTTATGCTGTTTTCGCTGGTAGCCATAGGGCTTGTCACGATCATCGCGTTCAATATCAAAGTATTCGAGCAACACATCAAGGTTGCGTTGAATAGTTCGAATATCACGATGAATACCGACTTCTTCTAAGTGTGCTTTAAGTTTGGAGGCGGTGACTTTGTGCCCATAAGGAATGCGCTTATAGAGCTCTAGAGCGAGAACCATATGCTGGCGAGTGCTCACATGAGTCGTTTTACTCATATGCTCACCTAGGTTGAAGTTAGTCTAAATACGAGGGGATGCATGTAGCTGAGCGCCTGCTATAAATAGGCAAGATGATTGGTTTGGGTTGGTAATATCGCTCTTAGGTACATGCGGCTCTCCGAAAGTTTACTTAGGCGAGCCGATTGTATTGTTAGGTGTGGCATCTGGTGTCGGATCAAACGCCAAAATTGAACTTTGTTCTTATGCTCTATGTTGAGGGGGGGTATCAGCATGGTTTTCTCCTATGTTTGAAAATGCATAGGAGTGATATGTATTTGAAAAATTGTTGAGTAGTTGCTCCTGCCAGTACGTAAATTTGCGCATTTTTTCTTCATCTCATGAGTGAAACTACACAGGACAGAATCATGAGATTAATCAAACTAAAAGAAGTCATCGCAGTAACAGGTCTATCACGTTCATCCATCTATAAGTACATGGATGAAAGGCAGTTTCCACAGTCTGTTTCGTTAGGTGAACGTTCGGTTGCTTGGGTTGAAGATGAGGTCCAAGATTGGATCTTGGAAAGAGTAGCTGAGCGAGATCAGCAAGCAGGATAATCATGCAAATTAGCATAGAGGGAGCGACTAGCTCCCTCTATGCTGTCTTAGGGCTTTCGGTGATAAGTTTTAGCTATATTTAGTCAGTCACCAATAGTGGGGGCGTCAAAATTGGCTCTAGCAGTATCAGAGCAGTAAGCAGAGTCGTTTTTTGTTTGCCTGGTGCGTTTTCGTATCCCATTTAGGACTCTCCTTAGTTTAAATTTGCATGTTAGTTATTTAGTTGGTTTAACAGGCTGAATTTAAAGACCTAAAGTGGTCGCTGTTGGTAATACAATATGGGATTGTCGTTTCCATCACAGAACGCGCAGAAGGCAATGGGTTTAACATTTACGCATAGGCATCATTGCTCATTCCCCAATTTTCCCATATTCTCTCACTATCAATTCTGATAAATAAAACCAACATGAGATAACACTCTGAATGGTAGACCAAATTTTAACCTTGAAAGAGGTGGCTGCTTACCTAAAGTTGGCCGAAAAAACAGCATACAGATTAGCAAGCGAAGGAAAGCTTCCTGGTTTCAAAGTCGGCGGCTCTTGGCGCTTCAAACGTGAAGACCTTGAAGCGTGGATAGAAGAGAATAAGAGCAAGCAATGACATTAATAAATCTCAAAGACTTAGAAGCACACCTTTGGCATGCGGCCCACATTATTACGGGACCAATTGACGCTTCAGACTACAAAACCTACATCTTTCCAATCTTATTTTTTAAGCGTATCTGTGATGTTTACGATGAAGAGTTTGAAGAGGCGATGGAGCAAGTGGGTGATGAAGAGCTTGCAAAGGGCGATATGTTTCACCGCATTCAAATTCCAGCTAACTGTCATTGGAAAGATGTGTTTGCAGAAACCAAGGATATCGGGCAAGCCCTAAAAGATTCATTCCGTGGCATTGAGCTAGAAAACCCACAGCTACATGGCATTTTTGGTGACGCGAGTTGGACTAACAAAGAGCGCCTATCCGACGAACTACTATCAACACTACTCAACCATTTCAACAAGGTTAACCTTGGCGTATCGAGTGTGCGTAATGATGATATGGGCCGTGCTTACGAATACCTAATCAAGCGCTTTGCTGATAAAGCAAACAAGAAAGCAGGTGAGTTCTATACGCCACGTACCATTGTTCGTCTTATGGTCAATATTCTAGATCCACAAGCCAATGAGAGCGTATATGACCCGGCTTGTGGTACAGGCGGTATGCTGCTTGAAACTATCCACCATGTTAAAGAGAACGGTGGTGACCCACGTCTCCTTAAAATCAAAGGTCAAGAGAAGAACCTGACCACCGAAGCCATTGCTCGCATGAACTTGTTCCTACACGGACAAGAAGACTTTGAAATCGTTCGTGGTGACACGCTTCGTGATCCTAAGTTTCTGAAAAATGACCAACTAGAAAACTTCGACTGTGTAATCGCAAACCCACCATTTAGCTTAAAAGAGTGGGGCCATGACTATTGGACAAGTGATCCATATGGCCGAGCAAGCTTTGGTTTAGCGCCAAAAACTAATGGTGACTTTGCCTGGGTGCAGCATATGTTTGCTTCATTAAACGATGAAGGACGCATGGCGGTAGTACTGCCACATGGCGTGCTTTTCCGTGGTGGTGCAGAAGGTAAAATTAGAACCAAGCTATTAAAAGAAAACCGCATCGTGGCGGTAATCGGCGTGGCTTCAAATCTGTTCTACGGTACAGGCATCCCTGCTTGTATTCTCGTATTGCGTAAAGCGAGACCAGAGGAGCATAAAGACCATGTTCTGATTGTAAATGCGGAAGAGATCTTTACTAAAGGCCGAGCTCAAAACACCTTGTCAGAGCCTCAAGCTGATGAGATTTACGACATCTATCAGAAGATGCGTACCAAAGGCCCTAAGGCAGACGACATTGAAGGTGTTGCACGTTGGGTGCCACATAGCGAGATTGAAGAGAACGACTTCAATTTGAACATCGCTCGTTATGTACAAAAGCCGCTAGAAGAAGAAACCATTACCGTTGAAGAAGCATTGAAAGATTTCCAGCAAAAGTTAGTCGCCTTAGAAACGGCTGAACAGGAGCTCGAAGCTTTGTTGATCAAGGAAGGTTTTGAAATATGAAGTTAGAAAAATCCTATTCAATTGAGCTGCAACGAAACATTTCTCCTGTAGAAGCAGATCTTAAATATCGTGAAGGCAGAATTACATCCAAGTTCGCATTTGAATGTCCTGATGACAATTGCCATGCAGCGGTAACATGCGCCAATTTGGATAGACCAAAAGAAAAAAGAAAAGTAGAGCCTTACTACAAAGTCGTTGAGGTGCATTCCGAACGATGTTTGATAGGAAAAGATCTTTCTGGGGTTAAGAGAAAGAAATCTAAATATTCCGATTATTCTGATACTGATGAATATATTTCAAATGCAGTTAGGTTGAACTTGCGTCCTCACAGCACGAAGAGACCTGTTGAAAAAGACGGCGTGTCGGAAGATGAGTTTGTCATTAAAGGACGACCAATACGTGAAAGTGATGGAGAAGAGGGCAAAAGGAAAAAACAAGCTTCGAAAGTACTTTCATCCATGGTTGATTCATTTTTGAACAATGAAAACATCTTAGTGCAATTACCTGAAATAGGTACTATGCCAATTGAAGAGTTGTTCATTGAAATTGATGGGCAAAAGATAGAAAGCTTTGCTGATGAGTTCAGAATCTACTTTGGCAAAGCATGGTTCAATAAGCATGGAGCTGGCTATTCAGTCGTTTTTGCAAATAGGCTAGAGCATGACGAAAATGTTGTACGCCCTTCGTTTTTCATTCCCAATAGTTTAATAGAAGAGACATCTTACCGACTATTTCAAGAGAAAAAGCTAAATGGGCTATTGGATAAAAAGCCAAGGCTAGTTTTTATTGCTAGTGAAACAGGACCTTTTTGCAAGGACAAATACATCAATTTCTGGCTTGAAGGCCTTGAATACTTGGAATATCGCACACAATGAACAAAAACAAATTAGAAGACCTACTTTGGGGGGCAGCCGAGTTCCTGCGTGGCCAAATTGATGCGTCTGATTACAAGCAGTACGTCTTCCCATTGCTGTTCTTTAAGCGCTTGTCAGATGTATATCTAGAAGAATATAACGAAGCGCTAGAGTTGCACGAAGGTGATGCGGAATATGCCGCGATGTCGATGTACCACCGTTTCGATATTCCTGAAGAAGCAAGCTGGGAGAAAGTTCGCAATACCAGTAAAGACATTGGTGAAGCGATTCAAAATGCACTGCGTTTGATTGAAGCAAAGAACGAACGACTACACGGTGTATTTGGTGATGCGCAGTGGACCAACAAAGAGCGTCTGCCAGATCATTTGCTATCAGATCTTATTCAGCATTTCAGTAAAATCCCGCTAGGTATTAAGTCTGTCGCTCAAGATGACTTAGGAGAGGCTTACGAGTACTTGATCAAAAAGTTTGCGGATGACTCAGGCCACACTGCAGCCGAGTTCTATACCAACCGTACCGTTGTGCATTTGATGACCCGTATCATGAAGCTTAAGCCGGGTGAGAGTGCGTATGATCCAACCTGTGGTACGGGCGGTATGCTGCTTAATGCTGTGATGGATCTACGTTCTCAGGGTGAAGAGTGGCGTGGTGTTCATTTGTACGGCCAAGAAGTAAACCTGCTAACGTCCGCAATTGCACGTATGAACATGTTCCTGCACGACATTGAAGAGTTCGACGTCATGCGTGGTGATACCCTAGGCGACCCTAAGTTTATCGAGAACGATCAACTCAAACAGTTTGATGTCATCTTTGCTAACCCTCCGTATTCGATTAAAAAGTGGAACCGTGAAAAGTTCGCCGCTGACCCTTATGGACGCAATATGTACGGCGTTCCGCCGCAAGGTTGTGCTGATTACGGTTTCTACACCCATATCATCAAAAGTTTAAAGCCGGATACTGGCCGTGCGGCTATGCTTTGGCCTCATGGGGTTCTATTCCGCGATTCAGAACAAACTATTCGTAAACAGGTGATTGAGTCTGACATCATTGAGGCGGTGATAGGCCTTGGCCCAAATCTGTTCTACAACTCGCCTATGGAATCGTGCGTAGTGGTGCTTAATTGCAATAAACCAGTTGAGCGTAAAAACAAGATTCTGTTTATCAATGGTGTAGAGCATGTAACTCGCGAGCGTGCCCACAGCCGCTTATCTGGTGATGATTTGGATGTGCTTTGTGAAGCTTATTTCCAACCAGACAACCAAAGTGACATTACTGCTTTGGTTGATTTAGATGATATACGAGAAAACCAACATAATCTTTCGATTCCACTCTATGTGAAAGGTAAAGATGATGAACAATCACATGACGTCGAACACGCTATCGAAGCATGGAAAGTAAGTCGAGTGCAGTTGAAAAAACAGACTAGTAAATTATTCCAGAGCCTTGCAAAGCTTGGGTATACAGATGAAAGCAAGGTGGAGCAGTAAATGACAAAGCGACAATTACCTGAAGGTTGGCAAGTGGTAAAGTTTGGAGACATTGCTAAACATATCTCCAAGCGTGTTGAGCCAAGTGAGACTGGATTGAAAGTTTATGTGGGCTTAGAGCATCTAGACCCCGACAGCCTTAAAATAAAGCGGCATGGGGTTCCTAGTGATGTTGCTGGCCAGAAGTTGCTTGTTAAAAAAGGGCAAATTATTTTTGGTAAACGCCGAGCATATCAGCGAAAGGTTGCGGTAGCCGATTGGGATTGCATCTGTTCAGCTCATGCAATGGTTCTCGAGGCTAATTCTGAGAATGTAATCCCTGAATTTTTACCATTTTTTATGCAGTCGGACGTATTTATGAATCGTGCGATTGAGATTTCAGAAGGGTCACTATCTCCAACGATTAAGTGGAAAGCACTGGCTAGTCAGAATTTCGTATTTCCCTCAAAAGAAAAACAATCTGTCTTATTAAGATTATTGACTGAAGTAGACCGCAATATAGAGGCTTTAGATTTAGCGTTATATAGCCAAGAACAATTAATCGAAGCAATCGTTAATGAGACCCTCTTATGCCCTCAAAGAGTAAAGCAAAACTCGTGTTTAATAAGTGAAGTATGTGAAGAGAAGAGAATACGAGTTAGTCCAGAAGTCTTTGATAAAGAGAGTGTTTATGTTGGTTTTGAGCATCTGACTCCTAAACTGTATTGGGAAACGGGTCACTCAAATTTAGATGGTGTCGTTAGCCAAAAATTTCGATTTGAATCTGGTGATATTCTGTATGGAAAAATTAGGCCGTACCTTCGAAAAGCAGCTTTAGCTGATTTAAACGGTATTTGCTCTTCTGATTTGGTTGTTTTGCGACCACGTTTGGCTGAAATGGGACTGATTCTGGCAGCCCTATTTTGTAGTGATACTTTCTCTCGGATAGCAATGAACTCAGCTAAAGGAACTAAGATGCCAAGAGCAGACTGGAAGATATTAAGTCAGTTAAGGTTTTCAAAGTTGAGTTCAGAAGAAATTAAACAGGTAAGTGCAATCCTGAGGACATGTAAGGATTCTTTCCAGACTTTTAGAGATAAGAAAAGAGCACTTTTGGTTACAAAAATGACTTTACTTAAGGGGTAGTTGTAAATGTTTAACGAACAAACAGTCACTGAAGATGGAATAATTGACCGTTTAAAAGGTTTAAGCGGAGTAAAGTGGAATTACTGCCATGGTGAGAGCTTACCCAAGCAAACACACGATATCTTTGTTGATACTTGGCTAAAAGATGCGCTTTGTTCGTTAAACCCTGATATTGGCAAAAATCCTGATTATGCAGATGAGGTCATCTACAAACTTCGTGGCTTGATGTTGGAAGCAAAACATACAGGGTTAGTCAAAGCCAATGAGAATTTTCATGAATGGTTGATGGCAGAAAAAAGCCTACCGTTTGGTGAGAACGGCGACCATATCACTATCAAGCTGATTGACTTTGATACCCCGGAAAACAACCACTTTGTTGTTGCGCAGCAGGTTCACTTTATTGCCGCGACAGAGGTGTTTTTCGATATCGTTCTCTATGTAAACGGTATTCCGTTGGTGGTGGGGGAAGTAAAATCTGCCACTCGTCCAAGTGTCACTTGGCAAGATGGTGCTGCTGATTTTATGGGTGGTCAAAAGCACTATTGGAAAAATGTTGAGCCTTTCTTTGTACCAAACCTTTTGTGCTTTGCTTCTGAAGGTCGCACCTTCGCTTATGGTGCAATTAATGCACGAGTCAAAGATTGGGGCCCATGGCATAAAACCGACCAGCGAGATGAAATTCCAGCTAGCTTGGCTACCGTACTTGATAGCTGTGAAGGCTTATTAAACGCAGAAACTTTGCTGCAAATGTTAGAGTCATTTGCACTTTTTTCAACAGTGAAGACAGGTAAAGACACACCACCTAAACGCATTAAAATTCTGCCTCGTTATCCGCAATTTGAAGCTGCAAAGCAAATTGTAGAACGAGTAAAAAAGGGTTATCCAAAAAAAGGGCTTATCTGGCACTTCCAAGGTTCAGGTAAGTCTTTACTTATGCTCTATGCCGCTCGTATGCTTCGTGCTGATAACAAATTGAAAAACCCAACAGTGTTGATTGTAGTTGACCGTCGAGACCTTGATAATCAAATCAATGAAACCTTCGGTGGGGCAGATGTTAAAAACCTCATTAAAGTACAAAGCTGTAGAAAGCTTGGTGAGCACATAGAACAAGATAGTCGCGGTATTTTGATCACCACAGTCTTCAAGTTCAAAGATGTCGAAATCGATGAGAGTAATGAAAACGGCCTAAATAGTCGTGACAACATTATCGTGCTGGTGGATGAAGCGCACCGCACTCAAGAAGGCTCTCTCGGCGACAAAATGCGCTGGGCGCTACCTCATGCTCACTTTTATGGCTTAACCGGTACGCCGATTTCTGGTATCGACCGCAACACCTTCAAACTCTTTGGTGCAGAAGAGGATGAGGGGCGCTACATGAACCGCTACAGCTACAAGCAATCTATCCGTGATGGTGCAACGAATGCCGTTAAGTTTGAGCCTCGTTTGGCTGAGCTTCGTGTAGATCGTGCTGCCATTGATGAAGCTTTTGAACAAATGGTCAAAGACAACGACCTGGACGATGGTGAGAAAATGGCATTGTCTAAACGTGCTGGCCGTTTAGCGATTATGTTGAAGGCGCCAAAACGTATGGCGGCGGTAAGTGAAGATATTGCCAATCACTTTGTGAGCCATGTAAAGCCAAAGCAGATGAAAGGCATGGTCGTAGTGTATGACCGAGACGCTTGTGTTCAGATGTATTACTTACTCGGTAAGAAGCTTGGCTTTGATGCGGTTGAAGTGGTCATGAATGTCGACCAAGCACCAATCAAAGATGACGATGAAAGCAAAAAGGGTAAGGTCAATAAAGATTGGCGCAAGTGGAAGCAAGAGCTTGAGCTGCCTATCATCGAGTCAGACTTTGAACGCTGGCAAGAGATTGATGGTAACGACCAAAAGCAGAAGAGTTTGATCGAGGATTACAAAGATCCTAAACAACCACTACAATTGCTGATTGTGACCGCAAAGCTGTTGACTGGTTTTGATGCGCCAATCTGTTACTGCATGTACTTAGATAAGCCACTACGTGACCATACCTTGTTACAGGCAATGTGTCGTACTAACCGTTTGTATGAAACTGATAATGTTAGTAAGCAAATGGGCCTTATCATTGACTATCTTGGCGTGTTTGAAAATCTACGTACCGCACTCGCATACGATCCTGAAGAAATCGACGGTGTTGTAGAAGGTATTGAGGCCTTTAAAGAGCTACTGCCAGCTCAGCTAGACAAGTGTTTAAGCTTTTTCCCTAATGTCGACAGAACCATTGACGGTTTTGAAGGCATTATGGCAGCGCAAGCTTGCTTACCGACTAACGAGAAACGCGATGAGTTTGCGGCCTCTTTTGGTGTGTTAGCTAAGCTGTGGTCGGCGATTAACCCAGATGCTTTCCTTACGCCTTTCAGAGCTGATTATAAGTGGCTGGTACAAATCTATGAATCTGTCCGCCCTGTAGGGCAGACAGGCTCACTTATATGGGCTGCGCTAGGCCCAGAAACTATTAAGATGATTCATGAGCATACTGATATCAATCGCATTCGTGATGATATTGATGAGCTGGTTATGGATGAGCACGCTATCTTCACTTTGACTGAAAAAGAGCAAGAGAAACGAGCAAGTCAACTTGAGATTGACTTGATGGGCCGTCTGCGTGGCAGTGGCAATCCAAAGTTCGTTGCTTTGGGTGAGCGCTTAGAAAAGCTTCGCCAGGACTATGAAGCTGGTGTAATTAAAGCTATCGACTGGCTGAAAGGGCTACTTGATACTGCCAAAGACACGGTGCAAGCAGAGCGAGAGACGGGCGATTCACCAGTAACCCAAGAAGATAATAAACAAGCGCTAACCAAGCTGTTCCTGGAAACCCGCCCAGAGAGTACGCCGAAGCTTATTGGTGATGTTGTGGAGCAAATCGACAAGATAGTTCGTTCTACACGCTTTGAAGGCTGGCAGTCATCCAATAGCGGGCCACGAGAGATTCAGAAGGCACTGCTACTGACACTTGCTCAGTTTGGTTTAGGAAAAGACAAAGAGCTATTCGCTAAGGCGTACGGTTACATTGAGGAGCATTACTGATCATGCCAAGGGCGAACATCAGAGACCAAGCACTTTTATACCATATTACAGATCTAGATAATCTAGAGTCGATTTTGGCTAGTGGATTGCAACCAAGGAGCTTGTTAACCGAGTTTTCTGATGTTGCCGACCCAGGAATACTGCAAGGTCGTGAAGCCTTTGAGCTAGAACATAAAGTACCGTTTCATTTTTTTGCTAACAACCCTTTTGATCGATGCGTTCAAAGAGCTTCTCCCGAAAAAGAGTTTATATTTTTAACGGTCCGGCGGACGTTGGCGCAAGGCCGGAACTGGTCGGTGATTCCTAGACATCCTTTGGCAGCTGGTGAATTTACAGTTCTTGATTACAACCCAGGGATAGAGAGTATTGACTGGGATAAAATGAATGAAAGAGATTATGACGATCAGGAGTCTAAATTGACGTGTATGGCAGAATGCTTGGCTCCTTCCACTGTTGAACCTAGTTTGTTGCTTAGTATTTTTGTTCGGACTGAGCCTGTTAAAGCTCTCGTATTGGGTTTATGTCGCACATATAGTGTTAACCCACATGTCAATGTTCGGCCGCAAATGTTTGTAAATGGAGATTAAGTGAGTTATCAAGATAGCTTAAATCCTGAAAAGGCGCTGATTTGGCGAATAGTCCATCGTGATAACATAGAGTGGATTTTAAAAAATGGTCTTTATGCTGGTAATAGCCCAGTGTGCTCAGATAATTGGGTGAACATTGGTAATCCGGAACTGATTTCCAAGCGTTCTACGCACCCGGTGCCGATCGGGCCTGGAGGGACATTACATGATTACGTCCCTTTTTACTTTACACCTTTTTCTCCAATGCTTAAGAATATCCAAAGTGGCTGGGGTGGAATAAAAAAGCGAGATAACAGTGAGATTGTAATTCTTGTATCTAGTCTAAAAAACATAGATAAGCAGGGTATACCATTTGTATTTACGGATAGCCATGCATACTACATGTGGTCAAGCTTTTACGATGACCTGTCGGACTTAGACAAAATAGACTGGGAAATAATCCAGAAAAGAGATTTTAAACGAGATGCGGATGATCCTGCTAAGTTTGAACGTTATCAGGCAGAGGCTTTAATCCACAACCATGTTCCAGTTGAAGCCCTTGTTGGAATGGCGTGCTTTTCAGATGATGTTAAGCAATACTTAGAGCAATTAGTTCAAAAGTCTGGGCATAGCTTACAAGTTGTAACAAGGCCGGGGTGGTATTTTTCATGATTCATTATACAACAGGCAACCTTTTAGACGCAGACGTCGACGCATTGGTAAATACAGTAAACACGGTTGGTGTCATGGGCAAAGGCATTGCTCTGATGTTTAAAGAACGTTTTCCTTTAAACATGAGCCTATACGCTAAAGCATGCAAGGTAAACCAGGTTCAAACTGGGAAGGTTTTTGTTACAGACACGGGTGAGCTAGTTGGCCCTAAGTGGATTGTAAACTTCCCGACGAAGAAGCACTGGCGCTCTCCATCTAAAATGGAGTGGGTTGTAGATGGACTTGAAGACTTGCGAAATTGGATTGTAAAAAATGAAGTGAAGTCTATAGCAATACCACCTTTAGGGGCAGGTAATGGCGGGCTTTGCTGGGATGATGTTAAGCCCAAAATAGAAGAAGCTTTGAGCTCCTTGTGTGATGTTGATGTTTATGTATATGAACCCACAAAGAAATATCAGAATGTGACTAAGAAAAAAGGTGTTGAAGCTTTGACTCCTGCTCGAGCCATGATTGCTGAGCTTATACGTCGTTACTGGATTTTAGGTATGGAGTGTAGTCTCTTAGAGATACAAAAGTTAGCTTGGTTACTTTCTAGGGAGCTGGAAAGAGAAGGTAAAGCAGATCTATTAAAGCTCCGCTTTAAACCTCATAACTACGGGCCTTATGCAAATAATTTAATGCATCTATTGAACGCTCTTGATGGTAGTTATTTAGGTTCTGATAAGAGAATCCCAGATAGTGATCCTCTTGATGTTATTCATTTTAATGATGATAAAAAAGAACAGTTATCTGCTTACTTGAAATCAGAAGCTAAAGAATACTTACCTGCTTTAGAAAAAACTACAAAACTTATTGATGGGTTTGAGTCTCCATATGGAATGGAACTTCTAGCTACAGTCGACTGGTTGTTGTCAAAAGAATTATGCGATGGCACTCTTGAATCAGTTAAGAGTGGTATCAGAAGCTGGGAAGGGGGACCTAAGTGGGCGTCTAGAAAGTTAGCATTGTTCCAAGATGCCCATTTAGAAATGGTAATTGATAGGTTAGAGAGACTTAATGGTTAGGGTGTCTCTAAATTGGCCATAGTAAAATTTGAACTTGTTATAGAGAGGCTGCCTCGTGCAGCCTCTCTTATATGCCCGCTCCACCAGCACATCATTTCTCGGCGTTGCTCAAGATAATCTGTGCGATTATAAGCTGCTCGCACTTGGTTGCTGTCTACGTGTGCCAGCGCCGCTTCTATCAAGTCACGATTGAACTCTTTTTCATTTAATGTCGTGCTGGCTAAGGCGCGAAGGCCATGACTAACAAGCCTGTTGGCAAACCCCATTCGCTTTAGTGCCATGTTTGCAGTTTGGCTATTGCATGGTTTTTTCGGATCTCTATCTGAAGGGAATATGAACTCGCGATGACCACTGAGTGGGCGCATAACCTCTAACAGTGCAATCGATTCAGGTGTCAAAGGGATAGCGTGCTCACGATTTTTCTTCATTCGCTCAGCTGGTATGACCCAAACTTGCTTCTCTAAATCTATCTCTTCCCAACGCGCACCGGACGCTTCACTAGGGCGACTCATAGTGTGAAGCTGCCATTCAATCAAACAGCGTGTTGTACGTTTGATGCTAGCATTAGCAATAGCTGTGATCAGTTCAGGGAGTTCTTCGGGCCGAAGTGTTGGCATACTCTCTTTCTTTGGGGATTTGAAAACAGATTTGAGGCCCGCAATAGGGTTAGTTTGTATCAACCCACAGTTGACCGCATACACTGTAATTTCGTTTAGTCGCTGAACAACTCTTTTTAGTGTTTCGAGACTACCTTTTGCTTCAAGAGGCTTGAGAATATTGATAACGATAGGTGCGGTGATCTTTTCTATAGGTAGCTGGCCAATATGTGGGAATATGTTTCGCTCTAAAGAGCGCCAGATGTCCAGAGCATGATCGGGCGATACCTCAGATGTCTTTACACTAAACCATTGCTCAGAAACGCTTAGGAGTGTGTTCTCAGCCTGTTGTTTGTTTAGCGCTGCTTTTTCTTGTCTATCAGCCTTGGGATCAATGCCTTGAGCGACAAGCTCACGATTATATTGTTTGAGCTCTCTTGCCTTGGCTAGGGAGATATCGGGATATGTTCCCAGCCCTAAGTTGACGCGCTTCTTAGTCACTGGGTGAATATAATTGAAATTCCAAAGCTTGGAACCATGAGCACGGACTCGGAGTTGAAGGCCTCCCCCGTCCGAAAGAACAAAGTCTTTCTCTTTTGGTTTGGCAGATTTAATTTCTCTATCACTGAGCGGTTTAACTAATTTAGCCATCTAGACGTCCCTGGTTGATTTATGTATTCCTGAGTAGAGCATGTATTGCTAGGAATACCATAAGGAATACAACAGGTCAAAGATTGGGCTGGACGTTATAGGATGTTGATGTACGTTAAGTTATTGATTTTGCGTTGTTGTAGGCACAAAAAAAGACGCCCTAGGACGTCTTTAAATGTTGATTTGGTGGAGCTGGCGGGAGTTGAACCCGCGTCCAAAAATCATTCATCATTGGTACTACATGCTTAGTCGATCTTTAATTTCACCAGTAACCTGCGAACCGACACGCTAGTTAAAGGCTAACCTGAATTATAATTCGCGCTTTTCCTCTCAGGTGGGAGAAGCCACGCTAGCTAGTTTGGGTTTGATCTCTTGTTGGTCCCCGTCTTACGAGCGGAAGCTAGGGCAAGAGAGCTCTGAGCAGGTTATTAAGCTGCTAGTGCGTAGTTTTCGTCGTTTGCGACTATTTTTTTGCGGCTTTTAACGTGGCCAACCGCCCCACGGCATGCACCTCAGACTTCAAAATTCCTGTCGAATCCTAAATCAGCCCCAAGTGTTAAGTGCATAGTACCAGAAAAGCTTAACCTGTCTAGCACTGTGCGTTTAAGTGCTTAAAATTAACGCAAATTACTCTTCATAATTCGTGCTTTATCTCTCGCCCAATCTTTTTCTTTCATATCTGTACGTTTATCGTGCAGCTTTTTACCTTTCGCTACGCCAACTTTAATCTTCGCCCAAGAGCGAGACCAGTAAAGTGCGGTTGCGACAAGTGTCATGCCTTCACGGTTAATACGACCGATAAGATTGTCGAGTTCTTTTCTCGACATAAGGAGTTTACGGATACGTGTAGGGTTCGCCACGATATGAGTACTCGCCTGAGTTAGCGGAGTGATCGTCATACCACTGATGAATGCTTCGCCATCTCGGATGTAGACGTAGCTTTCTGCGATATTAGTTTTGCCTTCACGTAGGGATTTTACTTCCCAGCCTTGTAGCTCAAGCCCCGCTTCTATCTCATCATCGATGAAATATTCGTGGCGAGCTTTCTTATTAAGCGCAATGGTATTACTACCGGCTTTTGATTTTGATTTATTCTTTGCCATAATGGCCTCATTATACGGAATGCACCCTATTTGGGGAATCCTTTTTATTTGCGCTCTGGCCCAATACAATTAAAATTGCAGTTTGTGTTAATGTAACGCTGTCTTTAACAGGAGTCTATATGCCAAAGGTTACTCGTTCAGCATTAGTGTCTTTTAGTGCCGACCAGATGTTCAGCTTGGTCAATGATGTTGCTCGTTATCCTGAGTTTTTGCCAGGGTGTTCTGGTTCTCGTGTGATCGAATCTTCAGATTCTGCTATGGTGGCGTCGGTTGATGTTTCTAAAGCGGGCATCAGTAAAACATTTACCACATCCAACCGAATGTCTGATGGTGCCGAGATCTTGATGGAACTGGTAGATGGCCCGTTTAAGAAGCTACAAGGTGGTTGGTATTTTACTCCACTCGACGAGCAAGCTTGTAAGGTTGAACTTAAGCTTGAATTTGAATTTTCTAGTCGAATGATTGAAATAGCATTTGGGAAAATCTTCAATGAGCTGACGAGCAATATGGTCAGCGCTTTTACTCAACGAGCAAAACAGGTTTACTAAGCCATGACGATTGAATCAGATATGATCCACGTAGAAGTGGTATTTGCACTGCCGCACGAGCAGCGTGTGTTTACCTTGGTTGTTAATAAGAATACCAGTGTTGAAGATATCATTGCTCAGTCAGGTGTGCTGGAGTTGTACCCAGAGATCGACTTGACGAAAAACAAGGTTGGTGTGTTTAGTCGCAATGTTAAGTTAGATGCAACGGTTCGCGATAAAGACCGCATTGAGATTTATCGAGCGTTGCTAGCGGACCCAAAAGAGATTCGTCGTAAGCGTGCTGAGCAAGCGAAAGCGGCCGCTAAGCAGTAATTAACATCGCATAAGTTTAAATCATTGAGAGCTCGCATCGGCGGGCTTTTTGCGTTGGTGGTTGAGAAGAAACGAGTTTAGAGAGCTAAATCGACTAAAGAGTATTCAGCTAGAGAGTATAGGCATACTTGCTCGCCGAACTTAAAAAAACCTGCTCGTGTAAGCAGGCTTTGTAATGTTTATATAGCGAGCAGATGAAAGCTAGCGAAGGCTTTCGAAGAACTCATCACTGGCTTCAAAATCACCATTGATAGTTACTAAAGTTCCTGTCGCATCAAAATTAACAACGAGGTTCTTCTGAACAGGGTCTCCGTGACCTTTCGTTTGGTGGTAAATGTAATACCACGTATCTGGGTAGCCGTTTTCGATCAGCATTGGTGAGCCCATAACGTAACGAACTTGTGTTTTTGTCATGCCAAACTTGAGCTGGTCGACCGCTTCTTGCTCAACATAGTTACCCTGATTGATGTCAATTCGATAAACCAACTTCTCTAATAGAGAGCAACCGGTCAACATTGTTAGTGCAAGTGGAACTGCAACTAACCACTTTTTAATTCGCATAGTTTGAGATCTTTGTTCGCTAAAATACTGTCTGATAATAAACAAGCTCCAGCAAGAAGTAAAAAGCTCCTTGCGCTTTGAGCTTGTTATGACTGGCAATTTTGAGTTTAGTTGCAAAATTACAAAGAATTTTCGATAAATTATCAGAAGGTTGCTGAATATTTAGCCTAAGCAGCGACTAATAGTTCTTTTGCATTGGCTAGAGTCGAGTCGGTAATCTGGCTGCCACCAAGCAGACGAGCAAGCTCTGAAATACGTTGCTGCTCATCCAGAGTGTGCATTTGTGTTTCTGTCTTACCTGATTTAGTGCTTTTAGCGACGAATAACTGCTGATGTCCATAGCCTGCTACTTGAGGCAAGTGAGTCACACACATCACTTGCGTTGATTCACCTAAGGTACGCAGCATTTTTCCGACAACCGCGGCGGTTGGCCCACTGATCCCCACATCGACTTCATCGAAAATTAGGCTTGGTGTATCCACCTTTTGTGCAGTGATCACCTGAATCGCTAATGAGATACGTGATAACTCACCACCAGAAGCGACTTTAGCAATGGGCTGCATTGGTTGGCCGGGGTTGGTTGAAACAATAAAGGTCACATTATCCATCCCCAGTGGAGAAGGGTGAGTATTGGTGTGGTTTACTTCAATCGCAAACTGAGCTTTCTCCATGCTCAGTTCGTGCATACTTTGCGTGATCAGCTTATTGAGCTCTTTTGCATAGCGACTTCGAGATTTATGCAGTTTTTCGGATTTAGCGACGAATGATTGGTATTGGTTTTCTACCTCGTTAGCTAATTCATCCAGCCTTTCATCAGAGCAGTCCAGCGCTTCGACTTGGAGCAGTAGCTCTTGATGGTGTTGATACAGCTCTTCTGGCAATACATGGTGCTTACGAGACATCGACATTACTTTTGAGAAACGCTCCTCAACATAAGCCATACGAGCCGGATCAACATCAATGTTGTCTAGGTATGCTCTTAATTCGTTGTTGGTTTCTTCTATTTGAATAATGGCTTCAGACAGTAAGTTCGGCAGTTCCGTTAATTTTTCATCGAGTTCAGCTAGCTGAATTAGGGAGTTATTGGCTGTTTGCAGGATACCAAGCGCATTAACCTCGTCACCCTCATAAATAAGTTCGATAGCTTGTTGGCAGGTTGAGGCCAGCTCTCCGCTATTGGACAGGCGCTTATGCTCTTGTTCGAGTTCTTCATATTCTTCCTCTCCAATAGATAGCTCATTTAACTCTTTGATTTGGTACTCAAGGAGCTGTTTTTGAGCTTGGTTTTGTTGGCTATTTTCACGCAACTCTTTCAAGTGGTTATCCGCTTGTCGCCATGCTTGGTAAGCATTACGTGTCACCTTTAATAGGTTTAAATGACCGGCGTATTGATCAAGCATCGCAATTTGATGGTCGCTTTTCATTAATTGATGATGCGCATGTTGCCCATGAATGTTGATCAACAGCTGTCCAAGCGATTTCAATTGCGAAAGAGGGACAGGACTACCGTTGATAAATGCACGAGACCGTCCCTCTTTAGAGATAGTTCTGCGCAGGATACATTCACTGCCATCCAGTAATTCGTTGTCTTCTAACCAGCGAGTGGCATGCAGATTGTTCTCAAGTAAAAAAGCAGCACTGACTTCGGTTTTTTCTTCGCCTTGTCTTACCATTCCTGCATCGGATCTTCCCCCAAGACATAAGCCTAAAGCATCGATTGCGATAGATTTACCGGCACCGGTTTCTCCGGTGATTGTTGTCATGCCTTTAGAAAGTTCTAGCTGTAAAGACTTAACAATAGCGAAATTATTAACACTTAAATGAGCCAGCATTTTTAGTTACCTGTATAATTGAACAATACTGTATATAAGCTCAGTATATACTGTTTCTTTATACAGTAAAGGTGGCGAGTGAAAATTTTTTGCGACAGCTCTCAGATTTGAGTTTGTTGTAGATCACTGAAACCACTATAGATTTCCAACTAAGTCGTTCCTCCTTCTTGGGAATGACGGTTTAGTATGTGCTTGGAGCGAGTCATCGTCATTCCGTTAAATGAAGAAGGAGCGAGGATAGAGAATCTGTTTTGTGTTTTGTGTTCGTTGTCGTCATTCCCTACAGCGACGAGGGAACGTGATAGAGAATCTCTCAGGCAATAAAAAAGGCTGACGAATGTCGTCAGCCTTTCAAAATCATTCGCTTTTCTCTTAGAACAGTTTACTCGACCAACCTAACTTGTTACGTAGAACATGATAATAGTTGTAGTCTTTAGGGTGGATAAGTTTTAACACATTCGGACTCTGGTAGATGTGGATCTCATCGCCAGGGGAAACCGGCAGTGAGATTTGTCCATCGCAACTGACTTCCTGAGTTCCTTGATTATCAGGCGATACGATAAGCTTGATATGACGCTTACCATCTACGACTAATGGTCGACTAGAAAGGGTGTGTGGAAACATCGGCACTAATGAGATCGCATTGAGGCTTGATGATAAGATAGGGCCTCCACCAGAAAGTGAATAGGCGGTTGAGCCTGTTGGCGTCGATACGATCAAGCCATCAGAGCGCTGAGAGAAGGCAAAGCTATCATCGATATAGACTTCGAACTCGATCATGTGTGCGACTTGACCAGGGTGAAGGACCGCTTCATTGAGTGCGGCGTTGTGACTTTTTACTTGGCCGTGGCGATGGATTTCAGTTTCAAGTAAGAAGCGCTCTTCTTCAATGAACTCACCTTTCAGAACATCAGTAAGAGTGCTCTGAAAGTTCTCTGGGTTGAGATCGGCGAGGAAGCCAAGATTACCTCGGTTTACTCCAATCACTGAAATATCAAAACGTGACAAGATTCGAGCAGCACCGAGCATGTTTCCGTCACCACCGACGACAATGGCGAGATCGGCCCGTTTACCTAGTTCAATTAGGCTGGAAAAATGGTGTTTTGGGATATCGTCTAAAATACTGGCGAGTCTATCATCAACAAACACTTGGTAGCCTTCAGCACTTAACCATTGATAGAGCTCTCTATGCGTCTGAATTGCTTGCTGATCTCGTGGTTTTCCAATAATGGCGATGACTTCAAATGTCTTTTTCATAACGTTTCCAAACGAATTAGGCTTGAATCAAATTTCTTCATCCCCATAATAAAGGCAAGTTGAACGTCTATGCGAGTGTTTTATATCAATTTAAGGTGTAAACACGCCAGTCACTTGCATTGAAAACGAATTCTGGAGATATCATGAGCAACGAAGAAAATAAAGTAACCGAAGAAGAGCTAGATCAGATCATTGCTGAAGCTGAAAAAGTGGAAGCTGCAGAGCTGAGTGAAGACGCTGCTGATGAGCAGGAATCAAAGATTGCTCAACTAGAAGCGGCCTTGCTTTCTAGTGAGTCTAAAGTGAAAGAGCAGCAAGATTCTGTTCTTCGCGCAAAGGCTGAAGTTGAAAACATGCGTCGCCGTAGCGAGCAAGAAATTGATAAAGCGCGTAAATTCGCTTTGAACAAGTTTGCTGAAGGTCTACTTCCTGTCATCGACAATCTAGAGCGTGCAATGCAAGCTGCAGACGCTGAAAATGAAGTGGTTAAGCCATTATTTGAAGGTGTTGAGCTAACGCATAAAACATTTGTCGACACGGTTGCTAAGTTTGGTCTTAAAGAGATCAACCCAGAAGGTGAAGCCTTCAACCCTGAATTCCACCAAGCGATGTCTATCCAAGAAAGCCCTGATCACGAATCAAACACTGTGATGTTCGTAATGCAAAAAGGCTATGAGCTGAATGGCCGTGTTATTCGCCCAGCGATGGTGATGGTCTCTAAATAATCACCACTACAAATAAGTAAAAATAGAGAGGAGCCCTGTGCTCCTCTTTTTTTTACAAATTTTAAACCTTTCTATTGCTGACTTATCAATAATATTACACTGTCTTGTTTTTTATTAATTGGTTTTATATTTTAATTGTACAATTTTTTTTGGTTTATTATTCTTTATCTGAGTTTCTTGTGAATAGTTGGTAGTTCTTTTCTTTGGCGTCATGATGTGTAATATGACTGAATACTTGGCAGGTAGCCGAGTTTATAACTAATAATTAACACAGATGCATATAATAATCATTGGAGTTGAATGATGGATAAGTCGCTCTCAAGCAAAATACTCATAGGCCTTTTCACTGGCCTTATTTTAGGTACTGCTATTCAATACTTGTTTAGCGGTATCAATTTCATAGACACGTACCTGTTAGGCTTGGCTAACGGTGTCGGAACTATGTTTGTTGAAATGATTAAATTGATGGTTGTCCCATTGGTTTTCTTTTCAATTGTCTGCGGTATTGTTGATCTAAAGGACTTAAGTTCATTTGGTCGCTTAGGCAGTAAAACCTTTTCTCTATATATTTTAAATACTGTTATTGCGATCGTGCTTGCACTGACTATTGGAATGATTTTCCAACCGGGGGCTGGAGCGAATTTAGCGGGAACAGTTTCTGAGTCCGTTGAACTTGCGACAACCGAGACTCCTGATATTTTCTCACTTATCGTTAATATTATCCCAAGTAACCCAGCAGCAGCATTTGCAAGCGGCGATATGTTGCAAATCATCTTTATGGCGATTCTAGTTGGTATCGGTATTCAAGCGATGCAAGATCGCGGGGCACCAATCGCTAACGCATTTAAGCTTGGTAACGAGTTAATGATGAAGCTTATTGGGTTGGTGATGAGTTTAGCGCCTTACGGTGTCTTCGCGCTGATGATTAACTTAGGGGCAACGCTCGATTCAGGCACATTGATGTCGGTGGCGGGTTATGTTGCACTTGTTATCGCAATGCTTATGTTCCAAATATTCATATTTTACCCGACGGCTGTGGCTCTAACGACTCGCTGCTCTTCAAAAACATTTTTACGTGCGGTTCGTGAGCAAATCTTATTCTCGCTTTCAACAGCAAGTTCAAACGCAACGATTCCAGTTACGATGCGCACCTTGACTGAAAAATTAGGGGTTTCAAAATCAGTAGCGGGCTTTGGTGTTCCTCTAGGTGCTACGATGAATATGGCCGGTGTATCCGTTTATATTGCGCTTGGCACTATCTTCGTAGCCAACGCATTTGGTCAACCAATCCAAACCGCAGACATCTTTACGCTTGGTATTACTATTTTGCTACTGTCTATTGGTGCTGGTGGTGTTCCGGGAGGTGGTGTTGTTATGGTAGGTGTTGTATTACATCAACTCGGTTTACCACCAGAAGGCCTAGCTATCATTGCTGCAGTAGACCGTATCAACGATATGTTTTGTACTTCTTCTAACGTAGTCGGTGATACAGCGGTTAACACTATCGTGGCTCAGTCTGAAGGTGAAATCAGTGTTGAACTAAACGAAGACACTGCACTGCAGAAAGTCGAAGCTTAATTTTTGATTAAGACCTGATAATGAGGAGCCTCGCTTAATTTAGAGCGGGGCTTTTTGTTTCTGCTGATAAGAGCTTTGATGTGATTTAAAGGCGTTAGCTAAAAAGAGGAACGTGGTTGGTGCTAAATCTCTTTCGTTTCGAGTCTCAAGTGGCGAGGGATCGGTCAGCCGTTACTTTTATGCAAAAACTGGCGAAGAAAAAATAGATTTTTTTCACTTATTCCCTTGAAAACCAGTTTGCAGCCCTTATCTATGGTGCATACGAAAGCAAATTACATTTGCACTTTAATTTTGTGTATTAGGGTTGATTCTCTAATTACCACCCCCACATATGTGGGTATAGCAAAAACTTAATAGAATATATTTCGGAGATGGCCTGATGGGTAAAATCATTGGTATTGATTTAGGTACTACTAACTCTTGTGTTGCTGTTCTTGACGGCGACAAACCACGCGTAATTGAAAATGCTGAAGGCGAACGCACAACAGCATCAGTAATCGCATACACAGAAGGCGAAACGCTAGTTGGTCAACCTGCAAAACGTCAAGCTGTTACTAACCCTCAAAACACACTGTTCGCTATCAAGCGTCTAATCGGTCGTCGTTTTGAAGATGAAGAAGTTCAACGCGATATCGAAATCATGCCTTTCAACATTGTTAAGGCTGACAACGGTGATGCATGGGTTGAAGCGCAAGGCCAAAAAATGGCTGCTCCTCAAGTATCTGCTGAAGTTCTTAAGAAAATGAAGAAAACAGCTGAAGACTTCCTAGGCGAAGAAGTAACTGGCGCAGTAGTAACTGTTCCTGCTTACTTTAACGATGCTCAACGTCAAGCAACGAAAGATGCTGGCCGTATCGCTGGTCTAGATGTTAAACGTATCATCAACGAACCAACTGCTGCTGCTCTAGCTTACGGTCTAGACAAGCAAGGCGGTGATCGCACTATCGCTGTATACGACCTTGGTGGTGGTACATTCGATATCTCTATCATCGAAATCGATGAAGTAGAAGGCGAGAAGACTTTCGAAGTTCTTTCAACTAACGGTGACACTCACCTTGGTGGTGAAGATTTCGATAACCGCATGATCAACTACCTAGTAGATGAGTTCAAGAAAGAGCAAGGTATTGACCTTAAAGCTGATCCACTAGCAATGCAGCGTGTTAAAGAAGCAGCAGAAAAAGCGAAAATCGAGCTTTCTTCTACTACTCAAACTGACGTAAACCTACCTTACGTTACTGCCGATGCGACTGGTCCTAAGCACATGAACATCAAAGTGACTCGTGCGAAGCTTGAGTCTCTAGTTGAAGACCTAGTTCAACGTTCTCTTGAGCCACTAAAAGTAGCTCTAGCAGATGCTGATCTATCTGTAGGCGAAATCACTGACGTTATCCTAGTTGGTGGTCAGACTCGTATGCCTATGGTTCAAGCTAAAGTAACGGAATTCTTCGGTAAAGAGCCACGTAAAGACGTGAACCCTGACGAAGCTGTTGCAATGGGTGCTGCTGTTCAAGGTGGTGTACTAGCTGGTGACGTTAAAGACGTTCTACTACTAGACGTTACTCCTCTATCTTTCGGTATCGAAACGATGGGCGGCGTGATGACTAAGCTTATCGAGAAAAACACAACTATCCCTACTAAAGCGGATCAAGTGTTCTCTACAGCTGAAGACAACCAAAACGCAGTAACTATCCACGTTCTTCAAGGTGAGCGTAAGCAAGCGACTTACAACAAGTCTCTTGGTCAGTTCAACCTAGAAGGTATCCAACCAGCACCACGTGGCATGCCACAAATCGAAGTAACATTCGACCTAGATGCTGATGGTATCCTGAACGTATCTGCTAAAGATAAAGCGACAGGTAAAGAGCAGAAGATCACTATCCAAGCATCAGGCGGCCTGTCTGAGGAAGAGATCGAAGCAATGGTACAAGAAGCAGAAGCTAACAAAGAAGCGGACAAAAAGTTCGAAGAGCTAGTAACTGCACGTAACCAAGCTGACCAAATGATTCACGGTACTCGTAAGCAAGTAGAAGAAGCTGGTGAAGCTCTACCTGCTGAAGAGAAAGAGAAGATCGAAGCAGCTATCACGGCACTAGAAGAAGTTAAGTCTGGTGATGACAAAGAAGCTATCGACGCTAAAGTTCAAGAACTTATGCAAGCAGCTCAGAAGCTAATGGAAATCGCTCAACAACAAGCTCAAGCACAGCAAGCTGGCGCAGAAGCGGGTGAGCAACCTAAGCAAGACGACGATGTGGTAGACGCGGAGTTTGAAGAAGTTAAAGACGACAAAAAATAATTTTTCGTCGCTATAACACGTGATTTCCGCGTCGAAGGTACTCACTTACACTTGCCTTTTGGTTGGTTAAGAAAGTCCGTGCCTTCTCCTTGAACTAACGTGTTTTAGCTTAGAAAAAGTCGTTTTTCGATTTCTAAATATACGGGCGTCAGAGGTAACTCTCACGCCCGTAAATTTGTATTTAGACTTGTCGATCTAGATAATAGCTTTATTCGGCGTTTCAGCCAGCAGAACTTTTATCTAGATTGATACACAGACTACTGAAGTGATGATTCGGTAGTAGCAATTATTTGGTGACCTAGAACATGTCAAAACGTGATTTTTACGAAGTATTAGGCGTAAGCCGCGATGCATCAGAGCGCGATATTAAAAAAGCGTACAAACGCTTAGCGATGAAATTCCACCCGGACCGTAACCAGGGTGACGACACCGCAGCAGATAAGTTTAAAGAAGTAAAAGTAGCGTACGAGATCCTAACCGATCCTCAAAAGAAAGCAGCTTACGACCAATACGGCCACGCAGCTTTTGAACAAGGCGGCATGGGCGGCGGCGGTGGTCAAGGTGATTTCGGCGATATTTTCGGTGACGTCTTTGGCGACATCTTCGGCGGCGGTCGTCGTGGTGGCGGTCAACAGCGTGCACAACGCGGTTCAGATTTACGTTACAACATGGAACTTTCTCTAGAAGAGGCAGTTCGTGGTGTTTCTAAAGAGATCGAAGTACCAACACTTGTTGAGTGTGATACGTGTGACGGCAGCGGCGCCAAGAAAGGCTCTTCACCACAAACATGTGGTACGTGTCATGGCCACGGCCAAGTACAAATGCGCCAAGGTTTCTTTGCGGTTCAACAGACTTGTCCTACTTGTAATGGTAAAGGCAAGATCATCAAAGACCCATGTAACTCTTGTCACGGTCAAGGTCGCAAACAGAAGACCAAAACCCTTAACGTTAAGATCCCAGCGGGTGTTGATACTGGCGATCGTATTCGTCTATCTGGCGAAGGTGAAGCGGGAGAGCACGGTGCTCCGGCTGGCGACCTTTATGTACAAGTTCACGTTAAAGAGCACAATATCTTTGAGCGTGACGGCAACAACCTTTACTGCGAAGTGCCAGTAAGCTTCTCTATGGCTGCTTTGGGTGGTGAAGTTGAAGTTCCAACACTGGATGGCCGTGTAAACCTTAAAGTGCCAGAAGAGACACAAACGGGCCGTATGTTCCGTATGCGTGGCAAAGGCGTGAAAGGCGTTCGTGGCGGCGGTGTCGGTGACCTAATCGTTAAACTAGTGGTCGAAACACCGGTTAAGCTAAGTGCTCGTCAAAAAGAACTACTGCGTGAGTTTGAAGAAACCTGTGGTGGCGAAGCGGCAAGCAAACACAAGCCAAAATCAGAAGGTTTTTTCAGCGGCGTTAAAAACTTTTTCGATGACCTAACCAAATAGGATCAGGTTGTTCGTAAGTCTGCTTGAACTGACCTACAGTTAGTTGATAATCCCCACCAATCGCCTTGGTGGGGATTTCTTATTTCAGCTTGTCTAAGTCAGCTTCTATCTCGGCGATTTTGCTAGACACCACTTTTTCTAAGTGGCGCAGATCTGTGAGGATCTTCTGTTTCACATCCATCTCAGCCGTTGGGGTAGGTTTGGTGATCTTATTCAGTTCATCAATGACAAGGGTGAGATTACGGTTTATCTCTGTTATTTCTTTGTATTGATTGTTCCTACCGCTGACTGGCACACTTTTTATTTGTCGGGGATATTTGAACTTGACGCTTTTCGCGAATAGCTCACCTTTCTGCTTACGAAAATAAATCTTCAGGATATCTTTATGGGCTTCTTGGCGAAGGGAGTAACGTTCAATCTGTTTAGGTTCGTGAATACCTAAGCCAGTGAGGTTTGGATACATAAGCGACCTCTAGTTGATGATGTAATACGGATTATTAGCATTAATCAATGTAGCAGTCTAACCAAGAGCTAGATAGCTGACACTCATGAATTGACAGTAAGTTGTGGGCAAGATCGCTCTATCGTTACCCACACCTCTTGACTACTTTTTAGTTGAAAAGACTCAATGTGTAGTTTGCTTTACTTGGTTAGCCCATTTTCAAGCTACCTTGGTTTACTAAGGTGCCAGCTCAGATACATGCTCCGTTAACCTTTCTCTTAGCGCTTGCTCTTGCTCTTCAGAGAGTCTTCCTCCAGTTTCGCTGGTTAGGATAAACAAATCTTCTGCACGCTCACCAATAGTGGTAATTTTTGCGCCGTGCAAATTGATGTCTAATTCCGCAAAAGTTGCGCCAACTTGGGCCAGAAGCCCTGGCGTGTCGAGTGCTCTTAGCTCCATCAAGGTGCGTTTTTTACTCTTAGTTGGCAGGAATTCCACCAGAGTTTTGACTTTGAAATGCTGTAGATTACGTGGTGTGCGACGCGTCTTAATCTTGCTTGGTCTACCATCAGCCAGGGCATGAGTAAGGTGTTTAGCGACGGCTTTATGTCTTGCTTCATCAATCGCTTCACCATGTTGATCGAGTACGATAAAGGTATCCAAGACATGACCATCTTTGCTGACCATAACTTGGGCGTCGTGGACGTTAAAGTTGCGTCTATCAAGCTCAGCCACCACGGTCGCAAACAGTGCCGTTTGATCTCGACAGTAGACAAACACCTCAGTACCACCTCGGGTCGCTTTCTGGCTGATCAGCACTAAAGGCTGATCTGGGTCTTCAATGCGCAGCAGATGCTCACAGTGCCAAGCGATTTGCGTGTGGGTATGACGTAGGAAGTAGTCGGCTTTAAAACGCTGCCAAAGTACTTCAATCTCACGAGCAGTGAAGCCCTCTTTACGCAGCAGTGCGGATGCCAATTGTTGGTTGTGACGGATGCGGTCTCTCACATCAACCGGGTTTTCTAAGCCACGACGCAACGCACGCTGAGTCGAGTGGAATAACTCTGCAAGCAGGGTCCGTTTCCAACTGTTCCACAACTCTTGATTGGTTGCACAGATATCAGCGACGGTTAGGCATACCAACAGTTCTAATGATTCTTCATCGCGAACTTTTTTGGCAAACTCGGTAATCACATCGGGATCGTAAATATCACGGCGTTGCGCGGTGACAGACATCAATAAGTGGCTTTGTACCAACCACGCGACTTGTTTTGCTTCGGGCTTCGATAGCCCATGCTCAATACAGAAAGAGTAAGCCTCAACAGCGCCAATTTCGGAGTGATCGCCCCCACGACCTTTACCGATATCGTGGAATATGGCGGCGAGGATCAGTAATTCTTTCTTTTGAATTCGAGGGTAAACTTCACAGCAAATAGGGTGCTTATCGTGGTTTTCAATTTGATTGAAGCGGTTGATCTGCTTGAGAAGGCGAATACTGTGTTCATCAACAGTGTAAACATGGAACAGGTCAAACTGCATCTGGCCGACTATCTGGCTCCACTGGGGTAAGTATGCAGATAATACTCCCAACTCGTGCATCAAACTAAAGGCTTTGTGCAGTGCATTTGGGTGGCGAACGAGCGACATGAATTTTTCACGCGCCTCGGGAATGGTATGCAGGAACCGGTTTAATCGGCGGCGTGCAGTACGCAGTTGGCGTAAAGTGGGGGGACTTACTCCTTCGATAGAAGAGTCGTTGGCGATATGGATAAACATATCGAGAATCGTTTCCGGTCTCGCTTGGAATAGAGCCGGTTTGCGCGCTTCTATCAATGCACCACGGCGCTGAAAGTCGCTATCGAGGATTTCTGCGTCTCTTGTTTGACCGCCGTTAATGATCGCTTGATCAAACAGTTTTAGGAGCATTTTATTGAGCTCAGCCACACGGCGAAGGGTTCGGTAAAACTCCTTCATCATCATCTCGACACCACGGTTGCCTTCGCCTGTGTAACCAAGGTGCTCGGCGACTTGAGCTTGATGGGCAAACGTGAGTCGGTTGTCGTAGCGGCGCAATTCTATATGCAGTGCAAAGCGAACTCGCCATAAGAAATCTTGGCATTCGACCAACTCACGATATTCAGCATCGGTCAGAAAGCCGTATTTGCTCATCTCTAATAACGAGGTCGCACCAAAGTGTCGACGTGCTACCCAACTTAATGTGTGGATGTCTCGCAACCCACCTGGCGTCGACTTGATATCCGGCTCTAGATTGTAAGTGGTGTCATGGTAGCGAGCATGACGTTCTTTCTGTTCTTGAATCTTAGCTTTATAGAAGCTTTCACTGGGCCAAAATGAATCCGAATGAATTTTCATCTTTAGCTCTTGAAAGGTATCTTCACTGCCACTGAGTAAACGTGACTCTTGCAGGTTAGTTGCGACTGTTAAATCCTCGATACCGATATCAATACACTCGGCTATCGAGCGTACAGCATGGCCTACCTCGAGTCGTAGATCCCACAATAAGGTGATGAACAGGCAGACTTTTTCGCCAAGCGCTGGTGGCAATGTCTTTTGTGAGACGATTAAAATATCAATATCGGATAAAGGATGAAGTTCACCACGACCATAGCCACCCACCGCGACTAGAGAGATATGAGGCAGTTTGTTGAATCCGAAATGCTCCCATAAACGGTTGAGCAATAAATCCATGTATTCGGATCGCAGCAGTACTAAATCTGTGACTGGATGATGGTTTAGAAATTCACTTTTTTGATACTGGGTGAAGATCTCGAGTTGATTTTTTAGTTCGCTGATTTCAATTTGTTCGTCGCTGAACGTAAGAGGGCATTGATAAGACATAGTCTGCTTTCCGTGCAAGCAAATGAGAATATTAGATAATCTAACAGAAGCGGATGGAAAATCGAAATTGAGCGGATAAAAAAATATCCTCGGCAGTGCGAGGATATTTCAAAAGGTTTGCTTTAGCGCTATGGCTATAGATTGCAGATTCTAAACTAAGCGTTCTTCATTATGCGTGGAATCGTATCGTCACTGCGCAGTGTCAGTACTTCACAACCTGTGTCAGTCACAACTAAGGTATGTTCCCACTGAGCTGAGTTCTTGCTGTCTGCGGTGTATACGGTCCAGTTGTCTTGGTCGTCAAGACGACAGCCAAACTTACCCGCGTTGATCATTGGCTCAATCGTGAAGCACATGCCCGCTTTTAGTACTGTACGGTCACTGTTTTTGTAGTGAACCACTTGTGGGTCTTCATGGAACTCAGAACCAATACCATGACCACAGTAATCTTTAACAATAGAGAACTTAGCGCGTGGGTTGTTCTTATTGTTTGTTTTGATGTACTTCTCGATAGCCGTACCGATCTGGCCAAGTTGCACACCCGGCTTAACTTGGCGCATGCCTTCGTAAAGTGCTTCTTGAGCAACCATGCACAGACGTTTGTTTGCCGGAGAGACTTCACCCACTAGGAACATCTTAGATGTGTCACCGTGGTAGCCTTGAGGGCGAGTGCTTAGATCTGCGTTTTCGTCATCAGGGATGATAACTGTGATATCTACGTTCAGGATGTCGCCATCTTTCAGTACAGCAGGTTTGAATTGACCTGTGCTGCCTGTCTCATCTTGTGATGCTGGAATGCCGTGGCACACAATGTGGTTGATAGACGTACAGATTGACTTAGGGAAACCGTGGTAATCAAGTGGTGCTGAGTATGCGCCTCTTTCTAGAGCGTACTCGTGACAAAGCGTATTGAGCTCTTCCGTAGTGGTACCCACTTGGATGTGAGGTTCAATCATCTCTAGAATTTCAGAAGCCAGCTTGCCGGCGACGCGCATTTTTTCAATTTCTTCAGCAGTTTTAATTTTTACAGCCATTGCATATCTCTTAATTTGGTCGCACCTAAGTGTGCATATTGAGGCTATTCTATCAGTGCAGCAATTTAGCGCAACATTCCCATATCCGTACAATGTTGGTGGATACAGCTCAACCACAGTGAACAATGTTCGGTTGTTGATACCGAAGCGATTGGAAAGGGACACTATTTATAGAGGAAATTCGCCTTTAGGGATCAGTATAGCAGTCGCCATTTTTAGATTTTTTTCTAGCCATAGATAGACAAAATATGGTATAAAGCGCGCCGGACATCAGGACTGTTTTCTCCAATTGGCGAAACTGACTTTGTGTCTACTAACTTATATCTTTAAATCACACACATTCCGACACATGTTCCGGGGTGCCTCAACAACACGAATAACGGCTGAAAAGTGGTTAGTTGTTAGGGGTCGGATTCATGGGGGATGTGGAGGCCTAACCCCATAGAGGATTTTAAAATGGCAACTGTATCAATGCGCGATATGCTTAAAGCTGGTGTTCACTTCGGTCACCAAACTCGTTACTGGAACCCAAAAATGAAGCCATTCATCTTTGGTGCTCGTAACAAAGTACATATCATCAACCTAGAAAAAACTGTACCAATGTTCAACGACGCTCTAGCTGAAATCGCTAAAGTTGGCGAGAAGAAAGGTAAAGTTCTTTTTGTTGGTACTAAGCGCGCTGCATCTGAAGCTGTTAAAGAAGCTGCTATCAACAGCAACCAGTTCTACGTTAACAACCGCTGGTTAGGCGGTATGCTAACGAACTACAAAACTGTTCGTCAGTCTATCAAGCGTCTGAAAGAACTTGAAGCGCAAGCTCAAGACGGTACTTTCGACAAGCTTACTAAGAAAGAAGCTCTAATGCGTACTCGCGAAATGGAGAAGCTAGAGAAATCTCTTGGTGGTATCAAGAACATGGGCGGCCTACCAGACGCTCTATTCGTAATCGATGCTGATCACGAACACATCGCAGTTAAAGAAGCAAACAACCTAGGTATCCCAGTTTACGCTGTAGTTGATACTAACTCTAACCCAGACGGCGTTGACTTCGTTATCCCAGGTAACGATGATGCAATCCGTGCAGTACAGCTTTACCTAAACGCTGCTGCAGACGCGGTTAAAGAAGGTCGTAACAAAGATGTTGCTGCTGTAGCTGCTGAAAAAGATGGTTTTGTAGAAGCTGAATAATAGCGGCTCTGAATCACGCTTGGCTTAGCTAATTTAGATTTTGAAATCTTTATTAAATGTAAGCTAAGTTATAGTTAGATCGGGGGCCTCATTTTGGCCCCTGATTTTTACCTTATTTTCGAATCAACCGAGGAATAGAGAATGGCAACTGTAACTGCTGCTCTAGTTAAAGAACTTCGCGAGCGCACTGGCGCTGGCATGATGGAATGTAAGAAAGCGCTTGTAGAAGCAAACGCTGACATCGAACTAGCAATTGAAAACATGCGTAAATCTGGCGCAGCGAAAGCAGCTAAGAAAGCTGGTAACGTTGCTGCTGAAGGCGCAATCATCATCAAAGAAGAGAACGGCGTAGCTGCTCTTCTTGAAGTTAACTGTCAAACTGACTTCGTAGCAAAAGATGCTAACTTCACTGCATTCGCAGAAGAAGTTGCAGCTGCAGCAGTAGCTTCTCAAGCAACTGTTGAAGAGCTACAAGCACAGTTCGAAGAAACTCGTGTTGCTCTAGTTGCAAAAATCGGCGAAAACATCAACATCCGTCGCGTACAATACGTTTCAGGTGTTGCACTAGCTTCTTACCGTCACGGCGAGAAAATCGGTGTTGTTGTTGCTGGTGAAGGCGAAGCTGAAACTCTTAAGCACGTTGCAATGCACGTTGCTGCATCACGTCCTGAGTTCCTAAACCCAGAAGACGTACCTGCAGACGTAGTTGCTAAAGAGAAAGCAGTTCAAGTTGAAATCGCTATGAACGAAGGCAAACCAGCTGAAATCGCAGAGAAAATGGTTGTTGGCCGTATGAAGAAATTCACGGGCGAAATATCTCTAACTGGTCAAGCTTTCATCATGGAGCCTAAGCAAACTGTTGGCGCTATCCTTAAAGAGAAAGGCGCTTCAGTATCTAACTTCGTACGTCTAGAAGTTGGTGAAGGCATCGAGAAAGCTGCTGAAATGAGCTTCGCTGACGAAGTTGCAGCGGTACAAAAAGGTTAATCCTTAGCGTATTGTTTGAAAAAAGACCGTGGCCATTGCTACGGTCTTTTTATGAATAGTGAATTATTTTTGCTCGCAACGTTAGCTGTTATGAATGCGAACTGACATATTCAGTTTTTATCCATGACTGTTAATCATCAACTCTTTGGAAGGTAAACTCCATGACTACGAACCCTAAACCAGCTTATCAACGTATTCTGTTAAAACTTAGCGGTGAAGCGCTACAAGGCGAAGAAGGTTTTGGTATTGATCCAACGATCCTTGATCGTATGGCGCAAGAAGTAAAAGAATTGGTTGAACTAGGTGTTCAAGTTGGTGTTGTTATCGGTGGCGGTAACCTGTTCCGTGGTGCAGGCCTCGCTGAAGCTGGTATGAACCGCGTTGTTGGTGATCACATGGGTATGCTTGCAACGGTAATGAACGGCTTAGCAATGCGCGACGCCCTGCACCGCGCTTACGTAAACGCACGTGTCATGTCAGCTATCCCTCTTAAAGGTGTGTGTGACGACTACAACTGGGCAGATGCAATCAGCCAACTGCGTCAAGGCCGTGTTGTGATCTTCTCAGCGGGTACTGGTAACCCATTCTTCACTACGGATTCAGCTGCATGCCTACGTGGTATCGAAATCGAAGCTGACGTTGTTCTAAAAGCAACAAAAGTAGATGGTGTATTTACGGCTGACCCAGTAGCAAACCCAGACGCAGAGCTGTATGATACTTTGTCTTACAACACGATTCTTGAAAAAGAATTGAAAGTAATGGACTTGGCTGCATTTACGCTAGCACGTGATCACAAAATGCCAATCCGTGTATTTAACATGAATAAGCCAGGCGCATTACGTCGCGTGGTTATGGGTGAAACTGAAGGTACATTAATCAGCGACGCTGACTAATTTTTCGGGCTTACTGAAGGTTATACTTCGGTAAGCTTATCCTTATCACTCCAAATAAAAGCTTTCTTGAAGAAAGAACATAATCAAGGTGAAATTGTGATTAACGAAATCAAAAAAGACGCTCAAGAGCGCATGGTAAAAAGTGTTGATGCACTAAAAAACAGCCTACAAAAAATTCGTACAGGTCGTGCGCACCCAAGCCTACTTTCTGGTCTTACTGTTGAGTACTACGGTGCTCCAACTCCTTTGACTCAAGTAGCTAACGTTATCGCTGAAGATGCACGTACACTAGCAATCACAGTGTTTGATAAAACACTGACTCCTCTAGTAGAAAAAGCAATCCTAACATCTGACCTAGGTCTAAACCCTATGTCTGCTGGTACGGTTATCCGTGTTCCACTTCCACCGCTAACTGAAGAGCGTCGTAAAGACCTAGTTAAAATCGTTCGTGGCGAAGCTGAAGGTGGCCGTGTTGCGATCCGTAACATCCGTCGTGACGCGAATGGCGATCTAAAAGCGCTTCTTAAAGATAAAGAAATCTCTGAAGATGAAGATCGTAAAGCACAAGACGAAATTCAAAAGCTAACTGACGCTGCGGTTAAGAACGTAGACGAAGTTCTAGCAACTAAAGAAAAAGAGTTGATGGAAGTTTAATTTTCCCTATTCTTTTCTTTCCGGAAAAACGCTGTACTCACGGTGCAGCGTTTTTTTATGCTACTCTGTTCGACTATTAGAATTTGATTCCCTCTTTTATGCATAATTCTCAAGCGTTCACAGACTCTCTTCCGAAACACATTGCTATCATTATGGATGGTAATGGCCGTTGGGCAAAAGCTCAGGGCAAGCCTCGCGTCTTTGGTCATAAAAACGGTGTTCAAGCCGTTCGTAAAACCATCTCTTCTGCAGCCAGACTTGGCATCAAAGCTGTAACTTTTTTTGCATTTAGTAGCGAAAACTGGCGTCGTCCTGAGGAAGAAGTCGGTATTTTGATGGAACTGTTTATCTCCGTTCTTTCAAGCGAAGCGAAAAAAATTCATAAAAATAATTTACAGCTTCGTGTTATTGGTGACAAAAGTCGTTTTAATGAACGACTACAAAAGAAGATTGAAGAAGCAGAAGCGTTAACTCGCACCAATACCGGTATGGTTATTAATATTGCGGCGAACTATGGCGGCAAATGGGATATTCAGCAAGCAATGGTTTCTATTGCCCAGCAGGTAAAGTCTGGTGATATTAGTGTAGATGACATTGATGAAGCTATGATTACACAGCACCTGACCATGGCCGATATTCCTGAAGTCGATCTCCTGATCCGCACTAGTGGCGAGTGCCGCATTAGTAACTTTATGCTTTGGCAGTTGGCTTACGCCGAAATGTATTTCACAGAGCAATTCTGGCCAGACTTTAATGAAGACAGCTTAGTAGAAGCTGTGACTTGGTTTGTAAACCGCGAGCGTCGTTTTGGATGCACCGGAGATCAAATTAAAGCTCTGATGGACAGTTAATAAGGATTTTTTTTTGAAACAACGAATTATTACCGCGTTGATTTTAGCTCCTCTAGTTATTCTAGGTATTTTCGAGTTATCACTGCCTACGTTTATTCTTTCATTAGCGCTTATCTCGCTGTTGGGCTTCTGGGAGTGGACTCAGTTTGTTGAAAGTAAATCGCGTTATTTAGCCTTGATACCCACGGTTGTCGTAAGTGCAGCAAGCTTTGCATTTATCCCTTTTGATGCATTTAGTCTTAATAACTTATCGAGTGTCCACTATGCTATTTTAATCATTGGCTCTGTTTGGTGGGTAATCGCGAGTGCGATGGCGGTAACTTACCCTAGATCTATGCCGGCATGGAAAGACTCATCCATTCTTCGCCATGGGTTTGGCGTGTTAACTCTACTACCATTCTTTTGGAGTGTCGTGATCCTGCGCGCTACTGGTATCGACGTTGATCCTTATCATGGTGCGAAATTAGTGATGTTTGTCTGCTTATTAGTCTGGGCAGCCGACAGTGGCGCTTACTTTTCAGGTAAGAGCTTTGGTAAGCGAAAAATGGCACCCGCTGTCAGCCCAAATAAGACGATTGAAGGTCTTATTGGGGGCATTATTGCTGCCGTGATCGTAGCTTGGGTCTTTGCAGGTTTGTTTGATATTCAATTCACAAGCCCGCTTCACATGATCGTGATTACCTTAGTGACTGTTGTTATCTCAGTTCTTGGTGATCTTGTCGAAAGTATGTTCAAGCGTGTTTCTGGAGTAAAAGACAGTAGCAACCTGATCCCTGGTCATGGTGGTATACTGGATAGAATAGACAGCCTAACGGCTGCATTCCCTGTCTTTGCTCTGTTGTATTTAGCATTATAATTAAAAGGGCAGTGATACTGCCTACTGCCCTTTATTACATTTCTACGGTCCTATGTGATGCGAAATTTAACTATCCTTGGCGCTACCGGTTCAATTGGTGCAAGTACACTAAAAGTTGTTGAACAAAACCCAGACCTTTATTCGGTCGTTGCACTGGCAGCTGGCTCGAATGTTGAAAAGATGCTGGTGTTAGTCAAAAAGTGGCAACCAAGCTATGTTGCTATGGCTTGCCCTGAGGCTGCATCTCAGTTAGCTGGAGCGTTGTCAGTGAGTCACCCTAACGTCCAAGTGCTATCCGGCTCAGAGGGTATATGTCAGGTCGCTTCTTTAGATGAAGTGGATACGGTGATGGCAGCGATCGTTGGGGCGGCGGGTTTGCTGCCTACGATGGCTGCAGTTAAGGCCGGTAAGCGTATTCTACTGGCTAATAAAGAAGCCCTGGTGATGTCTGGTCAGTTGTTTATCGACGCTGTCGAGCAGTACGGTGCTGAGCTACTTCCTGTCGACAGTGAGCATAATGCTATCTTCCAGTGCCTGCCGCAAAAGATACAAGCGAACTTAGGCCGTTGTGATTTAGCGAAGAGTGGTATTAGCCATATTCTTTTGACAGGCTCCGGTGGTCCTTTTCGATATACCGATGTTGCAGAGCTACAATCAGTAACACCTGAACGCGCGATCGCTCACCCTAACTGGTCGATGGGACCGAAGATCTCTGTCGACTCTGCAACGATGATGAATAAAGGCCTAGAGTACATTGAAGCTAAATGGTTATTCAATGCTTCTCAGGACCAATTAAAGGTGATTATTCATCCTCAATCTGTGATTCATTCTATGGTTCAGTACAAAGATGGCTCTGTACTGGCTCAAATGGGCGAACCTGACATGGCAACGCCTATTGCTCTGACCCTATCTTACCCTGAGCGCATTGACGCTGGTGTTAAACCTCTAGATTTTACCAAAGTGGGTGAGCTTACCTTTTTAGATCCAGACTTTAGCCGTTACCCATGTTTAAGGTTAGCGATAGAAGCGTGTTACTTGGGGCAGCACGCCACCACCGCAATTAACGCGGCCAACGAAATTGCTGTCGATGCTTTCTTGAACAAGCAAGTGAGGTTTACCGATATTGCTGTGATCAATGAGCATGTTATGGGGAAAGTATGTGAACAACATAACTCTGAGGGCTTAGACAGCTTGGAAAGCCTGCTTGAACTCGATAATATGTCTCGTCAAATCGCCATTCAATTTATTAAAGAGCAGCTAGCATGAGTGGAATTTTGTGGAACTTCGCCTCTTTTATCGTAGCGCTTGGCATTCTGGTTGCTGTTCATGAATTTGGACACTTTTGGGTTGCACGCCGCTGTGGGGTTAAGGTTGAAAAATTCTCGATTGGTTTTGGTAAATCAATCTGGAGTAAAGTGGGTCGTGACGGTATCGAATACAGCTTGTCGGTGATTCCATTAGGCGGCTACGTTAAGATGATTGATAGCCGTGTTGATGATATTCCAGAAGATCAGCAGCACTGCGCTTTTGATAAAAAACCTTTATGGAAACGCACCGCGATTGTCGGAGCGGGGCCTGCATTTAACTTTATCTTTGCTGTTTTTGCTTATTGGTTAGTTTTTTTGATCGGTGTCCCGGCGGTTAAACCTGTGATCGGTGAAGTCACTCCGCAATCTATTGCGGCACAAGCCGGAATTGAAACTGGAATGGAACTTAAATCTATTTCGGGAATCAAAACCGCAGATTGGGAATCCGTTAATATGGGGTTGATATCCCATATTGGTGATCAGTCCATGACTGTCACGGTCTCTTCACAAGACGATGTTGGCTTTGAGCAACAAATAACATTGGATATCTCAGACTGGTCATTCAACCCTGAAACAGAGTCGGCAATGACTACGCTGGGCTTTAGACCGTATTCTCCTGAGATATCGACAGTAATTGCTCAAGTGATTGATGGTGGTGCGGCACAGTCAGCAGGGCTTGAAGCTGGTGATAAGATTGTTGAAATCAATCAACTACCCATTGAGCAGTGGCAGTCAGTGGTTGAGTTAATTCGTTCTAACCCGATGACACCATTAAACCTGGTCATATTGCGAAACGGTGTTGAGCAGCCTCTGGTTATGACACCTAAAAGTCGTGAGCTCTCTGATGGTTTGACTATTGGTTACGCCGGTATTGCCCCTGAAGTCGCAGAATGGCCAGAAGATTATCGCTTTGAGTTACAATTTGGTGTAATTGAGTCTGTAGGGAAAGCCGTTGATAAAACAGGTCAAATCATTGGTTTGACGCTGACAATGCTTAAGAAGTTGGTCGTGGGTGATGTCGGCTTAAACAACTTAAGTGGCCCTATTTCCATTGCTAAAGGTGCTGGCACAACCGCAGACTATGGTCTGGTCTACTTCTTAGGCTTTTTAGCTCTGATCAGTGTTAACTTAGGTATTATTAATTTGGTTCCGCTGCCGATGCTGGACGGCGGACATTTGCTCTTTTTCGCTATTGAGGCCGTTACTCGCAAACCTGTCCCTGAAAAAGTTCAGGAGATGGGGTACAGAGTGGGAGGGGCAATCCTCTTCTCTTTGATGGCTCTAGCAATATTTAACGATTTTACTCGTCTGTGAATGGTTTATTACAGGCATTGGTAGTAGCAAGGAATAATTAGAATAAGTATGGCGATTAAGCAAATTCTGTTCGCAAGTTTATTGGCGACGAGTGTGGCCGCGAACGGAGCACAAAATTTTGTAGTTGAAGATATCAAGATCGAAGGCTTACAGCGTGTTGCACTCGGTGCGGCTCTACTGAAAATGCCAGTACGTATTGGTGATGAAGTGAGTGGTGGTGATGTCTCTGAGATCATTCGTGCACTTTATGCTTCAGGTAACTTTGAGGATGTGAAGGTTCTTCGTGATGAAGGTGTGTTGATTGTTCAAGTTAAGGAACGACCAACCATTGCCAGCATCTCATTCTCGGGTAACAAGGCGATCAAAGAAGAGCAACTCCAGCAGAACCTTGATGCCTCTGGCGTGCGTGAAGGTGAAGCCCTTGATCGTACCGCGCTGAGTAATATCGAAAAAGGTCTTGAAGACTTTTATTATAGCGTAGGTAAATACAATGCGACCGTTCAAGCGGTAGTTACCCCATTGCCACGTAACCGTTCAGACCTGAAGTTTGTCTTTACTGAAGGCGTTTCTGCGAAAATTCAACAAATCAACTTTATCGGCAACGAAGTTTTCTCTGATGCAGAGCTTCTTAGCCGTTTCAATCTCAACGTTGATGTCGCATGGTGGAACTTTCTTGCGGATGATAAATACCAGAAGCAAGTTTTAGCGGGTGATATCGAAGCGCTCAAATCTTACTACCTTGACCGAGGTCACCTTAAGTTTAAGGTAGACTCGACTCAGGTTGCGATCTCTCCAGATAAGAAAGGCGTTTATATTACGCTGGGTATTGATGAAGGTGAGGCTTACACCGTGAAAGGTGTCGACTTCCGTGGTGAGTTGATTGGCCGTGAGGCTGACTTCGAAGCATTAGTACCGTTTGAAGACGGAGATACCTACAACGGCTCTGCGGTGACGTCTCTAGAAGAGAACGTGAAACGAATTCTTGGAGAGTCAGGTTATGCCTACCCACAAGTTCGTACTATTCCTGAGTTTGACGATGAAACCAAACAGGTATCACTATTGATCAATGTAGAAGCGGGCAACCGTGTCTACGTACGTGATATTCGTTTTACCGGGAATAACTCGACCAAAGATGAAGTTTTGCGTCGTGAAATGCGTCAAATGGAAGGCAACTGGCTCAACTCTAAAGCTATTGATACCGGTAAGGGGCGTCTAAACCGTCTAGGTTTCTTCGAAACGGTTGACGTACAAACGGTGCGTGTACCTGGCAGTGAAGATCAAGTCGATTTGGTTTATGACGTTAAGGAAGCGAACTCAGGCAGCATCAACTTTGGTGTGGGCTACGGTACGGAATCCGGTGTCAGTTTCCAAGTGGGTCTACAACAGGATAACTTTGCGGGTTCAGGTAACCGTGTCGGCGTAAGTGCTATGGTCAACGATTACCAAAAGAACGTGAGCTTAGACTACCGAGATCCTTACTGGAACCTTGACGGTGTCAGTTTAGGCGGTAAGGTCTTCTACAACGAATTTGAAGCTTCTGAAGCTGATATTATTGACTATACCAATGAAAGTTATGGTGCGAGCCTGACATGGGGTTTCCCTATGGATGAGCTTAACCGAATCGAATTTGGTGGTGGTTATACGCACAACAAGATTGGTAATGTACCGACTTATGTGCAAGCGATTCAATTCGCGAGAAGTATCGGCCAATATGGTGACGAGCACATCTTAACCAACGACTTCGATATCAATATCTCTTGGACGCGCAACAACCTTAACCGTGGTTATTTCCCAACTGCGGGTAATCACCAGCGTGCCTTTGTCAAAATGACGGTACCAGGCTCTGGCGCTCAGTACTTTAAGGGCCAGTACGACATAAAAAATTACATACCGGTGACCAAAAATCATGAGTTCTCTCTATTGATGCGTGGTCGACTAGGTTATGGTAATGGCTATGGTCAAACCGATGGTAACGATAACCTGTTCCCGTTCTACGAGAACTATTACGCGGGTGGTTTCACCACGCTGCGTGGTTTTGGCTCTAATTCGGCTGGCCCTAAAGCGGTTTATGGCAGCAGCACGGGTAACAACCCGACGTACAGCTCTGCAACCGATGATTCTGTTGGTGGTAATGCCATTGCATTGGCAAGCCTTGAGTTAATCGTACCAACGCCATTTGCATCGGATGAAGCACGAAGCCAAATTCGAACCAGCGTTTTTATTGATGCAGCAAGTGTGTGGGATACCGAGTTTGTGGATCGTGGCGCTCCAACTAGTGGTGGTAAGTACTATCAGGATTTCTCTGATCCAACGAACTACCGTGCATCTTATGGTGCTGCACTGCAATGGATGTCACCGATGGGCCCATTGGTTTTCTCTCTTGCAAAACCACTTAAAAGTTACGAAGGTGATGATGAGGAAGTCTTCACATTCACCATTGGTCAAACATTCTAATATCTGAAGGACAATATTTTGAAACATATGATTAAAGCAGCCGGTCTAGGCCTTGTAGTTCTTAGCTCTTCTTTCTTTGCAACCGCTGCAGAAGCCGCACAAAAAGTCGGCTATGTAAATACGGCACAAGTCTTCCAAGCTTTACCTCAGCGTGAAGTTGTTCTTCAAAAGATGCAGGAAGAGTTTAAAGACAAAGCGGCAGAACTGCAGAGCATTCAAGCGGAAGCTCAAACCAAGATGGAAAAGCTTCAGCGTGATGGTGAGCTGTTAGGTCCAGAAGAAGTTGAGAAGCTTCGCATTGAACTTGGTCAACTAGACAGCAAATACAAAATCAAGGCTCAAGCTCTAGAGAAAGCTAGCCAGCGTCGTGAAGCTGAAGAGAAGCAGAAGCTGTTCCAAGTGATTCAAGATGCTGTAACGGAAGTTGCGGATAAAGAAGGCTATGACATGATTGTTGATATCCAAGCGCTGCAATACGGCAAGCCTGAATACAACATCTCTGAGCAAGTAATTAAAGCACTGAAATAAGTTTTATGAAGAATCTGACTTTAGCCGAATTGGCAACGATTACCGGGGGAGAACTGCACGGAGACGGTAGCATTACTGTTTCATCGGTGGCTCCTATGGATAAAGCGCAAGAAGGTAACATTACGTTCCTTTCTAACGTGAAGTACAGCAAGCATCTAGGTGACTGTAAAGCATCCGCTATTATGGTTAAAGAGAGCGAGCGCGAACTGTGTAATGGCAATGTGATTGTGGTCAGCGACCCATACGTTGCGTTTGCTAAGGTTGCTCAAGCGCTTGATACTACTCCAGCACCGGCTGCGGCTATTGCTGATTCAGCTTCGATTGCGAGCGATGCAACACTTGGACAAAATGTGTCTATTGGTGCGAACGCCGTGATTGAGTCTGGTGTTGTTCTTGGTGACGATGTGATCATCGGTGCTGGTTGTTTTATCGGTAAAAACGCAAAGATTGGCGCTAGCACTAAGCTTTGGGCTAACGTCAGCGTTTACCATGAAGTCGTGATTGGTGAAGCATGTTTGATCCAGTCAAGCACGGTTATTGGCTCTGATGGCTTCGGTTACGCGAATGAGAAAGGTGAGTGGGTGAAGATCCCGCAAGTCGGTTCGGTTCGTATTGGTAACCGCGTAGAAATTGGCGCGTGTACTACCATTGATCGTGGCGCATTAGACGACACAATTATTGAAGACAACGTTATCCTAGATAACCAGCTTCAGATTGCTCACAATGTTCACATTGGATATGGTTCAGCGCTTGCTGGTGGTACTATTATTGCGGGTAGTACGACGATCGGTAAGTACTGTATTATTGGCGGTGGTAGTGTGATCAATGGTCACATTGAAATCACGGACGGCGTAACGATCACTGGTATGGGTATGGTCATGCGCAGTATCACTGAAAAAGGCATGTACTCTTCGGGCATCCCTTTACAGCCAAATAGAGATTGGCGTAAAACCGCTACTCGTGTACATCGTATTGATGAGATGAACAAGCGTTTGAAAGCCGTTGAAAAGCGTATTGATAAGAGCGCGGATTCATAATTATAGCATTTCTAATAAAAGGCTCGCGTATAGCGAGTCTTTTTCGTTTATAATCCTTCTAATTAAATAAAAGAATACATATAGGAATACGACTTTGACTACTGAACAGACAACGATGAACATCACTGAAATTCAGGAACTATTACCTCATCGCTACCCATTCTTAATGATTGATCGTGTTACTAGCTTCGAAAAAGAAAAGACACTGACCGCGATTAAAAATGTCTCTGTTAACGAACCTCAGTTTACTGGCCACTTCCCACAACTTCCTGTTTTTCCAGGTGTGTTGATCTTAGAAGCCATGGCACAAGCAACCGGTCTTCTTGCATTTAAATCGTTCGGTGCGCCTTCTGGCAATGAGCTTTACTACTTTGCTAGTGTCGATAAAGCAAAATTCCGTAAGCCAGTTGTCCCTGGCGATCAACTGATTATCGAAGTTGAATTCTTAAAAGAGCGCCGTGGTATTGCATCGTTCAACGGTGTCGCTAAAGTCGACGGCGTGGTTGTATGTTCAGCTGAACTTAAATGTGCTCGTAGAGAGTTTTAATATGATTCATGAAACAGCGAAAATTCACCCGGCAGCAGTGATTGAGGGTGATGTTACTATCGGTGCTAACGTGACCGTTGGGCCTTTCACTTACATTGCTGGTAACGTGACCATTGGTGACGATACGGAAGTAATGTCACACGTTGTGATTAAAGGTCACACGACGATAGGTAAAGAAAACCGTATCTTTCCGCATGCTGTCATTGGTGAAGAAAATCAAGATAAGAAATACGGCGGCGAAGAGACGACAGTTGTGATCGGTGATCGCAACGTGATTCGTGAGGCGGTTCAGATCCACCGTGGTACGGTACAAGACAAAGCAACCACAGTGATTGGTGATGACAACCTGCTGTGTGTCAATGCGCACGTCGCGCACGATGTGATTGTAGGTAACCACACTCATATTGGTAACAACGCGATCTTAGGTGGTCACGTTACCGTTGGTGACTACGCCGGTGTCATGGCACTTTCTGCGATTCACCCATTCTGTTCAATTGGCGCTTATGCATACATTGGCGGCTGCTCTGCGGTTGTTCAAGATGTACTGCCATACGTGCTTGCTCAGGGGAATCACGCCGCGCCATTTGGTCTAAACTTAGTAGGCTTGAAGCGTAACGGATTCGAAAAACCTGAAATCCGAGCGCTACAGAAAGCGTACAAAGAGTTATACCGTTCAGGTAAAACACTTGAAGAAGCGAAAGTATCTTTGGGCGAAATGGCGAAAGAGTTTGCTTCAGTGACTCCTATGCTAGAAATGCTAGAGAGCTCTGAGCGCGGTATTATTCGTTAATACTTGATAGGATTGCTTGGCAATCATATTAAGCTTGAATAATGACTGACTTTGATTGGTATAACAAAAAGATCGCTACTTAATTAGGCGATCTTTTTTGTTTTCGGCGAGAAGGGAATTGGAAAACTATGGCACATCAAGAAGCAGCAACCAATAGTTCGGACTTCGTTTCGAATGCACCACTGCGCGTAGGTATTGTCGTTGGTGAACTGTCGGGCGATACATTAGGGGAAGGCTTTATCAAAGCTATCAAGGCACAATACCCTAATGCTGAGTTTGTTGGTATTGGCGGGCCGAAGATGAAGGCGCTCGGTTGTGAGTCTCTTTTCGAGATGGAAGAGTTGGCCGTCATGGGTTTAGTTGAAGTGCTTGGCCGTTTACCTCGCTTGTTAAAAGTAAAAGCCGAGCTGGTGAAGTATTTTACTCAAAACCCACCCGATGTGTTTGTGGGTATTGACGCGCCCGACTTTAACATAAGACTTGAGTTGGATCTTAAGAACGCTGGCATTAAAACGGTGCATTACGTGAGTCCTTCGGTATGGGCTTGGCGTCCGAAGCGCATCTTTAAAATCGACAAGGCAACCGATTTGGTATTGGCTTTCCTGCCTTTCGAAAAAGCCTTTTACGATAAATATAACGTTGCCTGCGAGTTTATTGGTCATACATTAGCAGACGCGCTCCCTTTAGAGCCGAACAAGCAACAGGCTCGTGAGCTTTTAGGTTTAGCGCAAGATAAGCAGTGGTTGGCGGTATTACCGGGCAGTCGTGGTGGTGAAATGAGTTTGATTGCTCAGCCATTTATTGAAACTTGCCAACGCATTAAACAGAAATACCCGGATATTAACTTTGTGGTCGCGCTCGTGAATGAACAGCGTAAAAACCAGTTTACTGAGATCTGGCAATCGACGGCACCTGAGCTTGAATTCACGCTAGTGGAAGACACCGCAACCAATGTAATAACCGCAGCTGATTCTGTTTTGCTGGCTTCGGGCACGGTAGCGCTAGAATGTATGTTGTTAAAACGTCCTATGGTTGTTGGCTACAAGGTCAATAAGCTGACGGGCTACATTGTGAAAAAGTTAGCGATCACCGAGTTTGTATCCCTACCTAACATTCTGGCAGGTGAAGAAATCGTAAAAGAGCATATTCTTGAACAGTGCCACCCAGATTTCTTGTTTCCGTCGGTCGATAAGATGTTATCCGCTGACAACCGTGCGCTGATTGAGCGCTTTACCGAGATGCATCACTGGATCCGCAAAGATGCAGATACACAAGCAGCCAACGCGGTATTGAAGTTGATTGACCGACCTTTTGTTGAAGCATAAAGCGCTTATTTACAGAACATTAAGAGATGAGTTATGGCAGTAAAAGAGAAAAAAGAACTTCCTCCATTTGAGTATCCGCAAGGCTACCAACTGTTTGCAGGGGTTGATGAAGTAGGGCGCGGACCATTGGTCGGCGATGTGGTGACCGCTGCGGTTATTCTCGACCCTAACAATCCCATCGAAGGCTTGAACGACTCAAAGAAATTGTCTGAGAAAAAACGCCTTGCGCTGCTTCCTGAAATCAAAGAGAAAGCCTTAGCGTGGTCTGTTGGGCGCTGTTCTCCACAAGAAATTGATGAGTTGAACATCCTACAAGCGACCATGGTTGCGATGCAGCGTGCTATCGCTGGGTTGAGCGTTCAACCGGATATGGCACTCATTGACGGAAACCGTGTTCCTCAACTTCCGATGGATGGGCTTGCTGTGGTCAAAGGTGACTTGCGAGTGGCAGAGATCAGTGCGGCATCGATTATTGCGAAAGTGGTTCGAGATCAAGAGATGGAAGAACTCGATAAACTTCACCCAGAGTTTGGTTTTGCCAAACACAAAGGTTACCCGACCAAAGCGCATTTCGAAGCGATTGAAAAACATGGCGTAACTGAGCATTACCGCAAGAGCTTTAAGCCAGTAAAACGTATTCTTGGCATAGATTAGAGTTTTACGTAAACCAGAGCTAGGCATCGAATAAAGTTGCTTAGTTGCGCTAGAAAAAAATAAAATACACACAGTTGTAACCCTAGGCTGAAGCCTAGAACTCAGGAAAAATAATGTCAGATCCAAAGTTTGTTCACCTACGCGTACACAGTGACTTTTCGATGGTGGATGGCCTCTCTAAGGTGCCGCCGTTAGTTAAAAAAGTCGCTGCAATGGGTATGCCCGCTCTAGCACTGACCGATTTTACCAACCTGTGTGGTTTGGTTAAGTTCTACGGTACAGCCCATGGGTGTGGGGTTAAACCTATTATTGGTGCTGACTTCCTAATGCAGTCTCCAGAATTTGGTGATGAACTGACCAAGCTGACAGTATTGGCAACGGATAACAAGGGCTATAACAACCTCACATTACTGATTTCAAAAGCTTACTTACGCGGTCATGTGCAGCATCAACCAGTAATTGATAGAGAGTGGTTGATCGAGAACGCCGAAGGGCTAATTCTATTATCCGGCGCAAAAGATGGGGAGATCGGGAAAGCCTTGCTTAAGGGTAACCGGGAGCTGGTGGCAAGCAGTGTTGAGTTCTATAAAACCTACTTTGCCGATCGCTTTTACCTCGAACTGATTCGAACTGGTCGTCCGGATGAAGAGACTTATCTGCACTTTGCACTGGAACTTGCAGAGCAACAAGACTTGCCTGTGGTAGCGACCAATGAAGTAGTGTTCTTAACCGAAGATTTGTTTGATGCCCATGAAATCCGCGTAGCGATCCACGATGGTTACACCATGGTCGATCCGCGTCGTCCAAAAAATTACAGCGCCCAACAGTATCTTCGTAGCGAAGAAGAGATGTGTGAGCTGTTCTCAGACATTCCAGAAGCGCTAGAAAACAGTGTTGAGATTGCCAAGCGTTGTAACGTGACCGTTCGTTTGGGTGAATACTTCTTGCCTAACTTCCCGACCGAAGGTTTGGCGATTGAAGACTTCTTGATCAAGAAATCTGAAGAAGGTCTTGAACGACGTTTGGCGTTCCTATTCCCGGACGAAAAAGTTCGTGCTGAGCGCAGACCAGAATATGATGAGCGACTCAAGGTAGAGCTCGAAGTTGTCAATAACATGGGTTTCCCAGGTTACTTCTTGATCGTAATGGAGTTCATCCAATGGTCAAAAGATAATGATGTGCCAGTAGGCCCAGGCCGTGGCTCGGGTGCGGGTTCATTGGTGGCTTACGCGCTTGATATCACCGACCTTGACCCACTTGAATACGATCTGCTTTTCGAACGTTTCTTGAATCCAGAACGTGTATCCATGCCCGATTTCGATATCGACTTTTGTATGGATAAGCGTGACCAAGTTATTGATCACGTTGCGGAAATCTACGGTCGTGATGCGGTTTCTCAGATCATTACCTTTGGTACCATGGCGGCAAAAGCGGTAATCCGTGATGTTGGCCGTGTACTGGGTCACCCATTTGGCTTTGTGGATCGTATTTCAAAGCTTGTACCACCCGATCCGGGAATGACGCTAGAGAAAGCGTTCCTTGCCGAGCCTGCATTGCCAGAGCTGTACGATGCTGATGAAGAAGTTCGTGAGCTGATTGATAAGTGTCGCATCCTTGAAGGTTGTACGCGAAATGCGGGTAAACACGCGGGTGGTGTTGTTATCTCACCGACCACGATCACCGATTTTGCGCCAATCTATGCCGATGCAGACGGCAACTTCCCAGTTACGCAATTCGATAAAAATGACGTTGAAACTGCCGGCTTGGTTAAGTTCGATTTCTTGGGTCTACGTACCTTGACCATCATCGACTGGGCATTAGGCCTAGTCAATCCTCGCTTAGCAAAAGAGGGTAAAGATCCGATTCGTATTGAGTCCATTCCGTTGGATGACCAAGCATCGTTTAACCTATTACAAAATTCGGAAACGACAGCGGTATTCCAACTGGAATCGCGCGGTATGAAAGACCTGATCAAACGTCTACAGCCGGACTGTTTTGAAGATATTATCGCATTGGTAGCCCTGTTCCGTCCGGGTCCTCTGCAATCAGGCATGGTAGATAACTTTATCGACCGTAAACACGGCCGAGAAGCGGTGTCGTACCCTGATGAAACATGGCAACACGAATCGCTTAAAGATACACTCGAACCTACCTACGGCATCATCCTGTATCAAGAACAGGTAATGCAAATCGCACAGATCCTTGCTGGCTATACGCTTGGCGGAGCGGATATGTTGCGTCGTGCGATGGGTAAGAAAAAGCCAGAAGAGATGGCGAAACAGCGTGGCACCTTTAAAGAGGGGGCTGAAGCCAATGGGGTTGATGGCGAACTAGCCATGAAAATCTTTGACTTGGTAGAGAAGTTTGCGGGTTACGGCTTTAACAAGTCGCACTCAGCAGCCTACGCACTGGTTTCTTATCAAACACTATGGCTGAAAACCCACTACCCAGCGGAGTTTATGGCGGCGGTAATGACCGCAGATATGGATAACACAGAGAAGGTCATTGGCCTTGTCGACGAGTGTTTACGTATGAAGCTCAAGCTGCTTCCGCCAGATATTAACTCGGGTCTATATCGCTTCAATGTTGATGATGACGGGGCGATTGTTTATGGCATCGGCGCGATCAAAGGGGTCGGTGAAGGTCCGATTGAAGCAATCATTGAGTCGCGAAATAAGGGCGGTTATTTTAAAGACTTATTCGATTTCTGTGCACGTATTGATTTAAAGAAAGTGAACAAGCGTGTGATTGAAAAGTTGATTCTATCCGGAGCGTTAGATAGATTAGGTCCTCACCGCGCGGCAATGATGGCTTCCTTGCCGGATGCAGTAAAGGCGGCCAGCCAATATCACCATGCCGAGTCTTTCGGTCAATCTGATATGTTTGGTGTTTTGACGGATGCGCCGGAAGAGGTCGAGCACAAGTATACTCAAGTACCTAAATGGCCTGAAAAGGTTTGGTTAGAAGGCGAGCGTGAAACATTGGGCTTGTACCTGACGGGTCACCCGGTGAATGCTTACATCAAAGAGCTGGCTAAATACACCAGCTGCCGCTTGAAAGATGCCACGCCAACGCGTCGCGATCAATCACTCACGATTGCCGGTTTAGTGATTGCTGCGAGGGTGATGACCACCAAACGAGGCACTCGAATCGGTTTGATGACATTGGATGACCGATCCGGCCGCATGGAAGTGATGTTGTTCTCTGATGCGCTCGATCGCTATGCCGAACTGCTCGAAAAAGACAAAATAGTGGTCGTTTCGGGACAGGTCAGCTTTGATGACTTCAATGGTGGGCTTAAAATGTCCGCGCGCGAGGTCATGGACTTAGGTAGCGCCCGTGAAAAATATGCTCGTGGGGTATCGATATCCATCGATCAATCTCAGATAAATGGTCAATTTTTTGAACGCTTTAGTCAAATCTTAGAACCTTATAGAGCAGGAACGGTCCCGGTCAATGTATACTACCAGCGTGCCGACGCTAGAGCGCGGTTAACTTTGGGCACAGAGTGGCGTGTGACGCCAAGTGATACATTACTAGACGAATTAAAACAGCTACTTGGAAACAGCCAAGTAGAACTCGAATTTAACTAAAATTTAGCTTCGCTGGTGCGGAGCTGAATCAACAAGGATTCATAGATGAGCCTGAACTTTCTAGAATTTGAAAAGCCTATCGCTGAACTTGAAGCAAAAATCGAAGCGCTACGTGACGTATCGCGTCACGGTGGTGAAACTGCGGTAGATCTAGACAAAGAAATCGAACAGCTAGAGAAAAAAAGCTTAGAGCTTAAACAGAAAATCTTTAGTGACTTAGGGGCATGGCAGGTCGCACAACTTGCTCGCCACCCTCAACGTCCTTACACCAAAGATTACCTGGAGCATGCATTCACAGAGTTTGAAGAGATGGCGGGCGATCGCGCATACGCTGACGACAAAGCAATTGTGGGTGGTATGGCTCGTCTAAATGGCCGTCCTGTTATGGTTATTGGTCACCAGAAAGGTCGCGAGACTAAAGAGAAAGTGATCCGCAACTTTGGTATGCCTAAGCCAGAAGGTTACCGTAAGGCACTGCGCTTAATGGAAACCGCTGAGCGTTTCAACATGCCTATCATTACTTTCATCGATACCGCAGGAGCATATCCTGGTGTCGGTGCTGAAGAGCGTGGTCAATCGGAAGCTATCGCTAAAAACCTAAAAGTGATGGCTGGCCTTTCAGTTCCAGTTATCTGTAACGTTGTGGGTGAGGGCGGCTCTGGTGGTGCACTCGCGATTGGTGTGGGTGACTATGTGAACATGCTTCAATACTCTACGTACTCAGTGATCTCTCCAGAAGGTTGTGCTTCAATCCTATGGCGCGATTCAGACAAAGCACCGCAAGCCGCTGAAGCTATGGGCCTGATTGCACCGCGTCTTAAAGAGCTTGAGCTTATCGACGAAATCATTCCTGAGCCGCTAGGTGGCGCGCACCGCGACCCTGCACAAACGGCTCAGAATATGAAAGATATGCTAGTTAAGCAGCTAGAAGAGCTAGAGCAGTTTGATAACGAAACGCTGCTTGAGCGTCGTTACCAGCGTCTAATGAGCTACGGTTACTGCTGATAACTGATCAGTTGCCTTGCGATAAGGCTAACGATACGAACAAGTTGATGAAAGGGTTGGACTCAGTACCAACCCTTTTTTATTATTAAAAATATTGTCCCTTCTCATTAGAATTCACGGTTCACTAGGCCTCATGACTCACTTAATCGAAACCTTCACCTCTGTTCTTCATCAAAGTGCACTTACCCCTAGTCGGTTGGTTGTTGCTTTCAGTGGCGGTGTTGACTCTAGAGTGTTGTTGGAACTGGCGACTCAATACGCTCAATTACATGGTCTAGAGTGCTGCGCGATACACGTTCATCATGGATTAAGTCACAATGCTGAACACTGGGCAGAGCAGTGCCAAGCGTGGTGTGATGCTTTGTCGGTATCCTTGTTCATTGAACGAGTCTCACTAGATATCAATAGTGGCGAGAGTATTGAAAAGCTGGCTCGCGATGCACGATACCAAGCCTTCAAACAGCATATTCGAGCGGGGGATGTGTTACTGACGGGCCAGCACATTGATGATCAGCTTGAGACCTTCCTGTTAGCATTAAAGCGCGGCAGTGGCCCTAAGGGACTCTCTTCTATGGCACAAGTCATGCCCTTTGCTGAGTCTTTCATTGTTCGTCCTCTGCTGTCTGTGACTCGCTCGGACATTGAAGCGTCGGCGCAGGATAGGGGACTGGCTTGGGTTGAAGATGAGAGTAATCAAGACGTTCGTTTTGATCGTAACTTTATTCGTCATCAAATCACTCCGACACTAACTGAGCGTTGGCCGAGCTTCCGAGAGTCGGTCAGCCGCAGTGCTCAACTGTGTGCAGAGCAGGAGTTACTGCTCGATGAACTGCTTGAGTCTCATTTACAGCAAGCGTTAGATACTTGCCAGAGCCAGAGCCAGAGCCAGAGCCAGAGCCAGAGCCAGAGCCAGAGCCTAAGTATCGAGGTATTGTCTCAGCACTCTGCTTTGCTGCGAGCCCGTTTGTTAAGGATGTGGTTAAGTCATTGTCATCAATCGATGCCGAGCCAAAAGCAGCTCAGGCTTATCTGGGACGAAGTGGCCTGTGCCCAAGCTGACGCCAATCCTAAATTAGTGTTGAACAGTGTCGAGGTTAGGCGTTTCAACCATAGACTTTATTTGGTACAACAAACCAAAGATTTATCGGGTTGGCAGGGGGACATCACCATGGGTGAGCATATGCGGCTCCCTGATGGTTTAGGTGATCTTCACTTGACGTCGCTATCGAGTGATGCTGTGATTCCTCTCTCTGATAAGCTAAGCTTTTGCCTGACCAGTATTCAAGGAACACTGCGCGTGATCTTTGATCCTGAGGGATTATCGGCGCACCCGATTGGACGCGGGCATAGTCGGAAGCTCAAAAAGCTTTTTCAGGAGTATCAAGTGCCAAGTTGGTTACGACGTAGAACGCCGATACTCATGGATGGCGATCGAGTGATCGCTGTTTTAGGCTTATTCGTAGATAAAAATTACCAAGGTCAAGATTGTGAAGTTATCTGGAGCAAGTCGAATCCGTTTGTGACACAATTTGATGTGAATTAAAAAAATAATTAATGGAATATGCAATGAAGAAAATGACACTAGGATTAGTTCTTGGATTTGGACTATTGAGTGGTAGCGTTCTGGCTGCTGATGTTGCTGCCGGTCAGGCTAAAGCGGCTATTTGTGCGGCCTGTCATGGCGCAGATGGTATCGCAATGATCCCGGGTTACCCAAACCTTAAGGGGCAAAACGAGCAGTACATCGTTTCATCTATCAACGCGTACAAAACCAAACAGCGCACGGGTGGCTTAGCCGCCGTGATGCAGGCTCAAGCGTCAATGCTGAGTGATGATGATATCGCTAACTTAGCAGCGTACTACGCAAGCCTAAAGTAATAACTTCTCAACGTGTTGATTTAACAAGATCATAATTTTCGAGCCAGAGCTTTAAAGCTCTGGCTTTTTTGATTGAATGTTTACTATCGCTAACCGATAATGAGTCATTCGTAAAGTTAAAGGGATGAACATGAAAAAGATTGAAGCCATTATCAAGCCATTCAAACTTGATGACGTACGTGAGGCGCTTGCAGAAGTCGGTATTACGGGTATGACAGTATCTGAAGTAAAAGGCTTTGGACGTCAGAAAGGTCATACTGAGCTGTATCGCGGTGCAGAGTACATGGTCGATTTTTTACCAAAGGTTAAGTTAGAGATTGTTGTGACCGACGAAGTCGCTGATCAATGTGTTGATACCATTATCGAAACATCTCAAACTGGTAAAATTGGCGACGGTAAAATCTTCATCACTGACGTTGAACGCGTAGTACGTATTCGTACTGGTGAAGAAGACGAAGACGCCGTATAAAAAAACTATTACCCTAAAAGGAGCGTTTATCGCTCCTTTTTCATTTCTGGTAGGGTTTATATGTTCAAGAAAACCATCATTGCTATCACATTATTGCTATTACTGGTTATTGTCAGCTTTCATTTTATTTTCGTGATCCCTCAGCAACCCAATCTGATCGCTTCCTCTCCAAGTACCAGCAACGATACCTATAGTTGTTATCAAAATTCAGCCCCCAAAGCGATTGATGTGTCAAACGGGCTAAGCCTCACGGTGTGGAATATCTATAAGCAAGGTCGCCGCAACTGGCAGAGCGAACTGAATAAACTGACGGCAGGCCGTGATTTCGTCTTGTTGCAAGAGGCGAGCATGACAGAAGAGCTTCGCCAGTGGGTGACCAGTGGTCAGTGGGGAAGTATCCGTGTTAATGCTTTTAAAGCTTTTGAACACAGCGCTGGGGTTCTTAATCTCGCTACGCATTTACCGAGTGAAGCGTGTGCGTATACGCATGAAGAGCCTTGGCTGCAACTGCCCAAGTCGGCACTTTGGTCGCGCTACCAGTTGAGCAACGGTGAAGAGTTGGCGGTGATTAACATCCATGCGGTGAACTTTACCTTTGGTACCGAAGATTATGCAGACCAGATCAAGAGTTTGACTGACAATCTGCAAGAGTATCGTGGGCCTGTTATTTTTGCAGGGGATTTCAATAGCTGGAGTGAAGCACGCTTTGCTGTGTTGAAGGACGCGTTGCAACAGGTCGGTTTGACCGAGGTGGTGTTTGAGCCTGATAACCGCACTCAGTTTATGACAGGGTTGGTGCTTGACCATATATTTTATCGAGGTTTAGAGGTCGAAAAAGCACAAGCGCCCTTAACGGACGCTTCTGATCACAACCCAATGCAAGTGACGTTTAAGGCTAAAGAGTAAGTAGACATTAATCATTAACTATGGGCGATTAACCAATCGAAATAGCCATTGCAAGGAAGTGACTTAGGGACAATAAGGCGAGTGAGTTTTCGCTCGCCTTATCTATTCAGCTTAAAAGATTAAAATGTAGAGCGCCCAGATTAGGTAGTAGCCAATCCATGGCAAGCCAGCGATGACCAGTGCTTGGCCACGTTCAAACTCAGTCCACGTCAATACGGCTGCATACCCCAGTACTATGTACCATGGCAATAACAGTGGCAATGAGCTGGCAAACTGCGACCAATCATTAGTCAGCGGTAACTTGATTAAGCCGTTTAAGCTATTCAAATCAGCCGCATAGTTCATCACTTGGCCATGCTTGAGTATTAGGCTTGCGTAGCTTGCTATATCACCTAAAACCGCAGGGAACATCACAGCTGATGAAGCGGCAAACCATCGCCAATAACTGTGCTGATGCTGACTAGGCTTAGTGGCAAGATGAAACCAGAAAGCCAACATAGCGATGGCGAGCGTACGACCAAACACATCGCTGATGATTTCACTCGCCAGTAAGGTATTGCTGTCTAGTAACGCCAGTTGGTCAGGGTTGGTTTGAGACAACTGTTGCGATAACTCGGCGCTTAGCCACGTAAAATCGACATTTGAAAAATAGGCACCCCAAAATATAAATGGGCTAACTATCAATACAATGTAGGGCTGCCACCCCCAAGCGCTTCGTTGATAAAGCGCTAAGAAACAAGCGGTTGGAGAGCGAAAGATATCCAACAACATGACGAGTGGGTTGCTTGACGGACTCATACACTGACCTTAGTGACATCCACATACAGCTTGAGTTTTTGCCCTGGCTGTAGGTATTTCTTGTTCTGTAGCGTATTCCACTTCACAACATCAGAGCTATTTACTTTGAATTTTGAGGCGATTCCACTCACCGTGTCACCCGATCTTACGTTGTAGAAGATAGTACGTATGATGGCACCGTCGGAATCATTCTTCCAGATCACCAGCTCTTGACCAATTCTAAGTGTGTCACGTGGCCCCATACCATTCCATTTGGCAATCGATTGATGAGAGACCTTATTTGCACGTGCAATCGTCCATAGACTATCACCACTTTGTATTATATGAGTTAACTTATGTTGACCGCGACTTTGTGACTGTGTGCTTGCTAGACGGTTTGAAGCGCTCAGTGTGTATGTCTTGTCATCTTTGGTTGAGGTTGGGATCAGCAGTTGCTGACCAATACGAATATTGTCGTTACTCAAACCGTTTGCCGAGCGGATCACTTTACTGGTGGTGCTGTATTTGCTCGCCAGTACGCTGATGCTGTCACCCGATTGAACCTTATAGCGTACCAGCTTCATGCCCTTACCCTTATTGGCAGCCACTTCTTTGTTGAACTTATCAACCGCACTTAAAGGAAGCATTAATTGTTGGTACTTTTCTGGCGCTGTTGCCCACTGGTTATAAGCCGGGTTGTAGCCTTGTAGCTCTTTAACTGGAATGCCTGCGTAGTTAGCGGCAATGGCTAAATCAAGCTGTTCATCAGGGTTAACCTGAGTCAGTACTGGCTGGTTAGGTATCGCAGGAATGTCTATACCATACTTTTCTTGGTTGGCCATCACGTCAGCCAGAGCAAGGAGTTTGGGCACATAGCTGCTGGTCTCTTTTGGTAAATCTAGAGAGAAGAAGTCGGTAGGCTTACCAAGGTTTCTGTTTTTACGGATCGCACTGTTTACTCGACCACCGCCACTGTTGTAGGCCGCAATAGCGTGCTGCCAGTCACCATCAAAGCGTCGGTTGAGATCGGATAAGAAATCTAACGCGGCATCGGTTGATGCGGCGACATCACGGCGACCGTCATACCAGAAGTTCTGCTCTAGTCCGTAATCTTTGGCCGTGCCAGAAATGAATTGCCATAAGCCCGCCGCACTGCCATGAGAGTAGGCAAACGGGTCGAACGAACTTTCAACAACCGGCAATAATGCGAGCTCAAGTGGTAGACCTCTTTCTTCAATCTTTTCTGTGATCAAATAAAGGAAGGGCTCAGCACGCTTGGAAACGGTTTTGAGGTGGCTAGGGTGTTTTAGGTACCAAGTGCGGTAGTAGTCGACTTTCTTGTGGTCTGGCACTTCCATTTCAAGTTGCATCGCAATGCGCTTCCAAACATCTTCTTGTGTTTGTGGCGTTACGACAGGTGCTTCAACCTTTGGTTGCTCTTTTACCACAGGTTCAGCGGAAACCTTAGGTTGAGAAATTTCTTTGGTCGTCGGTGTGTTGGTTTGCTCGGAAACGTGGTCTTGATCTTCTGACTGAGTTAATTGGCAACCAGAAAGTAGTAGTACCAAAGCCCAGCCGTACTTAACTCGCATGTTACAGCCTTTTTTATAAACGGTTGCTGATAATACTTGTCACTCCCTATGAGTGACAAGTCTGTATTTGTTAAAATTCGTTCTTCCACACACGTAAAGCGGTGAACACTGACAACGGATCGGCCTGCTCGGTACGATTAGATACTGATTTCACTACACTTGGTTCGGTGGAGCGCAAGAAAGGGTTGATCAATTTTTCTTGTCGTAAATTTGTCGGCAAGGTCGACTTATTTTGAGCGCGAAGTCGGTTTACTTGATCGCGATATTGCTGTAGATGTTGGTTATCAGGTTCAACCGCCAGTGCGAAAGCGACATTAGCTGCTGTGTATTCATGTGCACAATAGACTTCCGTTTCTTGAGGAAGCGCCGTGATCTTGTTCAGTGCATCAAACATTTGTTGTGGGGTGCCCTCCATGATTCGGCCGCAGCCCGCTGAAAATAGTACATCACCACAAAACAACTTGGCATCACCGACATAACCGATGTGGCCTGCAGTATGCCCGCTTAGCCCTAGAACAAGGAATATCTCATCAAACAACTCTAGCTGATCACCATCATCCACTGGATGAGTTAAGGTAGGGATAGGCTCATTCTGTGGGCCCACAACATCAACCCCGGGAAATTGTCGAACCAGCTCTGGAACGCCACCAATGTGATCATGGTGGTGGTGTGTAATCAAGATTGCATCTAAAGTTAGCTGATGGTGCGCTAAGTACTCTAACACTGGAGTCGCATCACCAGGGTCGACGACAGCACAACGGCGATCGCTATTTTGAATCAGCCAGATGTAATTATCGTTAAATGCAGGTATGCTTTTGATATGTAACATTATTGTTTCTCCAGTCACTTTTAGTGATACAGAATAAGTGAGACCGATTATTGATGAAGCCAGCGCGTAGCAGTAAGAAGTTTGAGCGTCCTTATACTTGGGCACAATTGCACAATGGGGACTGGTTGAGAGAGTCTATTCAGACTCGACTCGATGAATGGTGCCCAAAGCTATTTGGCTACCATATGCTCAAGCTCGGCGGTCTCAGCTGTGAGATTTCTAGCTGCACATGCAACATTCAACATCAAGTAAACCTAGATATCCAGAACCCATTACATAATGTGGTAGCGGATGGTTATAATTTACCCTTTTTGGAGAAAAGTTTTGATGTTGTGGTGCTGAGTCATCAATTAGATTATAACAACGACCCACATCGGCTATTAAGAGAGGTCGACCGAGTGATGATGGATGATGGCTATATTATTATCACTGGCTTTAATCCGTTGAGTGTCACGGGGCTTGCTAGTTTGATGCCTTGGCGTAAGCATAGCTTGCCTTGGAGTGGGCGCATGTACACCCCTAGCCGAATTAAAGACTGGTTAGGTGTCCTTAATTATGAAGTGATCCATTGTGATACCTATGCACTGTTTCCTATGAGTAAGTATCAAGCGATGTGGACTTGGTTAGAGAACTGCTTAGGTGGCTGTGCATCCTTCGCCGGAAGCCAGTATTTTATCGTCGCTCGCAAGCGCACTTACCCGCTTAAACCTATCAAGCCACATTGGCACCTTAAACGGCGCTTCTCGCCTGTTGGCGCAAGCTTTCGAACCAACACGCGTCGTACATTGGATTCAGCCAAAGCGTCATGCCCGCTAAAAAATCGCCATATCCGTTAAAATCAGAAAAAGCCGACGAGTGGTCGGCTTTTCATCTGTCAGTTCGGTTAGAAATTATTAATCAGTTTAAGTGATTCTGATTTGGTTTCTGAAATGTGCGTCTCATTTTAAAAGACGATTAATTGGGATGGTAGCCGCTATCTTCTTGAGTTGGATTTTCTGCGGCGTTTCTGGCTAAATCATCACACATTTCGTTTTCTCGGTGGCCTGCGTGCCCTTTAACCCAGCGCCAATCAACATCATGGCGCGCGGTTTCTTTGTCGAGCCTTTGCCACAGGTCGGCGTTTTTCACCGGCTTCTTATCGGCGGTTTGCCAGTTTCGTTTTTTCCAGTTATGAATCCACTGCGTGATGCCTTGGCGTACATATTGGCTATCTGTGGTCAGAATCACCGAGCAAGGCTCTTTAAGCGCTTGAAGAGCCACGACAGCAGCCAGCATTTCCATTCGGTTATTGGTGGTTAGGGTGAAGCCCTCTGCAAGTGTTTTCTCGACTTTTTTATAGCGCAGTACGATCCCGTAGCCGCCAGGACCGGGGTTGCCTAAACACGAACCATCCGTGAAAATTTCAACTTGTTTCGTCATGATTTGATACTATTACCTCAAGCACATTATCGGCATAGTCTGACACAGTTATCCTTATGAATACCAGTAGCACTCCAGAACAACGCTCTCCCGAAGAAACGAGCGCGAACGAAAAAAACAGTTCAAACGAAAATAAGCGTATTGTCGTACTCGATACCGAAACCACCGGTATGAATACCGAAGGCGGCCCTCATTATCTCGGGCACCGCATTGTCGAGATCGGTGCGGTAGAGATCATCAACCGTAGGCTGACCGGGCGTCATTTCCATGTCTACATCAAGCCCGATCGTGCGATTCAAGAAGAGGCGATTGGCGTTCACGGTATTACTGATGAATTCTTAGTTGATAAGCCAGAATATCAAGACATACATAAAGAGTTTCTCGACTTTATCAAAGGTGCTGAGCTGGTGGCTCACAATGCGCCCTTCGATACTGGCTTTATGGACTATGAGTTTGAGAAGCTAAACCCAGCGATTGGTAAAACAGATGACTACTGTAAAGTTACCGATACCTTGGACATGGCAAAAAAGATATTCCCGGGTAAAAGAAACAACCTCGATATCTTATGTGACCGTTATGGCATTGATAACTCGCATCGTACTCTCCACGGCGCATTGCTCGATGCGGAGATCCTAGCCGACGTCTACCTATTGATGACGGGTGGTCAAACGTCGTTACAATTTAACGCTGGTCAGCAGGAAGGCGAAGCCGAAAGCATACGAAGAGTAGAAAGTGGTCGAAAATCTCTAAAGGTTTTACGAGCGACGGCCGATGAAGTAGAAGCGCATCAAAGTCGTTTAGATCTCGTCGAGAAAAGCGGAAGCTGCCTCTGGCGTCAGTAGGGAGAAACTATGTTAAGGGTATTGGCTACCGGTTTATTGCTGTTGAGCTTTAGTTTACAAGCGGCAACAGAGTCGGTAATGAGCTTATTGGATAACCGATTTAGAGTGGATCCAAGTATAGAGCAGATCACCTTTGTGGTGTATCGAGCCGATAACTCTAAACCCGTCGTTTTGGTGCGTCCTGACGGCAAGAAATACTATTCGTGGCGCAACGCTGATAATGTCCGCTGGTATCAAGAATCGTCAATGGACATTATTTCTATTGACAATCCAATGCCCGGCCCTTGGCAAGCGATAGGCAAAGTTTCCCCTAAGAACAATATCAAACTCCTATCTAACCTTGCTTTGGGTGTCGATGAGTTTCCCGATAAGCTCTATCAAACTGAGCGCCTTAAATTTACCGCTCGTCTGACATCTGACAGTCAGCCTCTGGTGCTACGTGATTTTCTCGAACGCGTTAAACTGAAGGTGACCTTTACTAAGTTTGTTGAAAATGAAGAATCCTTGATCAAAGAGGCGCGTCCGGTTCCCGTGGTAATGGGTGAATTTGCTGATGATGGCGTTGATCTTGACGAAGTCGCCGGAGATGGTGTGTTCACGGTGTCGTTGCCGATCGACATTGAACCGGGTAAGTACCGAGCTCGAATCACTTCGGGCAATGGCGTATTTTTGCGAGCACAAGAGCAAGAGGTGTTGGTCTATCCAACCCCTATCACGACGACTCTGACTCAGTCTCGTAAAGAGGGAGTACCGCATACTATCGCGGTGACTGGTGAGCTGGGGGTGATAGCGCCGGGCTCGTTAGCAGTTCACATTGAGCACCAGTCCCCAGATGAGTATGTGATTTATCCGCAAGGCCAAGCCGACGTCGATGCGGTGGCGGTACCGATAAATATACCTCATACAGGACGTGTCGGCATTTATAACTGGTCGGGGATGGTTTACGCCACCGATGTCTCCAGTCAACGCTCGCTGATTTTTCCTATTAGCGAACAGTCATACAGTGTGGTTGAAGATATCGATGTCGTTGAGTCTCAACGCATGAAAGCGCAAGCACTCGCCGAGCAACAACGCATCGCGACCGAGCGAATGATACTGCAGAAGCGGGAACAAGAAAGGCAGCGCAGTATGGTGATTATTGCAGTGGGCAATGTGCTCGCCATTCTACTGGGGGTGCTGATTTGGCTTGTGATGCGTAAAGTGAGGGCGAAGAAGAACGCTCAGCCAGAGATGCAACTCAAAGCGCCTAAGTAATGTGAGTTATCTTGATATATAGCCTCAATAGCGCCGGCATTAAAGTTTGTGATAAGGAATAAAAAAAGGCTCCGCAACTGCGGAGCCTGATAAACTTTTCGAGCCCTGATAATAGCGGGTTCTTTGGTCTTCTTATACGAAATCTTGACGCATTGGCGTGAAGTTATCGATAAGAATACCTTTCTCAAGACATGTAGCACCATGCATGATGTTTGGCTCTTTGTAGATAGTGTCGCCAGCAGTAACAATCTTAGTAACGTCACCAACAGTGAACTCAAACTTACCAGAAACAACGTAAGTTAGCTGCTCGTGTGGGTGTTGGTGCATTGCTGCTACTGTACCAGTGTCAAAGTGCACTTCAACGGTCATGATGTTATCGCTGTAAGCCATAACTTTACGTGAAGGACCGTTATCAAACTCTTCAAGAACAACGTCTTTGTTGTATACAAACATGTTTTTACCTTTTTGCTTTCAGTGCGACAAAAATAGTCAACATTGCTGGGCGTTAAACCTCAACAGCTGTTGAGTTACTTTTGGCTATCAATAACAAGCAAGTCTCAAAGGGAGAGCTTACCCATAAAATTATTTTAGACTAATATTAGCACCGCCGGTGCATTAATATTTTTGTATTACAAATGCTAGCATATTTCTCGATTATAGAATAGTGCATGGGGAAAAATATGATTCATGTCGAATTTGTTGCTCTAGAACGAGAGTCCCCTACAAACAAAAAAGCTTCGCCGAAGCGAAGCTTTTAAACGAAGCCTTTAAACGAAGCGACAGCCCGGAGCCTTAATGCCAATCAATTTGACTCTAACTGATTGGCATTAGGCTCATGGGAGTCCCATCTTTTGAACCTTAAGCGACGTTATTAATCGACGGGTCTGAATACTGTGACTTTGCTGCAAGCTCTTCTGGCGAGAAGTCATCAACATTAATGGTGTACAGTCTATGCTCTTCAGCGCTAATCAAAAGGTCTGCTTCTTCTTGGGTTAAGATGCTTTTTTCAAGACCCAATTGAGCGACCAGATCAAGTCGTAAAAAGGCACGTTTTTGATGCGTCTCTTTACACACTTTGTCGAATAACGGCTCTGCTTGGAGGATAACCTCCAGCGCTTTCTCGATCTTACCGACAGCATTGTATTGAGTATCGGCTAGGTATTGACCGCGGCCGATACGTGAGCGGGTTTCACTTGGTGTTTGTAGGATGTGCGCGACTTGACTGTCTAACTTGTCGTTTGGTGCGCGGCGAATACGGCCAAATGGCATTAGCACCACCCGCAGTACACGGCCAATCACAGGGTTAGGGAAGTTCGCTAAGAATTCATCAAGCGCCACCTCTGTTTGACGCAAGCTATCTTGCATCCCCCAATGGACTAGCGGCAGATCTTCCGTGTGACTGCCCTCGCTTTCAAAGCGTTTCAGGGTTGCGGAACCTAGGTAGAGTTGACTTAGGATATCGCCCAGTCTCGCCGATAGGCGCTCTCTGCGTTTCAGTGAGCCGCCAAGAACCGCCATTGAAATATCAGAAACCAGCGCTAAGTTTGCACTGTAGCGGTTCAATTGTTGGTAGTAACGTTGCGTCTGTTTGTCGGCTTTATTTGTTGGTGTCGGCGTATCTGAACCTCGGCCATCGGTTAAGCCAAACCACAAGCTGCGAACTAGGTTACTTAAGGTAAAGCTCATGTGACCGGCTAACGCTGAATCAAACCTATCCAATGCGTCGTTGCTTTCTGAATAGGCGGCTTCCATTTCACTCAGAACATAAGGGTGGCAACGAATTGCGCCTTGACCATAGATGATCATTGAGCGAGTCAGGATGTTGGCCCCTTCCACGGTAATCGCGATTGGTGAGCCTTGGTAGCCACGCGCCAAGAAGTTCGATGGACCTAAACAAATGCCTTTACCGCCGACGATATCCATCGCATCAATGATGCTGCGCTGGCCACGGTGAGTGCAGTGGTACTTAACGATGGCTGAGATAACCGAAGGCTTCTCGCCAAGGTCGATACCGGCAACGGTTAGGTTACTGGCGGCATCCATGACATAGGCATTCCCCGCGAGGCGTGCTAGTGGCTCTTCAACCCCTTCCATACGACCGATTGGTTGTTTGAATTGACGACGAATACGAGCATAAGCGCCAGTTGCAAGGGCTGCGGTTTTGATACCGCCGGTTGAGTTAGAAGGCAGAGTGATACCGCGACCAACCGACAGACATTCAACCAGCATACGCCAGCCTTGTCCCGCCATTTTTTGACCACCAATGATGTAATCTATAGGCACGAAGAGGTCGTTGCCTTGTGTCGGACCATTTTGGAACGGTACGTTAAGTGGGAAGTGGCGGTTACCTATTTTCACGCCTTGTAAATCGGTTGGGATAAGGGCGCACGTGATACCAAGATCTTGTTCACCACCGAGCAGGCCATCCGGGTCGCGCAGTTTAAAGGCTAAGCCCAAAACGGTCGCGACAGGCGCTAGGGTGATGTAACGTTTGTTCCAAGTAAGGCGCATGCCAAGAACTTCTTCGCCTTGCCATTGACCTTTACATACTACGCCGTAATCAGGGATTGAGCCGGCATCCGATCCTGCTTCTGGGCTGGTTAGGGCAAAACACGGGATTTCTTTACCTTCCGCTAGGCGCGGCAGGTAGTGGTTTCTTTGGGCTTCTGTCCCATAGTGCTGTAATAGTTCACCAGGGCCTAATGAGTTAGGCACGCCAACCGTCGATGACAATACACTCGATACGCCTGTTAGCTTCTGTAGCACCAAAGATTGAGCGTAGGCTGAGAACTCTAAACCGCCGTACTTTTTCTTGATGATCATCGCGAAGAATTTGTGGTCTTTCAGGTATTGCCAGACTTCTGGTGGTAAATCAGCAAGCTCATGAGTCACTTGGTAATCATTGACCATTTCACACACGGTATTTACTGGGCCATCTAAGAATGCTTGCTCAGCTTCAGAGAGCTTAGGATCAGCAATGCTCTGAAGCTTCTTCCATTCAGGTTTGCCTTTAAATAGCTCAGCTTCCCACCATACGGTGCCTGCTTCTAATGCTTCTTTTTCGGTCTGCGACATCGCAGGAAGCACTTTCTTAAATAGAGAGAGCGCTTTTTGACTGATTAGGGTTTGGCGAATGGTAGGGACAGCCAAGATCGCCACGGCTAACAGATAACCAAGCCAGCCAGTAAAAGCCACGCCGCCAGACAGGGTGAATACTACCATTGCGCCAGTTAATACAACTAATGCACGCACCAGACTAACTCTATGGTAAAGACAGACGCCAAAGATGGCTGTCATGCCGAGTAGGGAGAGCAATATGTTCATGATCGATTTCCTTTTCAGAGATCATTTATAGTTATGAGTGTAGATAAGAGGTCTAACCAGTTAAGTGTAAACAAAAGATTAAATATTTGTAAAATACCAAGTTGAATAAAAAGTGATCTCAATAGAGTTAAAGTTCTAATTGTGAGAGGTTGGTGGCGAATATTTGGACGGATCTGCAATTGCAGGTTAATAAAGGTGGTAATCTTTGGGCTTAAGTGTCGACACAATTTCATGTTTGTGGGTAAACTCAGCTATAAAGAGGGGAAAATCCTCAGCTCTCATTTCACGCATCTATCCGTTGCGTAAAAAAATATAAGAGATAAGCCTTATGTACCAAGACCTAATCAAAAGTGAATTGAACGAAGCTGCTGACGTTCTGAACAAGTTTTTGAGTGATGACCATAACATCGCTCAAATTGAAGCGGCGGCTAAAATGATTGCGGACTCATTCAAGCAAGAGGGTAAAGTACTTTCTTGTGGTAATGGTGGCTCTCACTGTGATGCAATGCACTTTGCAGAAGAGTTGACTGGTCGATACCGTGAGAATCGCCCTGGTTTCGCTGGTATTGCAATTTCAGACCCGAGTCACTTATCTTGTGTGAGTAATGACTTTGGTTACGATCACGTGTTTTCTCGCTATGTAGAAGCCGTTGGCCGAAAGGGAGACGTGCTGTTTGGTTTGTCGACCTCGGGCAACTCTGGCAACATTTTGAAAGCGATTGAAGCCGCGCAAGCGAAAGGTATGAAGACCATTGCGCTAACCGGTAAAGACGGCGGAAAAATGGCAGGTTGTGCTGATATCGAAATCCGAGTTCCCCATTTTGGTTATGCAGATCGCATCCAAGAGGTTCACATTAAGATCATTCATATTGTGATTCAGCTTGTTGAAAAAGAGATGGAATAATAGTTATACGGACATTTGGAGCAAAGCTTTGGCTCCATTGGTTTTAATAGGGAGTAGAGTAAGCCATGTGTGAATTGCTCGGTATGAGCGCGAATGTGCCAACGGATATATGTTTTAGCTTTACAGGTCTGATGCAGCGTGGGGGCAATACTGGCCCGCACCGCGATGGCTGGGGTATTACCTTTTACGAAGGGAAGGGGTTCCGAACATTTAAGGATCCGAACCCAAGTTGTGAGTCCAAGATCGCTGAATTGGTGCAAAACTACCCAATTAAAAGCCAAGCTGTTGTCAGTCATATCCGTCAAGCAAACCGTGGTGGCGTTAATCTAGAAAATACTCACCCTTTTACTCGTGAGCTATGGGGGCGATACTGGACTTTTGCTCACAATGGTCAGCTAACGGATTACGATGATCTCGTGAGTGGTCGCTTCAGACCTGTCGGTGAGACGGACAGTGAACTCTCTTTTTGTTGGTTACTGAAACAGCTGGAAGATCGTTTTCCTGAGCCACCTCAAGACATGGAAGGTATGTTTCGCTTTGTGGCTGAGTGCTGTGACCAGCTGCGAGAAAAAGGTGTGTTCAACATGTTGTTGAGTGATGGTGAGTATGTGATGACATACTGTACCAATCATTTGTACTGGATAACACGACGCGCCCCTTTTGGTAAAGCGAGTCTGATTGATGAAGATGTGGAGATTAACTTCCAAGAAGAAACCACACCGAATGATGTAGTTACCGTGGTTGCTACTCAGCCTCTAACAGACAACGAAGCTTGGTCTAGAATGAAGCCTGGCGAATATGCGCTGTTTCATTTTGGTGAGTTGATTGGCAATAATCATCAAGCGCTAGAAGATGTTGCGTATGCGCCGAAGAAGGTTGCGAGCCAAGCCCCAACCGAAGCATTGAGCTAGAGTAAATACGCATTAGCTGAGCGTTTAACCATCGTATTTACCCCGTTCAAATAAAAGGCCGCTCACTGTACTTATAAGTCAGTGAGCGGCCTTTTTGATTCATTACTCTTCTGCGTAACCGCTTTTTCCTAATGCGTTGCCATCTAAGGTAGCTTGCCCTTTGACCATGGATAAACGATCTTCAGCAAACCATTTGCAAACCATAGGGTAAATACAGTGTTCTTGCGTCAGCACTCGGCTTGCTAGTATATCCGCATCATCATCTTCAAATATCGGAACCTTAGCTTGTAAAATCACTGGCCCACCATCGAGCTCTTCGGTCACAAAGTGGACGCTAGTTCCGTGCTCTTTGTCTTGTGCGTCAATCGCACGCTGGTGGGTGTGTAGGCCTGGGTATTTCGGTAATAGAGAAGGGTGGATATTGATCATTTTCCCCGCATAGTGACGAACAAAGTCGGAACTTAGGATACGCATGTATCCCGCAAGTACGATCAAATCGGGTTGGTAGGCGTCAATCTGAATCATCAATTCACGATCGAACTCTTCACGTGAACCAAAGTCTTTTGGATTCACTGAATGTGCGTCAACCCCTGCGGTTTTCGCGCGTTCTAATCCAAAAGCCTCTGCTTTGTTTGAGAAGACAGCCTTAACGGAAGCATCAATCATATTGCTATCACAGGCATCCAAAATGGCCTGTAAGTTACTTCCGCTTCCTGAAACGAGTACAACGATGTTTTTCTTAGAGTGGCTGGTGTTATTTGAGTGACTGTTTTTCATAGAGTGGGTCATGCAATTGATTAACGGGATTGTTTACAATTTACCTACATAAACTAAGGTTTTCTGTGGGCTAAATAGCAAAATGAGGACCATTCGGTCCTCATTGATTAACTCAGGGCGTGTTGACCTTTCGCGGTTAAATTTTGTTCGAGATAAAAGCGTTTTAATCGCGGCGAGGGGGAAGTAGCCTA
>NZ_CANLBV010000008.1 GCF_947488985.1 uncultured Vibrio sp.
AGTTGAGGGAAATTAATGTCCATATAGTACCTCCGAGCAGAGTTACTATTAGATCAGAAATTTAATCAAATTGGTATTAGTCGTTCCTCCTTTTTAGGAATGACGAGAGCCTGTGGCGCTGGGAGGTACACTGTCTTTGATTCTTTCGTCGGCAGAGGTTTCTGTATTATTCGTCATTCTGGAGACCAACGGAGTCGGAAATATCATCACGGGTTTCGAATAACAATAATTCCCCGACTTATCGATTCACTTACACCGCATATCTCGCACCGATAAGCGCATTATGGTATATATGTGCCTTAATCTAGTTCCTTCTTTTTCAACCAGCGAAAGGTGTTATGCGAATTTTTGCTTTAGTACTGCTTCTCGTGTTTGGCTGGCTACAACACACTCTGTGGCTCGGTAAAAATGGTATCTCTGACTACTTCGATGTGAATAACGAAATTCAGATCCAGCAGCAAGTAAACGAAGAGTTGAATATCCGAAATGCAGAAATGTTTGCTGAAATTGACGATCTACGCCAAGGTTTAGATGCGATAGAGGAGCGTGCGCGTCATGAGCTTGGCATGGTCAAAGAAGGTGAAACGTTTTATCGTATCATTGGTGAGGAATCCCATTAATGTCGACTTCAACTCAATGCGTGATTGCTATTGTACCTGCGGCGGGTGTCGGTAGTCGAATGAAGGCTGATCGGCCCAAGCAATATCTGAAGATTAACGACATCACAATTTTAGAGCACACGGTTGAGAAATTATTGTCCCACTCACAAGTTTCTCAAATTATTGTAGCGATCAGCGATGATGATCCTTACTACTCAGATCTCGCCCTGAACTTGAACCCACGCGTTACTAAGGTTTCCGGTGGAAGTGAGCGAGCGGATTCCGTGCTTTCTGCTTTGGATTATATTACCGAGCAGCAACTGGGTGAGTGGGTCATGGTTCACGATGCGGCAAGGCCTTGTGTTCTGCTAAGTGATATCGACAAGCTAATTTCTGGCGCGATGAGACATGATGTGGGCGCAATTCTAGCGGCCCCAGTTCGTGACACGATGAAGCGAGGTGCCCAAGGGCAGATTGAGCATACCGTTGAACGAGCTGAATTATGGCATGCACTTACGCCGCAAATGTTTCGAGCAGAGCCGCTGTGGAACGCATTAAGTGAAGCGCTGCAACAAGGCGCTGCGATTACCGATGAAGCCTCTGCCTTTGAGTGGCAAGGTTTATCACCCGCTTTAGTAGTTGGGCGATCAGATAATTTTAAGATTACTCAGCCTGAAGATTTAGCGCTCGCTGAGTTCTATTTAAGTCAGAATAAGGAATAATGATGATTCGTATAGGCCATGGGTTTGATGTCCATAAGTTTGGTGGTGAAGGTCCGGTAATGATTGGCGGTGTCAGTATCCCCTACGAACAAGGTCTTATCGCGCACTCAGACGGTGATGTTGCTTTGCATGCATTGTGTGACGCTCTATTAGGTGCGATTGCAGCCGGTGATATTGGGCGTCATTTCCCAGATACTGATGATGAATGGAAGGGCGCGGATAGTCGTGAACTACTGAAAGATGTTTACCGTCGAGTAAAAGAGCAAGGCTATGGGATCGGTAATGCTGATATTACTATCATGGCGCAAGCCCCAAAGATGGCGCCTCATATAGACGCTATGTGCCAAGCGATTGCTCAAGATTTAGAAACCAGCATTAGCAATGTGAATGTCAAAGCCACGACCACTGAGCGTTTAGGTTTTACAGGTCGCAAAGAGGGTATCGCGTGTGAAGCGGTGGTCCTAATTACTAAAAGTGCGTAAGCACCAACACGAAAAGAACAGCATGTCAGATATTTTATCTTCATTGGCTTATCTCAACGGTAAACCAACTGCGAAAGCAAAACTAAAAGCAAAAGCCGAACACTTTGTCGTAAATGAAGACTTGGGTTTTGAGTTTACTGGTGAAGGCGAGCACCTAATGGTTCGTATTCGTAAAACGGGTGAAAACACGAGTTTCGTAGCAAACGAGCTGGCTAAAGCTTGTGGTGTTAAGTCGAAAGACGTGAGCTGGGCAGGTTTAAAAGACCGTCACGCAGTTACTGAGCAGTGGTTGAGTGTACACCTACCAAAAGGTGAGCCTGACTTTTCAGCTTTCTTAGCACAATACCCAAGTATTGAGATCTTGGCGACAGCACGACACAACAAAAAGTTACGTCCAGGTGATTTAGTTGGCAACCAATTCGAGTTGACCTTGTCTGAAGTAACGGACTGTGATGATGTGGTAAAACGTTTGGAAAAAGTCGCTCAAGTCGGCGTGCCAAATTACTTTGGTGCTCAGCGTTTTGGCAATGAAGGTAATAACTTGTCTGAAGCTCGCCGTTGGGGCCGAGATAACGTACGCACTCGTAACCAAAATAAGCGTAGCCTGTACCTTTCGGCAGCTCGCTCGTGGATTTACAATCTGATCCTATCAGACCGTATAGAGCAAGATGTGTTTGCATCGGCATTGGTTGGCGATATTGTGGTGAAAGACAGCGCTCAACTAGCGGTAACAGCGGACAATATCGAAGCCGTAAACCAAGACATCGCGCATGGCTCTGCATGGATTACTGTTGCTTTGGCTGGTGATAATGCTTTGCCAACGACTGAAGAGTCTCAAGCGTTAGAGCAAAAACATCTTGATTCTGAACCTGACCTAATGGCGCTGATTCGCGGTAACCGCATGCGCCATGACCGTCGTGAAGCATCGTTAAAACCTGCCGATCTTACTTGGGAAGTGAATGAAGATAAGGTCACTCTTAAGTTTTCTCTCGATGCGGGTTGCTTTGCTACTGCTATCGTTCGTGAGTTGGTTGAAGAAGTACACGTAGAGAGAACCTACGAGCAATAACGATCCTGCTTGGAGCTGGGTCACTTGATATTGGAATGTAAGTGACTTGGCTTAGCATGGGAACAAAAGAAAGGATACAAGATGAAGATTTTACTCAGCAACGATGATGGTGTGCACGCTCGAGGTATTCATGAGCTGGCAAATGAGCTACGTGATCTTGCTGAAGTTGTCATTGTTGCCCCTGATCGTAATCGCTCGGGTGCGTCAAATTCATTAACTTTAGAACAGCCTCTGCGTGTTCAAGAGATTGCTGAAAATACCTATTCGGTACAAGGAACACCGACCGACTGTGTGCATTTTGCGTTAAACGAGCTGCTAAAGAATGACATGCCTGATCTGGTGTTAACGGGCATTAATCACGGTGCAAACCTAGGTGATGATGTGTTGTATTCAGGCACGGTAGCAGCGGCAATGGAAGGGCACTTTTTAGGGGTTCAGTCGGTGGCATTTTCCCTGGTTGGAAAGCAAAACTTTAAGACAGCGGCTGTAATTGCTCGTCGTATTGTTGAGCAGCATTTAGCCAACCCAATCCCAACCAATCGTTTATTAAATGTCAATGTTCCTGATTTACCCTTGGAACAGTTGTCCATTACTCAAGTGACACGCTTGGGGGCACGCCATCATGCTGAAGATATGATTAAGCAAAAAGACCCTCGTGGTCATGATATCTACTGGCTTGGTCCTCCGGGTAAAGAGCAAGATGCTGGTGAAGGTACCGACTTCTATGCCATAGAGCAGGGCTCTGTATCGGTCACCCCATTACAAGTGGACCTCACTGCTCATGAGTCACTGGGCGCGATGGCAACATGGTTAGGAGACAAGTAAGTGAGTCATCCACAAGCAAAGCGCTTAATTACTTTTCTGATTGAAAGCGGTATTCAAGACCAAAAGGTGCTTGATGCTATTTACCAACTGCCAAGAGAGCGTTTTTTGTCACAGGCGATGTATCATCAGGCTTACGATAATAATGCGCTGCCTATTGGCTTGGGTCAGACTATCTCGCAGCCGTATATTGTTGCTAAAATGACAGAGTTGCTTGAGTTACAGCAAGGTAGCCATGTTTTAGAGATAGGAACGGGTTCTGGTTACCAAACGGCAGTATTGGCGCAGCTGGTTGATCATGTCTACTCAGTTGAAAGAATAAAATCGTTACAATGGGATGCCAAGCGCAGACTGAAACAGCTCGATTTCTACAATATCTCAACTAAACATGGTGATGGCTGGCAAGGTTGGTCTTCGAAGGGCCCTTTTGATGCCATTATTGTTACCGCTGCTGCAGAGTCGATTCCTCAAGCACTTTTGCAACAACTTAAAGATGGTGGGCGGTTATTGATCCCTGTTGGTGATGCTCAACAGCAATTATTGAAGATCGTTCGTCATGGCGATGAATTTTTATCGAATGTGATTGAGACGGTGAGATTTGTCCCTCTCGTTCCTGGTGAGCTGGCTTAATAATAAGATCAATGGTTTAGGTGGATAGATAGTCGATGTGTTCGAAGGTGTTAAAAGGAAGTTCTCTACTGCTTAGCTGTGCACTTGTTGGGTGTGCAGCGAATTCGCCTGCGCCTGTATCAAGCTTAAGTAAAAATTATTCATCGGTCGATCGCGGTAGTTATCGTGGTAGTTATTATGAAGTACAAAAAGGCGATACCCTTTATTTCATTGCTTACATAACCAATAAAGACGTTAATGATCTTGTCAGTTATAACAAGCTATCTGCTCCTTATACTATCCATCCAGGGCAGAAGCTTAAGTTGTGGCGTCCAAGATACAAAGCCCCCGCTTATGGACAGTCAGCGGCCACGGTTGCGGTCGTAACGACTCCTGTTGGCGCGTCTGCAGCATCAACTGCGTCCACCGCTTCATCTGTACCCGCATCATCATCGACAGCGAGTAAATCTCAAACCGCGGTAAAAAAGAGCAATAACTCTAATTCTGCGCCAGCTCAAAATACCACCAAGACGGTCAAAAAAGATTCGTCAAAGAAGGTTGAACAATCCAAATCAAAGGAGTATGTTGGCTCTAAAGGTAAACAAAATGTTAAATCAACCACAAGTCCAACAAGTGATAAGGTATCCAAGTGGTTATGGCCAACAAAAGGTCGAGTGATTAAGAATTTCTCTGTAGGTGAACAAGGAAATAAAGGCATAGACATAGCAGGACAGCGAGGTCAGTCCATAGTATCTACTGCAGGGGGAACCGTCGTTTATTCGGGGAATGCATTACGAGGTTACGGTAATCTAGTGATTGTGAAGCACAATGATAACTACTTAAGTGCATACGCGCATAACGACAAATTATTAGTATCTGAAGGGCAAAGTGTTAAATCTGGGCAGAAAATTGCAACAATGGGAAGCTCAGGAACCAGCAGTGTTAGGCTGCACTTTGAGATTCGTTACCAAGGTAAATCCGTCAATCCAAAACGGTATTTGCCTTAAATACAATATGCTGTAGTCAGGTATTGTATTGAGTGACATAGTCATTTAGCGACATATGAAGTTGTAATGTCATGCTAATTTCGCCAGGGGGAGGCGTTATGAGTATAAGCAATGCAGTAATCAAAGAAGAATTCGTTCTTGACCAAGAAGCTACGGAATCAGAAGTACTTGGACAAGCTGTCACTAAGAAAACCGAAGCCAAAGAAAAAGAAGAAGTGGAAGTTAGCTCTAAAAGTTTAGATGCTACCCAACTCTACTTAGGTGAAATCGGTTTCTCACCACTACTTACCGCTGAAGAAGAAGTGCTTTATGCGCGTCGAGCTCTACGCGGTGATGAAGCTGCACGTAAGCGCATGATCGAAAGTAACCTGCGTTTGGTAGTGAAAATTTCACGTCGTTATAGTAATCGTGGCCTTGCTCTTCTCGATCTAATCGAAGAAGGCAACCTAGGTTTAATTCGCGCCGTAGAAAAATTTGACCCAGAGCGTGGCTTCCGTTTCTCAACTTACGCTACATGGTGGATTCGTCAGACCATTGAACGAGCGTTAATGAATCAGACTCGCACTATCCGTTTGCCAATCCATGTAGTGAAAGAGCTGAACATCTACCTACGTACCGCAAGAGAGCTATCGCAAAAGCTTGACCATGAACCAACCGCAGAAGAAATTGCGTCTAAGCTCGATAAACCGGTTAGTGACGTCAGCAAGATGCTTCGTCTAAACGAACGAGTAAGCTCGGTTGATACACCAATTGGTGGAGATGGAGAGAAAGCGCTGTTGGATATTATTCCAGACATCAACAACTCAGATCCTGAGGTTTCAACTCAAGATAGCGATATCAAGAACTCGTTAATTTTCTGGCTTGATGAGCTGAACCCGAAACAGAAAGAGGTGCTTGCACGTCGATTTGGACTACTAGGTTATGAGCCGTCAACGTTAGAAGAAGTTGGCCGTGAAATCAGCCTGACTCGTGAGCGAGTTCGTCAAATCCAAGTTGAAGGTCTTCGCCGTCTACGTGAGATTTTGATTAAGCAAGGTCTGAACATGGAAAACCTGTTCAACGTTGAAAACGACTAAACGGTATTCCACAATATCGAAATAGAAAAACGCTGACCTAATGTCAGCGTTTTTTAGTTTTAGCTTCTGGTTTAACTTTGAATTCAGCTAGAAACCACAGCGCTTGGCTATTTAAACTAGAGTGCCATTTAAACTAAAGTGCTTCTAAAGCTAGAGTAGCTTCTTCAAGCGGTAGAGTTCTTCCAATGCTTGACGAGGTGTTAGATCATCAGGATCAACATTCGCTAGTGCTTGCTCCACGTCACTTGGCTCTGGGATCAAGCTCAGCTGATTTGCGATATCGACACCGCTTGGCTTCGATGTAGGTGACTCGATACTGAGCGCTTCTAACTGAGTCAGTTTGGCACGAGCATTTTTGATCACCGCTTTTGGTACACCAGCCAACCCTGCCACTGCGAGGCCGTAAGATTTACTTGCAGCGCCTTCTTGAACCGCATGCATAAAGGCAATACTGTCGCCGTGTTCAACCGCATCTAAGTGTACGTTTGCTAAATTTGGAATTTGGTTAGGCAGTTCAGTGAGCTCAAAGTAGTGCGTAGCAAACAGTGTCATCGCATTGATTTGATTGGCTAACCACTCAGCACTTGCCCAAGCTAGAGACAGACCATCATAAGTGCTAGTACCACGGCCGATCTCATCCATTAGCACTAAACTGTTTGGTGTAGCGTTGTGTAGGATATTCGCGGTTTCTGTCATTTCAACCATGAAGGTTGAACGACCTGAAGCCAAATCATCTGATGCGCCAATACGCGTAAAGATACGGTCGATAGAGCCGATGGTTGCGCTTTCTGCAGGAACATAACAACCGATATGTGCCATCAATGCGATGAGTGCCGTTTGGCGCATATAGGTCGATTTACCCCCCATGTTTGGACCTGTGATGATCAGCATTTTACGCTGTTCGTTAAGATCAATCGGGTTAGCAATGAAAGGTTCGTCCATCACTTGCTCAACGACTGGATGACGCCCCGCTTGGATTTTCACGCCAGCGGATTCAGTCATGGTTGGGCGGCAGTAATCCAGCGTATCTGCACGTTCCGCTAAGTTCTGTAGAACATCAAGCTGAGATACCGAAGAGGCGATGTTTTGTAGTCGCTCTAGATACGGCAGTAGTAAGTCAAACAACTCTTCCCATAGCTGTTTCTCGATAGCGAGTGCTTTCGACTTAGAGTTAAGCACTTTGTCTTCGTGCTCTTTTAGCTCAGGAATGATGTAACGCTCAGCGTTTTTCAACGTTTGACGGCGAACATAATGTGGTGGCACAAGGTGGCTTTGCCCACGGCTTACTTGAATGAAGAAACCGTGTACGTTGTTGTAGCCAACTTTAAGCGTGTCGATACCATGACGTTCACGCTCTTCTTGTTCTAGTTTATCAAGAAATTCGGTTGCGCCAGCTGCAAGGTCACGCCATTCGTCTAACTCGGCATTGTAGCCTTCTGCAATCACACCACCGTCACGGATAACCACCGGTGGGTTCTCTTTGATTGCTCGCTCGAGTAGCTCTGAAACTTCGTCCACAGGAGAAGCATATTGAGCAAGTTGAGTTAGGTATGGGTGCTTAAGCTGCATTAGCGTTTCAGCAAGCTCTGGTAAGTACGCCATTGCTTGGCGAAGACGCGCCATGTCGCGAGGTCGAGCAGAGCGAAGTGCGAGTCGAGCAAGAATACGTTCGATATCACCAATCTGTTTTAAGGTTGGCTGTAGCTCAGTGAATAGCGCCAAATCTTTCATCTCACCAATCGCGTCGAGACGCTGATCGAGTGCGGAGATATTACGCACTGGTTGATGTAGCCAACGCTTCAGCATACGGCTGCCCATCGCTGTTGCGGTGTGATCAAGCACTTCAGCAAGGGTGTTATCAGTACCACCAGCAAGATTTTGCGTGATCTCTAGATTGCGTCGAGTCGCAGCATCGAGGATCACTGAGTGATCTTGCTTATCCATTGTTAGTGAGCGGATGTGTGGTAGGGCAGTACGCTGGGTATCTTTAACATATTGGATCAAACAACCAGCCGCACATAGGCCCAGTTTCGCACTTTCTACACCAAAGCCAACCAGATCGCGAGTACCAAACTGCTTATTCAATTGTTGCTTAGCAGTATCTAATTCAAATTCCCAGACTGGGCGGCGGCGGTTGCCATTACGGCTTGCCATCAGCTCAACCGGTTCGAAGTCTTCAGGGAACAGAAGCTCACGTGGTGAGGTTCTCTGTAGCTCTGCCGCCATCGCTTCTTCTGTTTCTGGCTCACAGAGTTGGAATCGACCCGAGGTAATATCAAGTGTCGCGTAACCAAACTGACCCTTATGGTGATAAATCGCTGCAATCAGGTTATCAACGCGCTCAGAAAGCAATGCTTCATCGGTCACGGTTCCGGGTGTGACGATGCGAACCACAGCACGTTCAACAGGACCCTTTGAAGTTGCTGGATTACCAATCTGTTCACAAATTGCTACGGATTCACCGAGTTGTACCAACTTCGCAAGGTATCCCTCAACAGCATGATACGGAACGCCCGCCATAGGAATAGGCTCACCATTAGAAGAGCCGCGCTTAGTCAGTGAAATATCGAGGAGTTGAGAAGCTTTTTTAGCATCATCGTAGAAAAGCTCGTAGAAATCGCCCATGCGGTAGAACAGCAGAATTTCTGGATTTTCTGCTTTTAATTTTAGGTACTGCTGCATCATGGGAGTATGTTTTTGATCGGCTTTCACGGTTAACTTCTTTCGTTTATTTCTATTGCGGCTTAGGATACGTGAAAGCGTTTCGTGCGAAAAGCGGCGGAAGCGAAAAGATGCGAATCCAAATTAGATCACAGTAGATTAAGGGAAGTTGATGATGCAGATGACTCAAGCGCTTAGTGAAAAGCTCGGACGGCTACTTGCCGAACACAAGCAGGTGTTAGTGACCGCAGAATCTTGCACTGGCGGAGGAGTTGCGAGTGCAGTCACCGACATTGCGGGCAGCTCTGGGTGGTTTGATCGCGCTTTTGTTACGTACACCAATGAAGCCAAGCAGGAGATGATCGGTGTACAGCTTAAAACCTTGATTGAGTTCGGTGCTGTGAGTGAGCCTGTCGTAATAGAAATGGCGAGCGGGGCGTTGCAACATTCAAACGGGACTATCTCTGTATCGATCAGTGGTATTGCTGGCCCAGGTGGCGCGACCGAAGATAAGCCTGTTGGTATGGTATGCTTCGCGTGGAAAGCGCTAAATGGTTGGGACAAAGTAGAAACGCATGTATTTACAGGCGACAGGTCACAAGTACGCCAACAAGCCACGCACCATGCCCTGCAAGTTATTTATGATTACCTATCAATGGAAGGTAGGTAACATTTGTACAAATTATTTTCATACAGGTATGGACACTGTATGAATCAACAGTATAATGAGAGCCAATTAGTCACCCCTATGTGGGTTAGAAATAGATTCTAGATCGCTTGTTGAGACAACCGATTATGTGGAGATAGTAATGGACGAGAATAAACAAAAAGCGTTAGCCGCAGCCCTTGGTCAGATTGAAAAGCAATTTGGTAAAGGCTCTATTATGCGCCTTGGTGATAACCGTACAATGGACGTAGAAACTATTTCTACAGGTTCTCTATCTCTAGATATCGCACTGGGTGCTGGTGGCCTTCCAATGGGGCGTATCGTTGAAGTTTACGGTCCAGAATCATCAGGTAAAACAACGCTAACGCTTGAACTTATTGCTGCGGCACAGAAAGTGGGCAAAACGTGTGCCTTTGTTGATGCGGAGCACGCTCTCGACCCTATCTACGCTCAAAAACTAGGTGTTGATATCGACGCACTTCTTGTGTCTCAACCAGATACTGGTGAACAAGCGCTTGAAATCTGTGACGCACTGGCTCGTTCTGGTGCCATCGACGTTCTTGTTATTGACTCAGTTGCAGCACTAACACCTAAAGCTGAGATTGAAGGCGAAATGGGCGATAGCCACATGGGTCTTCAGGCTCGTATGCTTTCTCAAGCGATGCGTAAGCTAACAGGTAACCTTAAGCAGTCTAACTGTATGGCTATCTTCATCAACCAAATCCGTATGAAAATTGGTGTGATGTTCGGTAATCCTGAAACAACAACAGGTGGTAATGCGCTTAAGTTCTATGCATCTGTTCGTCTTGATATTCGCCGTACTGGTGCGATTAAAGATGGTGATGAAGTGGTTGGTAACGAAACACGAATCAAGGTTGTTAAGAACAAGATTGCAGCACCGTTCAAACAAGCTGAAACTCAAATCCTTTACGGTAAAGGTTTCAACCGTGAAGGTGAGCTTATTGACTTAGGTGTTAAGAATAAGTTGGTAGAAAAAGCAGGCGCTTGGTACAGCTACCAAGGCGACAAGATTGGCCAAGGTAAAGCTAACGCAGGTAAATACCTGCGTGAAAACCCAGAGGTTGCCCTAGAGATCGATACTAAACTTCGTGAGTTGTTACTGACTCCGGTTGTTCTTGAAGAGAAAGACGTAGAGCAAGAAGAAAACGAAGAGCTATAAGCCAACGTTTTAAAGAGTGGGTGTTTGAAAGCAATGCCCACTTTGAAAGAACTTAAAGCCTCGCATACTTTATGCGGGGCTTTTTTATTGAAGCAACCCCGTCCTGCAGTCTTTAGTCAACTCTCTTTCGTAGCCAGAGTTTTTTCTCCGTTAGATCGTCAATTTAGTTGTGCTTTTCCACGGCTAGATATAGTGGAATATTCTTCATTTTATCGGATTCCCACTAAAATTCTGTCCAAGAGTGTCTTTTCTACAAGAAAACTAGTCGAAGCCTTAACCATGATCTACAATACGGCAAAATTCTAACTCGACTATTTTCAGGAAGAGCTGCATGTACATGAGCACTGATGAGGTTCGCAACGCGTTCCTTAAGTTCTTTGAGAGCAAAGAACACCAAATCGTAGACAGTTCATCGTTAGTTCCACATAACGATCCAACCCTGCTATTTACTAACGCAGGTATGAACCAATTCAAAGATTGCTTCTTAGGCGCCGAAAAGCGTGCCTACACTCGAGCAACTACGGCTCAGCGTTGTGTACGTGCGGGTGGTAAGCACAATGACCTTGAAAACGTAGGTTTCACGGCTCGTCACCACACGTTCTTCGAAATGCTAGGTAACTTCAGCTTTGGTGACTACTTCAAAGAAGACGCGATTGCGTTTGCTTGGGAGTTCCTGACTGAAACTCTGCAACTGCCAAAAGATCGCCTACTGGTAACGGTATACGAGACAGATGATGAAGCATTCGATATCTGGAACAAAAAAGTCGGTGTACCTGCTGACCGTATCGTTCGCATCGGCGACAAAGAAGGCGGTAAGAAGTTCGAGTCAGATAACTTCTGGACGATGGGTGATACTGGCCCTTGTGGTCCATGTACTGAAATCTTCTACGATCACGGTGAGCACATTTGGGGCGGCCGTCCTGGTACACCTGAAGAAGATGGTGACCGTTTCATCGAGATCTGGAACAACGTATTCATGCAGTTCAACCGTCACGCTGACGGCACAATGGAACCGTTACCTAAGCCTGCTGTTGATACAGGCATGGGTATTGAGCGTATTTCTGCAATCATGCAGGGTGTTCACTCTAACTACGAAATTGATGTATTCCAAAAGCTAATCAAAGCGACAGCTGAAGTTGTTGGTCATGACGACCTATCTAACCAATCGCTACGCGTTATTGCTGACCACATCCGTTCTTGTTCATTCCTAATCGCAGATGGCGTTATGCCTTCAAACGAAGGTCGTGGCTACGTTCTACGTCGTATTATTCGTCGTGCAGTTCGTCACGGTAACAAGCTTGGCGCACAAGGCGTGTTCTTCCACAAACTTGTGGGTGTACTGGCTGAAGTGATGGGCTCTGCGGCAGATGAACTTAAGAAACAGCAAGAGCTTGTTGAAAAAGTACTTCGCATTGAAGAAGAGAACTTCGGTCGTACTCTAGAGCGCGGCATGGTTATTCTTAATGACGCACTAGATGCACTTGAAGGCAAAGAGCTTGACGGTGAAACAGTATTCAAACTTTACGATACATACGGCTTCCCAGCTGACCTTACTAACGATGTAGCTCGTGAACGCGACTTTACTATCGATGAAGAAGGCTTTGAGAAGGCGATGGAAGCACAGCGTCAGCGTGCTCGTGAAGCTGGTCAATTTGGCACGGATTACAACGCGACGATCAAAGTAGACACCAACACTGAGTTCTGTGGTTACACAGGTACTGAAGGTTCAGGTGAAATCTCTGCGCTATTTGTTGACGGCGAAGAAGTATCTTCACTATCAGCGGGCGACAAAGCCATCATCATCCTTGAAGAGACACCATTCTACGCTGAGTCAGGCGGTCAATGTGGTGATGCTGGTACACTAAAAACAGCGTCGGGTCTTTTCAAAGTACAAGATACTCAGAAGCTAGGTAACGCATTTGCACACCACGGTGAGCTAGTTGAAGGTGTATTTGCTCAAGGCGACAAAGTAGAAGCAACAGTTGATGCTGAGCGTCGTGCTGCTATCTCACTAAACCACTCTGCAACGCACTTACTTCACTCTGCACTGCGTGAAGTTCTAGGTGAGCATGTTGCTCAGAAAGGTTCTTTGGTTAAGCCTGATAACCTACGTTTTGACTTCTCTAACCTTGAAGCGGTAACACCGGCACAGATTAAAGAAGTAGAGCGTTTGGTTAACGCACAAGTTCGTAAGAACCACGTGATTGAAACCAACATCATGGACATCGAGTCAGCGAAAGAAAAAGGTGCAATGGCACTGTTTGGCGAGAAGTACGATGATGAAGTTCGCGTTCTGTCTATGGGCGATTTCTCTACTGAGCTTTGTGGTGGTATCCACGCAAGCAACACGGGTGATATCGGTCTGTTCAAGATCACTTCTGAAGGTGGTATCGCTGCTGGTATTCGTCGTATCGAAGCAGTAACAGGCGAAGCGGCTCTAGATGCTGTAGAAGCTCAAGCTAACGCTTACGAAGAGAAACTGGCTGAGTCAGCTAAGAAAGCGAAATCTCTAGAGAAAGATATCCAACTGCTTAAAGAAAAGATGGCTGCAGCTGAAGGTGCAAACATCATGGGCAAAGTGGAAGAAATCTCAGGTACTAAAGTACTGGTTGCTGCAATCGAGGGCGCAGACAACAAGAACCTACGTACTATGGTTGATAACGCTAAAAACCAAGTGGGTAGCGGCATTATCCTGATTGCTAACGTAGCAGACGGTAAAGTTGGCCTAATTGCGGGTGTAACCAAAGACCTTATCGGCAAAGTTAAAGCGGGTGACCTCGTTAAGATGGTTGCTGAACAAGTTGGTGGTAAAGGCGGCGGTCGTCCAGATATGGCTCAAGCGGGTGGTACTGATGTTGAAGCACTACCAGAAGCGCTTAAATCTGTACGCACTTGGTTAGAAGAGCGTCTTTAAGCTTAAGTAATTGATACAAAGATGCCCAATCCGTCGATTGGGCATCTTTTATTTTGCCTATTAGAAGAGTGTCTAAAAAGGTTTGATTGAGATTCACCAAGAAGTCTAATCGCAAGGTTAGACTCTTTGGTGAATTTTTTATTGCTTCGCTCTGATGCGGAGTATGTGTTTTTTTGTCATATACAGACATGGGTCTTGGGAAGGTGGAGACGGGTGAAAATGCCTCTTATTGTGCAGAAATTTGGTGGAACGTCGGTGGGTTCGATAGAGCGAATCCATCATATCGCAGAGAAAATCATTGAAACGAAAAATGAAGGCAATCAAATTGTGGTTGTGGTTTCTGCGATGTCCGGAGAAACAAACCGCTTAGTTAACTTAGCCACTCAAATTGACAGCGTACCAAACGCTCGAGAATTGGATGTACTGTTAACGGCTGGAGAGCAAGTTTCTATGTCGCTGTTGGCGATGACGTTACACAAGTTAGGTTATGAAGCGATATCGATGACAGGTCATCAGGCCAAAATTCACACCGATTCTAATCATAATAATGCGACGATTGAGCGTATTGATACCGCCCCAATTCAAGCTCTGCTCGATGACGGTAAAATAGTGATTGTCGCAGGTTTTCAAGGCTTTAATGCTAAAGGCGATATCACGACGTTAGGCCGAGGCGGCTCTGATACCACCGCGGTTGCGTTGGCGGGCGCACTTCAGGCTAAAGAGTGCCGCATCTATACGGATGTGGATGGCGTGTATACATGTGACCCGCGAGTTGTAAAACACTCGAAGAAATTAGACACCTTAGACTTTCCGTCTATGGAAGAGATGGCACGCCGAGGCGCTAAGGTATTGCATCTGCCGTGTGTTCAATACGCATGGCAAAACAATGTACCGCTAAGGGTGCTTTCAAGTTTTGATGAAGGCGCGGGTACCTTGATTGTGGGTGATCAGTGTTTGAATGATATTACAGGTATCGCTATCCAAAGAGAGATGGTGCGTATTGAGTGTTTGAATGATGATTTGCCGTCTATTCTATCGCATTGCCAACTACTCGGGATCGAAGTCTGTAGTGTGACCGAGGAAACAGAATGGGCAGCACTCATTATTAAACAAGATATAAGTGCTAAATTAAAACTAGTTTTTGATGAAAAAATCCGTAATAGTGAACAGGTTAGTTTGTTAACTGTGGTAGGAAGCCGAACACAAGAAATTGTGGTCAGTTCACATGGATTGTTGTCTGAAGGCGAAATTGATGTGCAGCATCACTTACTGCAGCAGCAGTCTTTAACTTTGGTGGTATCACCAACACAAATCGATATGGCTGCTAATATATTACATAATACATACATCGTAGCGCGTGAAGCACAGGATTATCCTAAAAAAGAAGTGCATTTGGGTTAAATAAGATCAATCGATAGTTTACGAAAATAGACCTTTTGTTGGATAATGCTCTCGTAGCTAGATAAATTTAGAGATGACTCAAGGAGCAAAGAATGCTAATTTTGACTCGCCGTGTTGGCGAAACACTGATGATTGGTGATGAAGTAACAGTTACTGTACTTGGCGTTAAAGGTAACCAAGTACGTATTGGTGTTAATGCACCTAAAGAAGTCTCTGTTCACCGTGAAGAGATCTACATGCGCATTCAAGCTGAAAAAGGTAATGGTAACGTTGCGCCTGGCAACTACTAATACTTTTGCGTAGAGAAGAGGCTAGCATTGTTGCTAGCCTTTTTTGATCTTGGAGGAATAGAAACACGCATTGGGACATAGGTAGTTCGGATGGCTGGGCGCTCTTGAAGTGGCAACGTGAATGCTTTGTTGTGTTATGAGGTGTCGATAGGGGGCTTACAAGGATTACAATGTCTTCTGGTTGGCAAAGCTCAAGATTGTTTAGCTTCACCTATAGCGAAAATACGCATCCCGTAGTATTGTGCAACTAGCGGTAGCACTTGCTGCTGGATAATTTGGATAATTGTTTTCGCCTGTTTATTATTACCAATCTTTGACCTTAATTTTTAAGGGAAAAAGCGCGATTTGAATGTTATAAGTTTAATTTGCAAGCGCTTTGCTTAAATAGCAAGCGATCGAGTGTTTTTATTCATTTTTTTTCAATAAAGTGTTTGACATATTTTCGGTAAAACGTAATATGTGCCTCCGCAAGACGGTGAGGTGGCCGAGAGGCCGAAGGCGCTCCCCTGCTAAGGGAGTATGTGGTTTGTAGCTGCATCGAGGGTTCGAATCCCTCCCTCACCGCCATTTCTTGCGAGTCTAAAGTTAGCAACTTAGGCAATGTAAATGTGCGCTCTTAGCTCAGCTGGATAGAGTACCTGGCTACGAACCAGGCGGTCGGAGGTTCGAATCCTCCAGAGCGCGCCATTCTCTCTGCTCTTACTTGTAAGTGTTGTGAGAATAATGAATTAGGTGAGGTGGCCGAGTGGCCGAAGGCGCTCCCCTGCTAAGGGAGTATGTGGTTTGTAGCTGCATCGAGGGTTCGAATCCCTCCCTCACCGCCATTCATTACAGGCCGATGGCCTTTTTTTTTCTTCGTAGCAAGAAGAGTGTGATATATTTCACAACTTCATTCCAAGTGAATGAACACCGTGCGTCCTTAGCTCAGCTGGATAGAGTACCTGGCTACGAACCAGGCGGTCGGAGGTTCGAATCCTCCAGGACGCGCCACTATTTAAGGGTTTAGTTCTTATGAGAATGAAAATCCTTGTGTTGACGAAAGTCGATACTAAAAACCGCGCGCTCTTAGCTCAGCTGGATAGAGTACCTGGCTACGAACCAGGCGGTCGGAGGTTCGAATCCTCCAGAGCGCGCCACTATTTTGGGTTTAGTTCTTATATGAATTTGAATCCTGATATTGATAAATCGTTAATCGAGACTTAATATCAAAACCGTGCGTCCTTAGCTCAGCTGGATAGAGTACCTGGCTACGAACCAGGCGGTCGGAGGTTCGAATCCTCCAGGACGCGCCACTATTTACGGGCTTCATTCTTATAAGAATGAAATCCTTATATTGATATGTTGTTAGTAACAATGAATTGATATTAAAACCGCGCGCTCTTAGCTCAGCTGGATAGAGTACCTGGCTACGAACCAGGCGGTCGGAGGTTCGAATCCTCCAGAGCGCGCCATTATTTTGGGTTTAGTTCTTATGAGAATGAAAATCCTTGTGTTGACGAAAGTCGATACTAAAAACCGCGCGCTCTTAGCTCAGCTGGATAGAGTACCTGGCTACGAACCAGGCGGTCGGAGGTTCGAATCCTCCAGAGCGCGCCACTATTTTGGGTTTAGTTCTTATATGAATTTGAATCCTGATATTGATAAATCGTTAATCGAGACTTAATATCAAAACCGTGCGTCCTTAGCTCAGCTGGATAGAGTACCTGGCTACGAACCAGGCGGTCGGAGGTTCGAATCCTCCAGGACGCGCCACTATTTATGGGCTTCATTCTTATAAGAATGAAATCCTTATATTGATATGTTGTTAGTAACAATGAATTGATATTAAAACCGCGCGCTCTTAGCTCAGCTGGATAGAGTACCTGGCTACGAACCAGGCGGTCGGAGGTTCGAATCCTCCAGAGCGCGCCACATTATAAAAAGCCTCGTTTTTTACGAGGCTTTTTTTATGTCTGGGGTTTTATTTTTGTGCTTTTTGTTACATTTCATTAACATTTAACTCGTTGTATTTTAAGTAATTCTCAAGTGAATTCTTATTATTCTACCTCTCTCATATCATTTCTAAGAAAACCCTCTTTTAAGTCGCAGTTTAAATGCCTAAAAATGATGTCCTTAACAGATTTATGTGATCTGATAGGCGAATAATCAACCTTATGTGTGCGTTATCCGTAACAGAGCCTTAAACAAAATTGACAAACTTTTAGCAATCGAGATAATCCATGTGTCGGGATCACTATTCGCTGAAATCCTGTACATATGTCAGGATGACGAAGAAAGGAAACAACATGACTAATATTGGAAGCCTGCTAGGAGATGCGGCGACTCTTATGATAACGGGGATGTCCGTTGTCTTTATTTTTCTAACTATTCTAGTTTACCTCGTTCGGTTAATGTCAAAACTGGTACCAGAAGAAGTACCCGAGCCGATCGCAGCACCTAAAAAAATTCAAAAATCACAATCAAACCCTTCAGCTGTTAGTCCACAGGTTGTGGCAGCAATTTCGACGGCGGTTCATCAATACCGTACGTCTACTGCTAAGTAGCATTTAAAGGATTAAAAAGGAGTTTATGAGCATGTCTAAACCACTAGCTATCACAGATGTGGTACTTCGTGACGCCCATCAGTCACTATTTGCTACTCGTATGCGTATCGAGGATATGCTGCCTATTGCTGCAGAGCTGGATAAAGTCGGTTACTGGTCATTAGAGACCTGGGGCGGTGCGACGTTCGATTCGTGTATCCGTTTCCTAGGCGAGGATCCGTGGGAGCGTTTGCGTGAGCTGAAAAAAGCCATGCCAAATACACCAATGCAGATGCTACTTCGTGGTCAAAACCTATTGGGTTACCGCCACTACGCGGATGATGTCGTCGAAAAGTTTGTTGAACGTGCCCACAAGAACGGCATGGATGTGTTTCGTATTTTTGATGCGATGAATGATGTACGTAACTTTGAAAAAGCTGTCAAAGCAACGATAGATGTGGGTGGTCATGCTCAAGGTACTTTATCATATACGACCAGCCCAGTTCACAACTCAGATAACTGGGTTGACTTAGCGAAGCGCCTAGAGGATCTAGGTTGTCATTCTCTATGTATTAAAGACATGTCAGGTTTATTAAAGCCTTATGAAGCAGAAGAGTTAATTACACGTATCAAGGCATCGTGTGACGTTCCGCTAGCGCTGCATAGCCATGCAACAACGGGTCTATCGACAGCGACAGCCGTTAAAGCAGTAGAAGCGGGTATCGATATTCTAGATACGGCTATCTCTTCAATGAGCTGTACTTACGGCCATACGCCAACCGAAACGGTTGTCGCAATGTTAGAAGGTACAGATCGTGACACGAATCTTAAACTAGACCAAATCGCACCCATCGCGGCTTACTTTCGTGATGTACGTAAAAAGTACGCGAAATGGGAAGGTCAGCTAAAAGGTGTCGATTCTCGCATCTTGATCGCTCAAGTTCCTGGCGGCATGTTAACCAACATGGAAGGCCAGCTGAAAGAACAAGGCGCAGCCGATCGCATGGATGAAGTGCTTAAGGAGATCCCACGCGTACGTAAAGAGCTTGGTTACATTCCTTTGGTCACACCAACGTCTCAGATTGTCGGTACTCAAGCGGTGATTAACGTTCTAACGGGTGAGCGCTACAAGAGCATCACCAAGGAGACGGCAGGCGTTCTTAAAGGAGAGTACGGTCAAGCTCCTGCTGAGGTTGATGCTGACCTGCAAGCGAAAGTTCTGGATGGTGCAGAGCCAATTACTTGTCGCCCTGCTGACTTGCTTAAGTCAGAAATGGATACGCTGACTACGGACCTTTTAGAGAAAGCGAAATCAGAAGGCATTTCTCTAGCTGAAGATACAGTTGATGATGTCCTGACTTACGCACTTTTCCCACAAGTGGGTCTTAAGTTCCTTAAGAACCGTCGTAACCCTGAAGCATTTGAACCAGCACCAACGGCAGAAGTTGCGACTCCTGTTGCTGCAGCGCCAACACCGGCTTCTGGTGGCATCGAAAGCTACAGCGTGAAGGTTGATGGTCAAGTTTACGATGTCGAGGTTGGCCCACAAGGTGAACTAACATCTGTTGCGCCATCAGCAAAACCTGCACAAGCGGCTCAGGCTGCACCTGTAGCAGCTTCTGACGCTGAAGCGGTTCCTGCTCCATTGGCGGGTAACATCTTTAAAGTTAACGTTCAGGCGGGTGCTGAGGTTGCTGAAGGCGACGTTCTGCTTATCCTAGAAGCGATGAAGATGGAAACGGAAGTTCGTGCTGCTCGTGGTGGTATCGTTCAAGAACTGAATGTTAAAGAAGGCGATGCAGTTACTGTAGGCGCTCCACTACTAAGCTTGGCGTAAGGGAGTATCATGGAAGGATTGATGACCTTATGGTCTGAAACAGGGATTGCGAACTTTGAGTTCGGCCAGATCTGTATGATGTTGGTTGGTTGCTTATTATTGTTTTTGGCAATTCGTAAAGGATTTGAACCGTTACTTCTACTACCGATTGGTTTTGGTGCTGTATTAGCGAACATTCCAAATGCTGGGTTTACTGATCCAGGTGGCTTGCTGTACTACGTTTACTACATTGGTATTGAAACAGGTATTTTCCCACTGCTGATCTTTATGGGTGTTGGTGCGATGACGGACTTCGGTGCGTTGATTGCGAACCCTAAAACATTGTGGCTAGGGGCTGCGGCTCAGTTTGGTATCTTCGCAACATTATTTGGCGCGATCTTGCTGAACTATGTTCCAGGAATGGAATTCTCGATGGCCGATGCTTCTTCTATTGCGATCATTGGTGGTGCCGATGGCCCAACTGCGATCTTCTTGGCGAGCAAGTTATCTCCGGATCTTTTAGGTGCAATTGCGGTAGCGGCGTATAGCTATATGGCATTGGTTCCTATTATTCAACCGCCAATCATGAAGGCGTTAACGTCTCCTGAAGAGCGTAAGATTAAGATGGCTCAACTTCGTCACGTTAGTAAAGCAGAGAAGATCCTCTTCCCGCTTGCTGTACTACTGATGACGATTTTGTTCCTACCTTCAGCAACACCTCTGGTGGGGATGTTCTGTCTGGGTAACTTGATGCGTGAAGCGGGTGTGGTTGATCGCCTATCGAAAACAGCGCAAAACGAGCTTATTAACGTAGTGACGATTTTCCTTGGTCTCGGTGTTGGTTCTAAGCTTCAAGCAGATACTTTCTTGAACTTAGAGACACTGGGTATTCTTGGCTTAGGTGCGGTCGCGTTCAGTATTGGTACGGCGGGTGGTGTATTGATGGCGAAGGTTCTAAACCGCTTCTCGAAAGAGGACATCAACCCATTGATTGGTGCAGCTGGCGTATCAGCGGTTCCAATGGCGGCACGTGTTGTAAACAAGGTCGGTCTTGAGGCAAACCCTCAGAACTTCTTGTTGATGCATGCGATGGGCCCGAACGTAGCAGGTGTATTGGGTAGTGCGGTTGCGGCGGGTATTCTATTAGCACTAGTCGGTTAATAGATTCACTGAGCGACATAACGTTAATTGGTCGTCAATTTACGAACGAGCGGTTAACTTAGCCTGATTAAATGGTTTATAGTCAAAGGGATGCTTTCGCATCCCTTTTTTTATTCATTAAGACGCTGGCTCATACGGGCTGTTCTCAATCAAGGAAATGTGGAAATGGAAAATAAACAGATCGCGATTACTCAATTCGGTGGTGTCGAAAACCTTAGCCTTCAAACCCGAGCAATTCCTGAGCCTAAGGTTGGAGAAGTGGTGGTCAAAGTTTCCTTTTCGGGCATTAACCCCATTGATGTTAAAACCCGAGCCGGCCTTGGTTGGGCTGCGGCGCAGAATAAGGGCAACCTACCTTGGGTACCCGGCTATGATGTCTCTGGGCAAATTGTCACGTTAGGTGAACAGGCTGAGCGTTTTCGCGTGGGCGATAAGGTGGCAGGCTTTATCGGCTTTCCACTGCAAGGCGGCGGGTACAGCCAATATGTGTGTGTACCTGAAGTAGCATTAAGTAGGGTGCCTGATTCTGTCACCCTAGAAGCGGCAGCGGCATTGCCACTGGCTAGCCAAACGGCAGCACAAGCGCTCAATAAAGCTGAAGTGAAAGAGGGCGATCGCGTGCTTATCTTAGCGGGCGCGGGTGGTGTTGGTCACCTTGCGGTTCAAATCGCTGTGGCAGCCAAAGCTGAGGTTTACACCACTTGTAGCGAAGCGAATCTTGATTATTTAGCAACGTTAGGTGCGCATGCGATCAACTATCAATTTGCACCAGCCTCGGAACGCGTTTCTGATGTGGATGTGTTGATTGATTTAGTCGGTGGTGACACGGCGCTTGATGCCTTGAAGTGCTTAAAAGATGGTGCAAGAGTAGTAACAGTCCCCACCTTATCAGCTGAATTGATCTGTGAAAAAGCCACGCTATTAGGCTTTACGGCTTCAGGCATGCTGGTTGAACCAAACCCTGAGCAAATGGACACCATGCTTTATATGGTGAGTGTTGGATTGCTTAAAACAGAAATTCAAGGTATCTACCCATTAGATGAAGCGCAGTCGGCGCATCTACAGGTTGAAACCGGACACACCAGAGGCAAGGTACTACTAAAAATGCAAGAAGGCTGATAGGCAGTGTTAGAGTTCTTTAATTCCCTGTTTGAACATATCGCACTGTGGTTTTCAGATTCAGCGCTATGGGTCCTTTTTATCAGTGGCTTCTTGAGTGCCACGCTATTACCCGGTGGATCTGAAGCCAGCCTTGTGGCGGCATTGAGCTTAGATCATTTTTCAACCTCATCGATCATTCTTGTGGCGACATTAGGTAACACCTTAGGCGGTCTAACCAATTATTGGATTGGTTTGTGGCTGCCTAATCGAACTCAATCAGAAAAGCATGGTCATAAGGCTATGGCTTGGCTGAGCCGTTATGGTTACTGGACGCTGCTATTTAGTTGGTTACCGATCATTGGTGATCCTCTGTGTCTCGCGGCGGGGTGGCTAAGAATGAAATTCATCCCTAGCTTGATCTTGATAGCGATTGGCAAAGCCGCTCGCTACAGCTTACTTGCTGCTATCTACTTCGGTTTTTTCTAAGGAGAACCTATGAAAAAGGTTTTACTGGGTACACTTTCTATTATCGCCATCGCAGGCTGTTCTTACAATGTACCTAGCTCAACATCCTTCTTTTCCTCATTGCCAGAAGGTATCACTCTTTTAGAAGAGGTTAAGCCCTCTAAAGACAAAGTGGTGATCCCTTACACCAAGTATCAGCTTGACAATGGCTTAACCGTCATTCTGTCCCCTGATGATTCCGATCCACTGGTGCACGTTGATGTGACTTATCACGTCGGCTCCGCTCGTGAAGAGGTGGGTAAATCGGGTTTTGCTCATTTCTTCGAACACATGATGTTTCAAGGATCAGAGAATGTAGGTGATCAACAGCACTTTAAGATCATCACTGAGGCGGGGGGCTCACTCAACGGCACCACCAACCGTGACCGAACCAACTACTTTGAAACCGTTCCTTCTAACCAACTGGAGAAAATGTTGTGGCTAGAGTCAGACAGAATGGGTTTCTTATTGGATGCGGTTTCTCAGAAGAAATTCGAAGTTCAAAGAGGCACGGTTAAAAATGAACGTGCTCAAAGTTATGAAAACCGTCCTTATGGCTTGATGTGGGAGCGCATGGGGGAAGCACTGTACCCTGAAGGTCACCCTTACTCTTGGCAACCAATCGGTTATGTTGAAGATCTAGACCGTGTCGACGTCAATGATCTTAAGGCGTTTTTCTTGCGTTGGTATGGTCCAAACAACGCGGTGCTGACTATCGGTGGTGATATCGACGTTGATGAGACCCTAGAGTGGGTCGATCAGTATTTTGGCCCTATCCCGCAAGGTCCAGAAGTTGTAGCAGCAGAAAAGCAACCTGCTGTTCTGACAGAAGATAAGTACATTACTTTAGAAGATAATATTCGTCAGCCTATGGTACTTGTCGGTTGGCCAACCACTTATCGTGGCGAAGAGACTCAGGCGTCATTGAATGCACTCTCTAATGTATTGGGTTCTGGCACCAACAGTTACTTATACCAAAACCTAGTCAAAACGCAAAAAGCGGTCAGTGCTGGCTCTTTCCATGATTGTGCTGAGCTTGCTTGTACCATGTATGTGTATGCGATGGGTAACTCAGGAGAAAAAGGTGATTTGACGGTTCTTAATAAAGAATTGATGGATACCCTAGAGCAGTTCTCGAAAGAGGGCGTTCAGCAAGAGCGTCTAGACCAGATCACCGGCATGGCTGAAGCGGATGCGGTTTTTGCCCTGCAAAGTGTAAAAGGTAAGGTATCACAGCTCGCGTCTAATCAAACCTTCTATAATCAGCCGGATCGTATTGAGTTTCAACTCGATCAAATTCGCGCGGTAACCCCAGACAGTGTCAGCCAAGCCTTTCAAGATTTTGTTGAAGGTAAGCATAAGGTGACCTTGAGTGTCGTTCCGAAAAAACAGCTCGAGTTAGCCGTTCGTGATGCAACCTTTGTGACGCCAGCCCGTACCCTTCCTGAATACAGCAAGGTAACGGAAGAGCAACTGGATTTCAGAAAGGCACCGAACACCTTTGATCGCAGCGTGATGCCACAAGTGAGCTTTGGTGTTCAAGCGACCATGCCTGAGTTGTATCGCATGCACTATGCAAATGGTACTGATTTGATTGGTACTGTCACCCGTGAAACCCCAACCGTACAATTGCAAATTCAACTTCCTGCTGGTGAGCGTTATGTCGCGAAAGGACAAGAAGGCTTGGCAAACCTTACGGCGGCCATGATGGAAGAAGGCTCGACTCAACGAACGGTGGAAGAGTTGCAGGCGACCTTAGATAAGCTTGGCAGTAGCGTGAGTATTAGCGCTGGCAGTTACACCACCGCACTTTCAATCTCCACGCTTGAGAAAAATCTACCTCAAACCCTAGCCATCGTACAAGAGATCCTATTTGAGCCTAAGTTTGATAGCCAAGATTTCGAGCGTGTTAAGCGACAGATGTTAGAGGGCGTTGTATATCAGCACCAGCAACCAAGTTGGATGGCTTCTCAAGCGACGCGTGAAGTGCTATTCGGTAACAGTATTTTTGCGCGTTCAAGCGATGGCACTAAGGAGTCTCTATCGAAATTGACCTTAGACGATGTGAAAGAGTTCTATGCCCAACACTACACCCCACAAGGTGCCAATATTGTGGTGGTGGGTGATATCACCAAGAGAGAGGTTGAAAAACAACTGCAATTTTTTGAACAGTGGCAAGGTGATGCTGCACCTCTCACTCGTCCGCAGATCATCAACGATCTTGCAGAGCAGCGTTTGTATCTAGTGGACAAGCCGGGCGCGCCACAAAGTATTGTGCGCTTGGTGCGTAAAGGCTTGCCGTTTGATGCAACGGGTGAATTGTATTTGAGCCAATTGGCGAACTTTAACTTAGCGGGCAACTTCAATAGCCGTATCAATCAGAACCTACGCGAAGACAAGGCTTACACTTACGGCGCAAGCGGCTACTTTGCCAGTACTCGAGAAACGGGCGCGGTGGTATTCAGTGCTCAGGTCAGAGCTAATGCAACACTTCCATCAATTCAAGAGTTTATTAATGAGATGAATGAGTTTAGCCAAAGTGGTTTAACTGATGATGAGATGAACTTCATGCGCTTAGCGGTAGGTCAGCAAGATGCACTGAAGTATGAAACACCAAGCCAAAAGGCCGGGTTGTTAAGTAATATTGTTGCATTGAGTCTTGATGAGGACTATCTACAACAGCGTAATAAGATAGTGGAAACCGTCTCAAAAGAGACCTTAAACGAGCTATCGAAGAAATGGTTTGACCCGAATGATTATCAAATAATTGTCGTGGGTGATGCGACTTCGCTTCGCCCCGAATTAGAAAAGCTCGATATTCCAATAGAAGAGCTTGAAATTGTTCGTTAGAGTACACATTAAAAGGGGGGAAGAGACTCTACTTTTCTCCTCCAACCGAATTTATGAAAGTTCTACTCAGAACAATATAAGATAAGTGAACTGAATTTTGACTGATTTTACTGCGCGACTAAAGCAAGTTGCAACCAACCCTAAGACCTTCTCTCAATTTGGTCGTGGTGTTGAAAGGGAAACGTTACGCTACACGGATGATGGGCATCTTGCTACAGGGCCGCACCCTAAAGCTCTGGGAGCGGCGTTGATGAATGAATGGGTAACGACCGATTTTTCTGAGTCGCTACTGGAATTTATCACGCCAGTTTCTAATGATGTTCCTACTCTTTTGAATCAGTTGTCTGATATTCATCACTTTACGCAAACTAAGTTAGAGGGAGAAAAACTGTGGCCGCTCTCTATGCCTTGTTATGTAGGCAGTGAAGATGATATTCCGCTAGCGCAATATGGTACCTCGAATAACGGTAAAATGAAGACGCTATATCGTGAAGGCCTCAAGCGTCGTTACGGTAGCTTGATGCAGATTATTTCGGGTGTTCACTTTAACTTCTCCTTCCCGGAAAGCTTTTGGGATAGCCTATTTGGTGAGCAAACAGAGGAAGCGCGTTGTGAAGCTAAGTCAGATGCTTACTTTGGTTTGATTCGCAATTACTACCGCTTTGGTTGGTTAATTCCCTACTTCTTCGGTGCGTCACCAGCGCTGTGCTCTTCTTTCATCAAAGGAAGAGAGACCAAGCAACCTTTTGAAAAGGTTGGTGAGACGCTTTTCCTACCCAACGCAACGGCGCTACGCCTGAGTGATCTTGGTTACACTAACAGTGCGCAAAGTGCGTTAAAAATTGGCTTTAATAGCCTAGAGCAATACCTTGAAGGTTTGAACCAAGCGATTCGCACACCATCACAAGAATTCGCTGAAATTGGCACTAAGGTTGAGGGTGAATACCGTCAGTTGAATAGTAATGTTCTGCAAATTGAGAACGAGCTTTACGCCCCTATCCGCCCTAAGCGTGTCGCGAAAAGTGGTGAGAAACCATCTGAAGCATTGGCTCGTGGCGGTGTTGAGTACATCGAGGTTCGCTCTCTAGACGTAAACCCATTCAGCTCAATTGGTATCACTGAACAGCAAGTTCGCTTCTTAGATCTATTCCTAACGTGGAGTGTGCTAACTGACTCTGCTGAGATGGATAACTGTGAGCTTGAATGCTGGCGTGATAACTGGAACAAGGTGATCTTAGAAGGTCGTCAGGTTGGTTTAGAGCTGAAAATTGGTTGTGACGGTGAGCGATTGTCTCTGCAAGATTGGGCTAAGCGCGTGTTCAAAGACCTACGCTCTATTGCCGAAATGATGGACGCAGAGCAAGGTGGTCGTGCATACCAAGAAACATGCGATACGCTTGAGGCTTGGATTGATAATCCAGAGTTAACGATTTCTGGCCAGTTGCTAGAAGAGACCAAAAAACTGGGTGGCTTAGGTAAAGTGGGTTGCGCGTTAGGTAAAACGTACGCTCAACAACACAAAGCACACCAATATAAAGTTTACTCAGCAGAGTTAATGGAAGCGGAAGTTCAGCGATCTGTAATGGCTCAGCAACAAGCTGAAGAAGCAAGCTCTCAAGATTTTGATGGCTTCTTAGCGGATTATTTTTCGTATTTAAAAGCATAGCGAGGCTTTGGTGGAAAGTAAGCAAGCCTTATTAGGTCAACCCACTCAGGTGGGGGGGAAATGGTTACCTGTGGTGACTGTAGGTGTTGTCTCTAGCCTGTTGGTTGGGTGTGCAACACCACCGCCTAAGCAGCAAGATAACTTGTGCAGCATCTTCAGGGAGCACCCATCGTGGTACGAAGATGCCTTGGATATGCAAGAGGAGTGGGGCACGCCGATTAATATCGCGATGGCTTTTGTCAAACAAGAGAGTAGCTTTCGTCATGATGCGCGCCCGCCCAAAAAATACATTCTGGGCTTTATTCCGTGGGGGCGAGTGAGCAGCGCCTACGGCTATGCGCAAGCACAGGACCCTGCTTGGCAAGACTTTCAAAAGGCGACCAAGCACGGTGGTTCAAGAACCAACTTTGATGATGCACTGATGTTTATTGGTTGGTATACCAGTGAGACACGTCGTCAGTTGGGTATTTCGCTATGGGACCCATATAACCAATACCTGGCTTATCATGAAGGCCGTGGTGGTTATAAGCGTAAGTCATACAACAGCAAGCCATCGTTGATTAAGGTGGCTCGCAAAGTCGAACAGCAAGCAAAAGATTATGGATGGCAGCTGAAACAGTGCCGCAAAGAACTAGAAGACAATCGAAGCTGGTTTTTCTAAAGCCAGCCGTCACGGAGAAGAGCAATGCCTTTATTAGATAGTTTCACTGTTGATCACACACGCATGAACGCACCTGCAGTTCGTGTTGCTAAAACAATGCAAACCCCAAAAGGGGATACCATCACTGTGTTTGACCTGCGTTTCACTGCGCCAAACAAAGACATCCTATCTGAGAAAGGTATCCATACTCTTGAGCATCTATACGCTGGTTTTATGCGTAATCAATTGAATTGTTCAGATGTAGAGATTATAGACATTTCACCTATGGGTTGTCGTACAGGTTTCTACATGAGCCTAATTGGTACACCAACAGAGCAGCAAGTGGCTGACGGTTGGTTGGCTGCGATGAAAGATGTACTGAAAGTTGAGAACCAGAATAAGATCCCAGAGCTGAACGAATATCAATGTGGTACAGCTGCAATGCACTCGTTAGACGAAGCGAAAGAGATCGCAAATGCCATCATCGCTGCCGGTATCTCAGTCAACAAGAACGATGAACTGGCATTGCCAGAGTCGATGCTGCAAGAGCTTAAAATCGACTAATTAATTTTGGTTTACCTTGAATAAGGTGAGTTAGATATTAAAAGGCCCGGTTCGATGAACCGGGCCTTTTTCGTCCACGTATTTTAGGACGAGATAAACGTATTTTACGAGGCAGTTGTCGCAGGTGAGCTTGTGATGACTTACTTCGAGCGACTTACTACCCATCAACGATCTGCGGAAACACACGTACTAGCTTGATACGGTTCTCTTCGAGCTCGACGATCTCCATCGGATGATGGGCGACCTGAACACTCAAGTGACTTTCCGGAATATCTTCAAGGTGTTCCAGTATTAAACCATTAAGGGTTCTCGGGCCATCCGTCGGCAGTGCCCACTGCAAGCCTTTGTTAATGTCTCGAATATTCGCGCTGCCTTCAATCAAGAAGCTGCCATCGCTCTGCGGTGTGATCTCATCAGAGAGGCTTGGGGCGATAGAGGTAGTAAACTCGCCCACGATCTCTTCTAGAATGTCTTCAAGGGTAACTAAGCCGTTGATATCGCCATATTCATCAACAATTAAACCGATACGCTCTTTATTGCGTTGAAATTTGAGTAGTTGGATGTTGAGTGGTGTCGCTTCTGGAATGAAGTAGATCTCATCAGCGGCACGCAATAGCGTTTCTTTATTGAACTCGTTCTTTTCTAGCATTAAGCGGTAAGCTTCTCTTAACCTAAGCATACCAACCACTTCATCGATCTGATCACGGTACAGCACGATACGGCCATGAGGCGAGTGAGTCAGTTGACGAACGATAGATTTCCAGTCGTCATTGATGTCGATGCCGGTGATTTCATTGCGAGGTACCATGATGTCATTCACGGTGACATGCTCTAAATCCAAAATAGAAACCAGCATATCTTGGTGGCGTTGGGGTATCAGGCTTCCGGCTTCATTCACCACTGTTCTAAGCTCTTCTGAACTTAAATGGTCAGTCGCATCGTGGTTGGCTTTTACACCTAACAAGCGAATGAAGCCGTTGGTAATGAAGTTCACCAAGATCACCAAGGGAGACAGTACCTTCATCAGTATCATCAATAAGATGCTGCTGGCGTAAGAGACGCGCTCAGGGAATAGAGATGCGATGGTTTTAGGGGTGACCTCAGCAAAGACTAAGACCACCAATGTCAGGGTTCCGGTCGCGATAGCGACCCCAATATCCCCGTAGATTCGCATACCAAGAATGGTCGCGATCGCAGAAGCAAGAATATTGACAAGGTTGTTGCCTATGAGGATGAGGCCTATCAATCTATCAGGGCGGCTTAGCAGCTTTTCTACCCGTTTAGCACCTTTGTGGCCAGTATTGGCTAAGTGCTTTAGGCGGTAGCGGTTCAAGGACATCATGCCCGTTTCAGAACCAGAGAAATAACCAGAAATTATAATGAGACACGCGAGTAGCGCAAATAAGATACCCGTAGATATGTCGTCCAAAACTATGCTTTTCCTATTTGTGTATCTTGACTAATTTATGACCGAACATGGTCGAGATGTCAATTGAATATATAGCACTCTATACTTTAAGGGCAGGGGTGTAAAACCTTGCCCTTAATTGACCGATTACTTGAGAATGATTTCCTGAACAAAGCGGCTACCAAAGTAGGCCAATGTCAGCATGCTAGCACCCGCAAGAGCGAACCAGGTTACCTTTTGTCCACGCCAACCTTTTTGGTAATGTCCCCATAAAAGAATGGAGTAGATAACCCAAGCGATAAAAGACAGCACCGCCTTGTGAGCTTTTCCTTGCGCAAACATATCTTGCACGAAGATAAGGCCTGTTAACAACGTGCCGGTTAATAAGCCGTTACCGATAAGAATGATTTTGAAAAGCTGTCTTTCTACCATCATTAAGGGAGGGAGATTCGGGTTTATCACTAGTGCTTTTTTCTTTTTAAGCTTGTGATCCAGCCATGCGAGTTGCAGAGCGTACAGCGCACCGATGGTCAGCGTCGCGTATGAGAATAGCGCAAGGGAGATATGAACCAGTAGCTTGGGATCATTCTCTAAATGTTTAATAAAGGTGCTCGGCAGAAACGTCGCTGCTATTAAGTTCAGCGCGGCAAAGCTATAAACGACTGGCAAGATAAACCACAAGCGAGTTTTGAGCATCGCGCTGCTCATCACTAGCGATATGATTAAACTGATTAATGAGGCCACGTTCAAGATACTGAGGTTTTGACCGTTGGCATTAAAAATCAAATCACCAAGCAACAAAGCATGGAAAGCTAAAGCAAGTAATGCGCTTATAAACACCGTTTTTACACGGATTCCTGTTTGGTGCACGAGACCTGGAATGATCGTGGAAATCGCCATTGTATAAAGAAAGGCTGCTGCGATCGCAATTAGACTGTCCATGGTATCCATTTTAATGATTACTAGTAGGCGAATTATACCTTGCATCGCCCTTTGGGGCTACGGTGAACCGCACTCAATTCCAAGTGAACAGCGTCTCATATCACAAGCGTGGATGATTAACGCGCTCCAACGGGTATGACTCTAATCCACGCTAATGTATACTGACAGTAATAGTCGCAGGATTGAGCGAAGAGAAAACTATGTTTGATAATCTAACGGATCGTCTATCCAAAACGCTGAAGAATATCAGCGGTAAAGGTCGCCTGACCGAAGACAATATTAAAGATACGCTGCGTGAAGTGCGTATGGCGCTACTTGAAGCCGACGTGGCACTACCCGTTGTCCGCGATTTTGTTAAGCGTGTAAAAGAAGGCGCTGTCGGTGTTGAGGTCTCTAAATCTCTCACACCGGGTCAAGAGTTCATTAAACTTGTTCAAGCTGAGCTTGAGGCGGTAATGGGTGAGTCTAACGAGGCTCTTAACCTAGCCGCGCAGCCGCCAGCCGTGATCTTAATGGCAGGTCTACAGGGGGCGGGTAAAACTACATCGGTAGGTAAGCTATCTAAGCTTCTTACTGAGCGTGACAAGAAGAAAGTTTTGGTTGTGTCTGCCGACGTTTACCGTCCAGCGGCGATCAAACAGCTTGAAACGTTAGCAAGCGATGTTGGTGTCGACTTCTTCCCATCTTCAGCGGATCAAAAGCCTCTTGATATCGCAAACGCTGCTATCGACCACGCGAAGAAGAAATTCTACGACGTGCTATTAGTCGATACTGCCGGTCGTTTGGCTATCGATGAAGAGATGATGGGCGAGATCACCGAGCTTCATACTGCCATTAAACCGGTAGAGACCCTGTTTGTTGTTGATGCAATGACAGGTCAAGATGCCGCGAACACGGCAAAAGCTTTTGGTGATGCGCTGCCACTAACCGGTGTTATTTTGACCAAAGTGGATGGTGATGCGCGTGGTGGTGCTGCACTGTCTGTTCGTCATATAACAGGCAAACCGATTAAATTCTTAGGGGTTGGTGAAAAGACTGACGCACTAGAACCGTTCCACCCAGATCGTGTTGCTTCTCGTATTTTAGGCATGGGCGACGTACTGTCTCTTATTGAAGACCTGCAGAAAAACGTCGATACCGAAAAAGCAGAGAAGCTAGCGAAGAAGTTCAAAGAGAAGAAAGGCTTTGACCTTGAAGACTTCCGTGAACAGCTTGGTCAGATGCAAAACATGGGCGGCATGATGGGCATGATGGATAAGCTGCCAGGCATGTCTCAATTGCCAGACAACGTTAAAGATAAAGTCGATGACAAGATGTTTAAGCAGATGGAAGCAATCATCAACTCTATGACCATGAAAGAGCGCCAGCGCCCTGAGCTGATCAAAGGCTCACGCAAAAAGCGTATTGCTGCTGGTTCTGGTACTCAAGTACAAGATGTAAACCGTATGTTAAAACAGTTCACTCAAATGCAGAAGATGATGAAGAAAATGCAAAAGGGTGGAATGAAAGGCATGATGCGCAACATGCAAGGCATGATGGGCGGCGGTGGCGGTATGGGCGGAATGGGTGGTGGTTTTAACCCGTTCGGTCGATAACCGACAAATGTAAGCTTTAGCTGCGTTACTTTTCATAGTGTTAGACGTGTCACAAAAAGTGTACGCCAACTATGTTGGTGAAAAAGTAGCTAAAGCTCTTGCATTGAACCGGAATAAGAGTAAAATTCCGGGGCTTTAATTTGGCACGAGACCCCAAGCTATTTACTTATACTTGGGGTTAATTATTTTATTAAGAAAGCAAAGAGGACGACATGGTAACCATTCGTTTGGCACGTCACGGTGCAAAGAAGCGCCCATTTTATCAAATCGTAGTTGCGGATAGCCGTAACGCTGCAACTGGCCGTTTCATCGAGAAAGTAGGTTTCTTTAACCCTACAGCTCAAGGTCAAGAAGAAGGTCTACGTCTAGACCTAGATCGCGTTAACCACTGGGTTGGTCAAGGCGCATCTCTATCTGATCGTGTAGCTAAGCTAGTTAAAGACGCTCAAAAAGCGGCTTAATTCTTTTTTAAAGAGAAATAGCTTATGTCGATGAAGGGTAAAGAAACGATGAGCAAGCAAGACGAAAAAATTGTTATGGGCAAGTTTGGTGCTACCTATGGCATTCGTGGCTGGCTTAAAGTTTTTTCCTACACAGACAATGCTGAAAGCATATTTGATTACTCCCCTTGGTATGTTAACCAAAAGGGGAAGTGGGTTGAATTCAAAGTAGAAAGCTGGAAGCGCCATAACAAAGGGATGGTGTGTAAGCTGGAAGGTTTTGAGATCCGCGAGGACGCTCATGTACTGACCAACTTTGAAATTGCAGTAGACCCTGCTTCATTACCTGAATTGTCAGAAGAGGAATTCTACTGGCGTGAATTGTTTGGTATGCAAGTCGTAACCACTAAAGGTTACGATCTAGGTGTCGTTACTGACATGCTAGAAACTGGCTCAAACGATGTTCTAGTAATCAAAGCAAATCTTAAGGATGCTTTCGGGCAAAAGGAACGGTTAGTACCGTACCTTGAAGAGCAAGTGATCAAGAAAGTTGATCGCGAAGCTCAACGGATCGAAGTTGACTGGGATCCTGGATTCTAACTTTAAAATCATAGAGCGAGAGAACACATGTGGGTTGGCGTAATTAGCCTATTTCCTGAAATGTTCCGTTCAGTTACTGATTTTGGAGTAACGGGTCAAGCGGTAAAGAAAGGTCTTTTATCTATTGAGACATGGAATCCTCGCGATTTCACTCATGATAAACATCGCACTGTTGATGACCGACCTTACGGTGGTGGTCCTGGCATGTTAATGATGGTTCAGCCTTTGCGCGACGCTATCCAAACAGCCAAGCAAGCATCACCGGGAAAGACGAAAGTTATCTACCTTTCACCCCAAGGTCGTAAACTCGACCAGCAAGGTGTTGAAGAGTTGGCAACAAACGAGAATTTACTTCTTATTTGTGGCCGCTATGAAGGGGTAGATGAGCGCATCATTCAATCTGAAGTCGACGAAGAATGGTCGATTGGTGATTTTGTGATGACGGGTGGCGAGCTGCCAGCCATGACGTTGATTGATTCCGTCTCTCGGTTTGTGCCGGGTGTACTGGGAGATTTCGCATCAGCAGAAGAAGATTCTTTTGCCAATGGCTTGCTAGATTGCCCTCATTATACGCGCCCTGAGGTGCTAGACGACAAAGAAGTGCCCTCGGTACTCAAGTCTGGTAACCATAAGGACATTCGTCGCTGGCGATTGAAACAATCGTTAGGCCGTACTTGGCTAAGAAGACCAGAGCTCCTGGAAAACCTAGCTCTGACTGACGAACAGGAACAATTACTGGCTGAATTCATTAAAGAGCAACGCTCTTAACGAAAAGCAAGCAGTAACCTATTAAATTTAGTATCAGTTTATTCTAGGAATTTACACAAATGAGCAACATCATTAAGGCTCTTGAAGAAGAGCAACTAAAATCAGACCTTCCTAAATTCGCACCAGGTGACACTGTTGTAGTTCAGGTTAAGGTAAAAGAAGGTGACCGTGAGCGTCTACAGGCTTTCGAAGGCGTAGTAATCGCTATTCGTAACCGTGGTCTTCACTCTGCATTCACAGTTCGTAAGATCTCGAACGGTGAAGGTGTAGAGCGTGCGTTCCAAACTCACTCTCCAATGGTTGATAGCATCGAAGTTAAACGCCGTGGTGCAGTACGTCGTGCCAAGTTGTACTACCTACGTGAGCGTTCTGGTAAGTCAGCTCGTATTAAAGAGAAGCTTACTAAGAAGAAGTAATTCTTTTTGCATTCTATCGATAAAAGCGGAGCCATTTGGCTCCGCTTTTTTGTGTCTGCTATTTGGAGTTTTTAAAGCCAGAGATCCCCAACTCGCTCGTTCCTCACTATTGGGAATCCGGGTAGGTTTCAGTTACCGAGTTAGTACATGACACTAAAGGAGCTGATAATGGGATAACTTTGGCCGTTATTTTCGATAGCGACGAAGGAGCGTAGTCAGAAATCTAGTCTTGCGAGACGATTTAGAACAAGCTGCGTATAACCGTCATTCCCTAGACTGACGAAGGAAGGAGTAGGGAATCTCTTTCAGTAAACACCAAACTATCGCAATAAAAAAAGAATTGACGCAAAACGCCAACCCTTCAATCATTTTTACGAATCTCGAATCTCGAATCTCGAATCTCGAATCTCGAATCTCGAATCTCGAATCTCGAATCTCGAATCTCGAATCTTTAGTACTGGTCTTCTGACCAACCGTCACTGTCAGACATGTCTGGTGCGCCAGCGATACTGTTCTCTTCGTCTGCCCACTCGCCAAAATCAATCATCTGACATTGCTTACTGCAAAACGGGCGATATGGACTTTGTTCGCCCCATTCAACGTCAGCATTACATTGAGGGCATTTTACGATGGTGATTTTTTTCGACATAGTGGTTCTTAATTTGAAGAATAATAAGAGTGAGTTTAGGCTCGAGTGAGGACTCAAGCCAAACAATAAATGGAAATTAATCAGCTGCAGATAGCCAATTCAAATTCGATGTCTTGAGTGCAGGCTTGTCCGGTCTCAAAGCTCATGAACTTAACCGCAAAACGGTTTTTATGCCCCGAGATCATCGGGTAGGCACCGTATTGCATTGGAATCGATAGGCGAAGGATATTGGCTTCATCAGCATCACTCTGGAAAAAGCCAGCACGCGCAACTTGTTCTTTAAAGTGCCCTGTCTCTCTGGTGAGCCTTAACCATAGTGTCAGTGCTTCATAGAGAGGTTGTAGGCTGTCCATCCACGTTTTCGCGTCTCGGATTCTTTTATCGAGCGGAAGACGTAGCCAATAATGCAGTGCAGGTAAGTCAAAGCAGCATGAGCCGCCGGGCAAATTAAAGCGTTGGCGAATCGCGCTGAGGAATCGATCTTCCTTAAGTGATTGACCAAAACGCTCCGCTTGCATCAACTCTCGATAGATGTGGCCAATATCGTTGAGCAATGACGTTAACATCTCTTGATCAACACCCTCAACGTTTAGCCAGCTTTTATAGGCGACCCGTTGCTTCTCAATGTCTTTTGCGAGCTCACTCTTGAGTTGGATCTGTTCAAAAATTTCAATCAGATCAAAGATCGAGCGGAAAAAGAGTTGGTACTGTTGAGCATCGGAAAAGGTCGAAGATAGGTGCAGCTGCCTCAAGAGTGATTCAACCCTTAAGTAGATCCGTGTCTTCTCGTTTAGTGGATGTTCAAATTTGTGGGTGATCATTAAGCAAGCCTTTATTCAACATAGTCCTATTCTGACCTATCTACGGCACTGATTGCCAGATACTTTTGATGGAGATCTGTGATTTGAGGCAAAAGTTCTTGGTTTTTTGTATGGTTTTCGATCACATCATCGGCAACGGCTAAGCGCTGCTCTCTTGAGGCCTGTGATTTTAAAATGGCGGTGACTTGTTCTTTTGAAACATGGTCACGGCTCATCGTTCGCTCTATTTGCACATCGGTAGGCACATCAACAATTAATACGCGATCCGCCATACCTTGCATTTGATTTTCAATCAACAGCGGTGCGACGAGTAAACCATACGGGGAGGTGATTTTAGACAGGTCGCGGTCAATTTTGTCACGGATCATGGGATGAAGAAGATCATTCAGCCACTGTTTCTGTTTAGGATCTGAGAAGATTAATTCACGCAACCGACTTCGGTTTAGCGTGCCATCTTCCAGTAAGATCGTTTCACCAAAATGCGCGCTAATCTGATGTAGCCCCTCACTGCCGACTGCCACGACTTCACGTGCCACGATATCAGCATCAACAATATCAATATTAAAATGTTCATTGAACAGGTTAGCAACCGTGGTTTTGCCACTGGCAATGCCACCGCTGAGCCCAATAATGATAGCCATGATTAATTCCCCAATACTGAAGTGAAATACCAGCCCATGATGTCGTTGCCCCACATCAGGCTCACCCAACCTGCAATGGCAAGGTAGGGGCCAAACGGAAAGGCCTTATCTATGCCTTGCTGTTTTAAACGCAGTTGGATCAAGCCAAATACCAAACCAACCAGCGACGATAGCAGGATGATCATCGGCAGGTGCTGCCAACCGAGCCATGCACCAAGAGCAGCCAACAGTTTGAAGTCGCCATAGCCCATGCCTTCTTTGCCGGTCAGGAGTTTGAACAGCCAGTACACAGACCACAGTGCCAGGTAGCCAGCCATTGCGCCGACCACAGAGTCTTGCAGAGATACTGGGCTGATATTAAACAGGGCCAAAGCAATACCAGACCACACTAATGGCAAGGTGATTTGATCCGGCAGCAGCATGGTATCGAGGTCGATAAAGGTTAAGGTGATCAATGCGAAGGTGAAAAAAATCAGTGCAATGGAGTAATCACTGAAACCAAAATGGCTTGCCACTAGGGTGCAAAGTATCGCGGTAAGCAGCTCAACCAAAGGGTAGCGAATGCTGATCGGGTTAGCACAGCTATGGCACTTACCCTTTAACAACAGCCAGCTTAAGAGCGGAATGTTGTCGACTATCCTCAATTGGCTTTTGCATTTCGGGCAGGTTGAGCGTGGCACACTGAGATTAAATTTACCTTCAGGTGCTGGGATTTTATATTGAGAGAAATACTCCGCGCACTCTTGTTGCCACTCGCGTTCCATGATGATCGGTAGACGATGTATGACCACGTTGAGGAAGCTGCCGATAAGAAGGCTAAAAATGAAAGCTAATACGGGGAATAGCCAAGGATAGTAGTGAAATACTTCCATAGTGTCCTTTACCACTTAATCAATATGAGTAGAGGTGATTACTCATCGCTGTTTAATTACTGTTGGCTATCCTAACACACTCATAAGATTAAAGATCGGTAAGTACATCGCAACAACCAACCCACCGACTACGGTCCCCAAGAATACGATGATCAATGGCTCTAATATTTTTCCCAAGTTGTCGACGGTATTATCAACCTCAAATTCGTAAATCGAGGCGACTCTGTTGAGCATGTCGTCAAGGTTGCCTGACTCTTCGCCAATCATCACCATCTGCAATACCATTTCTGGGAAGGCATTGGTATTGCGCATCGCGATATACATCGGCATTCCTGCTGCGGTCTCACGGTGAACCTCGATGATCGCCGATTCATAATGCAGATTACCCGCAGTATTAGCGGTGGTTTTCAGACCCATCAAAATCGGAATACCAGAGCTAAAGCTGGTGGATAGGGTTCGGCTGAATTTAGCGATAGAGGCCTTTGACAGTACGCCTCCTAGCACCGGAAATCGCAGCGCCAAGCGGCTGACTGACAGGCGGATCGAATAAGAATGTTGGCATAATTGATGAATAAAAAGCGCGATTAATCCGATGCCCACGCTCGTATAAAAGCTGTAAGCCTGCATCCAATCGGAAAGGTGGAGTACTTGCTGAGTAAACCAAGGCAGATCCGCGGCAAAGCCTGAAAACATTGACTCAAACTCAGGAATGACCATGGTCAGCATTAGGTATGAGACGAGCAGTGCGACGCTGACCACCATTGCCGGGTAAATCAGCGCTTTCACCACTTTGGCTTTTAGCTGTTCACTCTTTTCTCTATAGGTGGCTAAGCGTTCAAAGACTTGCGCGAGGTTGCCGGACAACTCGCCAGTCGCCACTAAGTCAGTATAAAGCTCATCAAAGTGGCGGCTTGCGGTTCGCATCGCTTTTGATATTGGCGTTCCTGCTTCGACCCCTTTGCAGATATGCGACAAGATAGATTTCATTTCGGCTTTACGGTGGTTATCGGAGACCAGTTTTATCGCCTGTACGATCGGCACCCCTGAACCTAGCATAGTGGCAAGTTGGCGAGTTAATACGGTGATGTCTTTGGCTTTGACTCGATGAGTCATGCGGGTCAGGGTTGAGATGCTTCTCTTTTTGATTTTCTTGATCTGAATATGCTGTTCTTTGAGTTTTTCACGCACTTCCAACTCGGTGAGCGCTAAGCTTTGCCCTGCGACCTTTTTGCCTGAGCTATTAATGCCTTTCCAATGATAGCTTTTTAGTTGGGACTGCTTGGACTTACTGCTCATTGGTGCTCCATTGAATTATATGTACAGAACACGCTGCAGCTCTTGATAGCTGGTGGTGCCTTCGACCAGTTTGTCTAAACCAGACTCTTGCAGTGTTCGCATCCCTTCGCGACGGGCGAGATTTTCAATGGCCAGCGCGTCCGGTTTACTCATTAAGCTGCTTTTAAGTTGTTCAGTAAACGGCATCACTTCGTAGATACCGACTCGCCCTGAATAGCCACGAGTACACTCATTACATCCTTGTGGATGAGCTTTATAGATGGTATGGCTGTTGGGAATAGAGTGACGCAGAAAGATCTCTGGTGAGTCATCAACAACCTTACAATGGTTACACAGTCGCCTTGCCAGTCGTTGGGCAATAATCAAACTCAATGATGACGCAAGGTTGAAGGGTTCAATGCCCATATGAGCGAGTCGAGTCACGGTTTCTGCGGCGGAGTTGGTGTGCAGCGTTGAAAGCACTAAGTGTCCGGTTTGCGAGGCTTTGATTGCGATCTCTGCAGTTTCCAAGTCGCGGATCTCACCCACCATCACCACATCGGGATCTTGTCGTAAAAACGATCGCAGCGCTTCAGCGAACCCAAAACCGATCTTAGGTGTCACTTGTACCTGATTTATACCACACAGGTTAATCTCGACGGGGTCTTCGGCTGTAGAGATGTTACGTTCAGTGGTATTCAGTACTCGAAGTCCAGTATAAAGAGAAACGGTTTTTCCGCTTCCAGTCGGCCCGGTCATTAAGATCATTCCTTGCGGGCGTTTCAAGGCATTAAGGTAGAGGGCTTTTTGATCTTCACTGTAGCCAAGCTTGTCGATATCGAGATTGGCAGCGCTACTATCAAGCAGTCGCAGTACTATCTTCTCGCCCCATAAGGTCGGCAGTGTTGATACACGCATATCTATCGCGAGATCGTCGTTCAAGCGTAACTTAATGCGCCCATCTTGCGGCAAGCGCCGTTCGGCAATATCAAGTTTGGCGAGAATCTTTAAGCGAGCAGATAAACGACGACTTAAGTGGGAGGCAGGTTGCTGTATTTCAACAAGAATACCATCACAACGCAGTCGCACACGGTAGTGTTCTTCATAAGGTTCGAAGTGGATATCGGAAGCACCTTTACGTACCGCATCGACCAGTATCTGGTTGATAAAACGGCTAACCGGGGAGTCGTCTTGGCTGAGGTCTTCAATTGAAGTCATTTCATCGTCTGAGACTTCAACTAGGTTGGCGAGTTCGTCTTGGGTGATCTCTTTACGCTTAGAGTCTTGCCCTGAAATAGAGCGGCCATACAACTTTCGTATTGCACCTTCTAATTCAGAATAGTTAGCGACAACGAGTTCTATCTGCAACCCAGTGGCGAATCGGAAATCATCTTCCGCTTGTAAATCCGTCGGATCAGCAGAAGCGAGGGTGAGAATCGAGCTAGAGACTAAAACTGGGATTGCGTGATACTTGGTGATCAGCTCGCGAAGACCCAATTGGTTGCATAAGGCTTCGTAGTCAGTATTGGCGAGCAGCACCGATGGCAGACCGAAGATAGCCTGAATGTTATGTGCGAGACTCTCGCTAGTGAAGCAATCAAGAACGAGTAAAGCTTCGGGTGTAGATACACCTGAAGCATGTACATGTTCTGCCACGGCTTGTTCCTGAGTCAGGCTAAGTAAATCAGCCTGACGTAGAACGGTTGGGAGGTTGGTTAGTCCCAAGTTAGTTACAGCCTTCTATTGAAGGGATTGAGCTTGAGGCTGACAGCAAACATGACCAACCAGTATCCGGATCTCTTGTCATAGTCATGCTATCACCATCAAGGCTACCTTCTACAAATGAAAACGATATAGTTGTTCCTGAAGCTGAGATTGTCCCTAATGTGTTTGACCCTGATGAAACACCTAATGCACTGACACCGCCACTAATACTACCGTCTTCTTGGATTAATAATTCAGCTGGTGTAATTAGTGCTTTTAATGTCGCTAATGCAGAGGATGCTTGGCTTTTTGACACATAGTCTTTATATGCTGGAACGGCTATCGCAGATAATGCTCCAATGATCGCCACCACGATCATTAATTCAATTAAGGTGAAACCTTTCTGATTTGTTCTTCTGTTCTTGTTATTCATTGTCTAATTCCATTGTTTAGTTTATTTCAGTGCAGACACTGGTTGATTGAGAGAATAGAAGTCGAGATGAGGAAGTGGAATGGTGTTCAGGTATGGTCGCGAGTGGTTTTGTATTTATTAGTGTTGTGTTTCATATCGTGTGCAAATTTATGCGATCAACTTAAATAACTGTTTGAAATACCGACAATTAAGGCAATAAAAAAGGCACTGTCATTAACAGTGCCTTTAGCGATAAATTGTTTGTTATTCAGTATATTACGCTTTGAATCTCATTGATAGATCCATTGCTTTTAGGTGCTTAGTTAATGCACCGACAGAGATGTAATCCACACCCGTTTCAGCAAATTCTGCAATCGTATCTAGCGTCACGTTGCCAGAGTTCTCTAGTGCAGCGCGACCCGCGTTAATTTTAACGGCTTCACGCATCATGTCTGTGGTGAAGTTGTCTAGCATGATGATGTCTGCACCCGCGTTGATTGCTTGCTCTAGCTCTTCTAGGCTCTCTGTTTCTACTTCAACAGGTTTTCCTGGGTTAAGCTCTTTTGCCGTAGAGATAGCTTTCTCAATACCACCACAAGCAATGATGTGGTTCTCTTTGATTAGGTAGGCATCGAAAACGCCGATGCGGTGGTTGAAACCACCACCACAAGCGACTGCGTATTTTAGTGCGCTGCGCAGGCCGGGAATGGTTTTACGGGTATCTAACAGGCGGCATTCGGTGTGCTTGATCTTATCGGCATAGATTGCGGTGGCTGTCGCACAGCCAGATAGCGTTTGAATGAAGTTCATTGCGTTACGCTCACCGGTTAGTAGTGCGCGTGCTGGGCCAGTTAGCGTGCAAAGCGTTTGGTTGGGTTCAACCTTATCGCCATCTTCTACATTCCACTCAATTGTTACTTCACCGCCCAATTGCTTAAACACTTCATCAGCCCAAGCTTTACCACAGAAAACACCGTGTTCACGAGTAATAATGGTTGCGCTGTTTATTGCGTCTGCTGGGATTAGACTTGCTGTGATATCAGCCGCTGGATCTAACGTGCCACCTAGATCTTCTTTGATAGTCTCGGCTACTGCACGAGTGATCTCGAGAGGCAGTTGCTCTTTTAAGTAGTCAAGGCGTTGGTGGCTGTTATGTGTGTTTTTCATCGCAAATCTAATCTTGAAAGGGAGTGGGAATGGAATGATACTCTTGGTTAACCGCAAATTAAAGAGGCTAGCGCGACTGCTCTATGGGCAAGGTCACATCTTATTATGCTAGCAGAAAAGAAAGTGAGACCAAGATGACGATCAGCTGCAACGGATGGTACGACAACGCTCGGCATGTTCCTTCCCCGTATTTTGATGTAAGGCCTAGTGTTGATGATATCTCTCTATTGGTGGTTCACAATATTAGCTTACCGCCAGGGCAATTTGGTGGACCTTATATCGAGCAGTTTTTTACGGGTAAGCTAAACCCGTCGGAACACCCATTTTTTCAGGTGATTCACCAAATGGGCGTATCGGCACACTGCCTGATTCGTCGTGATGGTGAGGTTGTGCAGTTTGTCTCGTTTCTTGACCGAGCTTGGCATGCGGGTCAGTCGAGCTTTGCAGGGCGTGAGGGATGCAATGACTATTCGATTGGTATTGAGTTAGAGGGGAGTGACTTTGTGGCTTATACCGAACAGCAGTATCAAGCGCTAGGTCAATTAACCGCCACCTTGCGAGCTAACTATTGTCAAATAACCCTCGAACGCATCACTGGCCATCAATACATTGCACCGCTGCGTAAAACCGATCCGGGCTTAGTGTTCGATTGGCACAAATTCAAACAAACAGTCACTAGGGTCAATGCTTAAGTGCCAAGTGCCAAGGGGTCAATGCAATACCTCAACCGCCAATTGTCACAACCAGTGAGCAACGACCAACAGCTAACTGAAATAGCGGACATGGCTTGATTTATAGTCGGGTATTTATGTCATCAACGCTGAGCTAAATGACGTGTCTCAACACTTGTAATAGCGTGTTGTTGCGATGTAAATAAAATGGTTAAAGTTAGCGTATCAATAAGTCGAATCCATCATTGAGCTTTAAATCTGTATAACGTTAAAATTTATGAACAGATTTTTTATTCTAAATGTGCGCTTGGTTGGATTTTTACCAAGCCAAGGCCCATTTTTTTGAAACAAATGATGTTTATCCTGACACTTTCTAGCATGACCCCTCCCCAAAAGTATTACCTCTGTAAATGGTAATACCAAATTGGTTGCTGTTTTAAACTCCACTTGTTAATTATTGGTTAACTTGCACTGCGTTCTATGATGTAGGTCAATTTTATACTGGACAGTCGCGTTTTGATTATGTTAATTTCTGCGCAACATAAAATTGGTATTACCAATTGTCAGCGAAGAAGAACAACGAATTATGGCTTATCAAAGGATTCGTCAGCCCAAGCTCTCCGATGTTATCGAGCAAGAGTTAGAAAGGTTGATAGTGGAAGGAACACTGGCTCCAGGGCAGCAATTGCCACCAGAGCGTGAACTGGCAAAACAGTTCGATGTGTCTCGTCCTTCAATCCGAGAAGCAATACAGCGCTTAGAGGCAAAAAAACTACTCACTCGTCGTCAGGGTGGCGGTACATTTGTCAGCGAAAATATCTGGAAAAGCTTTTCAGATCCATTACTTAATTTGTTGTCGTCCCATTCTGAAACCCAACTCGACTTGTTGGAGTCGCGTCATGCGATGGAAGGGATCTCGGCTTACTTCGCGGCATTGCGTGGTACCGATCAAGACTTTGCTCGAATTCAAGCATGCCAAGAAACCATTCATAGCGCACAAGATGACGGCGATATTGAAGCCGAATCGGCAGCGGTGATGGCGTTTCTTATTGCTTTAACAGAGGCAGCGCACAATGTGGTGTTATTGCACATTGTTCGTAGCTTGGCTCCTTTACTCGAGCAAAATGTCTTAGAGAATTTAAAGCTGTTGCATCGTCGTCAAGACGTTGTGGAGAAAGTGAGTATACATCGAGCTAACATTGTGGATGCGATCGTTTCTGGTCAGCCTGAGAAGGCGCGTGAAATGTCACACTCTCATTTAGCTTATATCGAAGAAACATTGCTGGATTTGACCAAAGAAGAGTCACGTCGCGAACGTTCTCTGCGTCGAATCCAACAGGGTAACTAGCCGTAATACTTCGGCTAGTTACGTGTTTAGTAGAATACAACTAACAAAAAGGATAGACCGCCATGTCTGACATGAAGCATGACGTTGATGCTCTGGAAACTCAAGATTGGTTAGAAGCTCTTGAATCAGTAGTACGTGAAGAAGGTGTAGAACGCGCACAGTTTTTACTAGAACAAGTTCTAGATAAAGCGCGTTTAGATGGTGTTGATATGGCTACAGGTATCAACACAAACTACATTAACACCATTCCAGCATCACAAGAGCCAGCTTACCCTGGTGATGTAACTCTTGAGCGTCGTATTCGTTCGATTATTCGCTGGAACGCAATCATGATCGTATTGCGTGCTTCTAAGAAAGACCTAGACCTTGGTGGTCACATGGCTTCTTACCAGTCAGCAGCAGCGTTCTACGAAGTATGTTTCAACCACTTCTTCCGTGCTCCAAACGAGACAGACGGTGGCGATCTGGTTTACTACCAAGGCCACATCTCTCCAGGTATCTACTCGCGTGCATTCGTTGAAGGTCGTCTAACTGAAGAGCAGCTAGATAACTTCCGTCAAGAAGTTGATGGTAAAGGTATCCCTTCTTACCCGCACCCGAAACTGATGCCTGAGTTTTGGCAGTTCCCAACCGTATCTATGGGTCTTGGCCCGATCTCTGCTATCTATCAAGCGCGCTTCCTTAAGTACCTTGACGGCCGTGGCCTGAAAGAAACTTCAGCGCAACGCGTATACGCGTTCCTAGGTGACGGTGAGATGGATGAGCCAGAATCACGCGGTGCTATCTCTTTCGCTGCGCGTGAGAAGCTAGACAACCTATGTTTCCTAATCAACTGTAACCTACAGCGTCTCGACGGCCCTGTAATGGGTAACGGTAGCATCATCCAAGAACTTGAAGGTCTATTCAAAGGCGCAGGTTGGAATGTTGTTAAGGTTATCTGGGGTAGCAACTGGGATTCTCTACTGGCTAAAGACACGACTGGTAAGCTTCTTCAACTAATGAACGAAACTATCGATGGTGACTACCAAACATTCAAATCTAAAGATGGCGCATACGTACGTGAGCACTTCTTTGGTAAGTACCCAGAAACAGCTGCACTAGTTGCAGACATGACGGATGACGAAATCTTCGCGCTTAAGCGTGGTGGCCATGATTCTTCTAAACTGTTTGCGGCATTCAACAATGCAAAAGAGACAAACGGTAAGCCAACGGTAATCCTAGCTAAGACTGTCAAAGGTTACGGCATGGGTGATGCAGCTGAAGGTAAGAACATTGCACATGGTGTTAAGAAAATGGACATGACTCATGTTCAACACCTACGTGATCGCCTAGGCCTAGAAGACATCCTTTCAGATGAGAAGATCGCTGAACTTCCTTACTTGAAACTGGAAGAAGGTACGCCTGAGTACGAATACATGCACGCTCGTCGTAACGCTCTACATGGTTACACACCTGCACGTCTTCCTAAGTTTACTCAAGAGTTCAAGGTTCCTGAGCTAGACGCATTCGCACCTCTACTAGGTGAGCAGAAGCGTGATATCTCTACCACTATGGCTTATGTACGTACGCTAAACATCCTTCTTAAAGACAAGAACATCGGTAAGAACATCGTTCCTATCATCTGTGATGAAGCGCGTACATTCGGTATGGAAGGTCTATTCCGTCAGGTTGGTATCTACAACCCACACGGTCAAGAATACACACCAGAAGATAAAGGCATTGTTTCTTACTACAAAGAAGCAACATCTGGCCAAGTTCTTCAAGAAGGTATCAACGAACTAGGTTCTATGGCTTCATGGGTTGCAGCTGCAACTTCATACAGCACCAACGATCTACCGATGATCCCGTTCTACATCTACTACTCTATGTTCGGTTTCCAACGTATTGGCGACATGGCATGGCTAGCAGGTGACCAACAAGCTCGTGGCTTCCTACTAGGTGCTACAGCTGGTCGTACAACACTGAACGGTGAAGGTCTACAGCACGAAGATGGTCACTCGCACATCCAAGCGAACACTATCCCGAACTGTATCTCTTACGACCCAACATTCGCTTACGAGCTAGCAGTAATCATGCAAGACGGTATCCGTCGCATGTATGGCCCTGAGCAAGAGAACGTTTACTACTACCTAACAGTAATGAACGAGAACTACGCAATGCCAGCAATGCCAGAAGGCGCTGAAGAAGGCATCCGTAAGGGTATCTACAAGCTTGAATCTCACGCTCCTCAAGGTGGACAGGCGCCTAAGGGCAAAGTTCAACTAATGAGCTCTGGTACTATCATGAACGAAGCGCGTAAAGCTGCAGTAATTCTAAGCGAAGAGTACGGCATCGCATCTGACGTGTTCTCTGTAACATCGTTCAACGAACTAACTCGTGACGGCCAAGCGGTAGAGCGTGACAACATGCTTCACCCAGAAGCTGAAGAGAAAGTACCGTACATCACAAGTGTACTTGGTAAAGAACCTGCAATCGCAGTGACTGACTACATGAAGAACTACGCTGAGCAAGTACGTGCTTACATGCCAAGCGAGTCTTACAAAGTACTTGGTACTGATGGTTTTGGCCGCTCTGACAGCCGTGCAAACCTACGTCGTCACTTCGAAGTTAACGCTGGCTACATCGTAGTTGCAGCTCTAACTGAACTGGCTAAACGTGGTGATATCGAGAAATCTGTAGTTGTTGAAGCAATTGCTAAATTCGATATCGACACTGAAAAAACAAACCCACAATACGCTTAATACAGCGCTTAACTAGAAGGTAAATAAGCAATGGCAATCGAAATTAATGTACCTGACATCGGTGCGGATGAGGTTGAAGTTACTGAGATTCTTGTAAGCGTTGGCGACAAGGTTGAAGAAGAACAGTCTCTGATCACTGTTGAAGGCGACAAAGCTTCTATGGAAGTTCCAGCGTCTCAAGCAGGTATCGTTAAAGAAATCAAAGTAGCTGAAGGCGATTCAGTTTCTACTGGTTCTCTAATCATGATTTTCGAAGCCGAGGGTGCAGCTGAAGCTGCACCTGCTCCAGCAGCAGAGGCAGCTCCAGTAGCAGCTCCTGTAGCGGCAGCAGCGGCAGAACTGAAAGAAGTTCACGTACCAGATATCGGCGGTGATGAAGTTGAAGTAACTGAAATCATGGTAGCTATCGGTGACGCAGTAGAAGAAGAGCAATCTCTTCTTACTGTTGAAGGCGACAAGGCTTCAATGGAAGTTCCTGCACCATTCGCTGGTATAGTTAAAGAAATCAAAATCGCTTCTGGTGATTCAGTTTCTACTGGTTCTCTAGTGATGATTTTCTCTGTAGAAACAGGCGAAGTGGGTGGTTCAGCACCTGCAGCAGCTCCGGCTCCTGCGGCGGTAGCACCTGTTGCAGCGGCTCCAGCAGCATCAGCTGAGAAAGAAGTAAACGTTCCTGATATCGGTGGTGACGAAGTAGAAGTTACTGAAATCATGGTAGCGGTTGGCGATACAGTAGAAGAAGAGCAATCTCTAATTACTGTTGAAGGTGACAAAGCTTCAATGGAAGTTCCTGCACCATTCGCTGGTACAGTAAAAGAGATCAAGATTGCAGCAGGCGACAAAGTGTCAACTGGCTCTCTAATCATGACTTTCGTAGTTGAAGGCGCAGCGCCTGCTCCTGTTGCAGCACCTGCACAAGCAGCAGCTCCAGCGGCGGCACCTGCTCCTAAAGCAGAAGCACCTGCAGCGACTCCAGCAGCAGCTGGCGACTTCCAAGAGAACGGTGACTACGCGCACGCTTCTCCAGTAGTTCGTCGTCTTGCTCGTGAATTTGGCGTTAACCTTTCTAAGATTAAAGGTACGGGTCGTAAGAGCCGCATCCTTAAAGAAGACGTTCAGTCTTACGTTAAGGATGCACTTAAGCGTCTTGAGTCTGGTGCTGCGGCATCTGGCAAAGGCGGCGACGGCAGTGCTCTTGGTCTACTACCATGGCCAAAAGTTGACTTCAGCAAGTTCGGCGAAACTGAAGTTCAGAAACTTTCTAAGATCAAGAAGATCTCTGGCGCAAACCTACACCGTAACTGGGTAATGATCCCTCACGTTACACAGTGGGATAACGCAGACATTACTGAGCTAGAAGCATTCCGTAAAGAACAGAACGCAATCGAAGCGAAGAAAGACACTGGCATGAAGATCACTCCACTTGTGTTCATCATGAAAGCTGTTGCTAAAGCGCTAGAAGCATTCCCAGCGTTTAACTCTTCTCTTTCTGAAGATGGTGAAAGCATCATTCTCAAGAAATACGTAAACGTGGGTATCGCGGTTGATACACCAAACGGTCTAGTTGTTCCTGTCTTCAAAGACGTGAACAAAAAAGGCATTTACGAGCTATCTGAAGAGCTAATGGCCGTGTCTAAGAAAGCACGTTCTGGTAAGCTAACAGCGGCAGACATGCAAGGCGGTTGTTTCACAATCTCTAGCCTTGGTGGTATTGGCGGTACAGCATTTACGCCAATCGTAAATGCACCAGAAGTAGGTATCCTAGGGGTATCTAAGTCTGAAATTAAGCCAGTGTGGAATGGTAAAGAGTTCCAACCACGTCTACAGCTTCCACTGTCTCTATCATACGACCACCGTGTGATCGATGGCGCTGAAGGTGCACGCTTCATTACTTTCCTAAACAGCGCACTATCTGACATTCGTCGTCTAGTACTGTAATTAGAAAGTAATAATTAAGGTGGCTTTCGAGTCACCTTAATTCTTTATATCAAGACTATTTTTAGACAGCAGTTTTCTGCATTTCTCACAAAGCGAAAGGGAATTGTTGTCTAGCTCACAGGCTAACTTAAAGCTACTTTCACACTGTTAACATCTCTGTAAAATGTTGGCTGTTTGAAAGTCCAATAATTTTAAGAACATCTACTCAGCCTGTTAGGGATAATGACTACAAGAGGTCACAATGAGCAAAGAAATTAAAGCCCAAGTTGTTGTACTTGGTTCAGGTCCTGCTGGTTACTCAGCAGCATTCCGTTGTGCGGATTTAGGTCTAGAAACCGTACTTGTTGAGCGTTACAGCACGCTTGGTGGTGTATGTCTAAACGTTGGTTGTATTCCATCAAAAGCACTGCTTCACGTTTCTAAAGTTATCGAAGAAGCAAAAGCGATGGCAGAGCACGGCGTTGTATTCGGCGAGCCACAAACAGACATCAGCAAAATTCGTATCTGGAAAGAGAAGGTTGTCGATCAACTGACTGGCGGCCTTAATGGCATGGCTAAGATGCGTAAAGTAACGGTTGTAAATGGTTTTGGTAAGTTTACTGGTCCGAACACGATTCAAGTGGAAGGCGAAGAGTCAACAACAGTAACCTTCGACAACGCAATCATTGCAGCGGGTTCTCGCCCAATTAAACTGCCGTTCATTCCACATGAAGACCCACGTATTTGGGATTCTACGGACGCACTAGAGCTAAAAGAAGTACCAGAAAAATTGCTTATCATGGGCGGTGGTATCATCGGTCTTGAGATGGGTACGGTATACCACTCTCTAGGTTCTAACGTTGACGTGGTTGAGATGTTCGATCAAGTTATTCCAGCGGCAGATAAAGACATCGTTAAAGTCTTCACTAAGCGTATCAAAGACAAGTTCAAGCTAATGCTTGAGACGAAAGTGACCGCGGTTGAAGCGAAAGAAGACGGTATCTACGTTTCAATGGAAGGCAAAAAAGCACCAGCAGAAGCTGAGCGCTACGATGCGGTTCTTGTTGCTATCGGTCGTGTGCCAAACGGTGCGCTTATCGATGCTGAAAAAGCGGGCATCGAAGTTGATGAGCGTGGCTTCATCAACGTAGATAAGCAAATGCGTACTAACGTGTCTCACATCCATGCGATCGGTGACGTGGTTGGTCAACCAATGCTTGCGCACAAAGGTGTGCATGAAGGTCACGTAGCGGCAGAGGTTATCTCTGGTAAGAAGCACTACTTCGATCCTAAAGTTATCCCTTCAATTGCTTACACTGAGCCAGAAGTCGCTTGGGTAGGTAAGACAGAGAAAGAAGCGAAAGCGGAAGGTATTAACTACGAAGTGTCGACTTTCCCTTGGGCTGCTTCTGGCCGTGCTATCGCATCTGACTGTGCTGACGGCATGACTAAGATGATCTTCGATAAAGATACGCACCGCGTGATCGGTGGTGCGGTTGTGGGTACTAACGGTGGTGAACTTCTTGGTGAAATCGGTCTAGCAATCGAAATGGGTTGTGATGCAGAAGATATCGCACTGACTATCCACGCTCACCCAACTCTACACGAGTCTGTGGGTCTAGCAGCGGAAGTATTCGAAGGTTCAATCACTGACCTTCCAAATAAGAAAGCAGTGAAAAAGAAAAAGTAAATACTCTTCATACTTGAAGCCGCAGCGTTGTTAACTGCGTAAGTTCACCCTAATCACATAGTAAATCTATGCTCATAGGGCTGAACTTACTTGTTGCCTAGCTGCAACTCCAATTATTTTGAGTATATCTAGATTATAAAAGCCGCTGATTAGTCAGCGGTTTTTTATGTCTGAAGTAAGGAGCAGGAGTGTTTCACTTCGAGATGCGAGTACGCTGTGCTCCGGGATACGAAGAGCGAGTGCTAAAAACAAAAAGGGTTGACCCACTAGGTCAACCCTTCGTAATTCTTCTCGAATCTACTTATAAATGCACAGCATGTTTAGGTAGCTATCCGTTAAGCTTGAAAGCTCTTCAGGCATTTCTACACGTTTCGCTTGAATAAAGAGTGAGTAGCAAATGCCATGGAACAGGTTAGTTAGGTGTTTTGGATTGTGCTTGTCGCTGACTTCGCCACGTTCAATCGCTTTGATAAACATGTTCTGCACCAGCATTTGGTTGGTACGATTCGTTGTAACGAACAGCGGCCATACCTCATCGCGAGTCGATGCACTCCACTCGAACCACACATTTAACCAATGGCTATCTTGCGCCACTAAGGTCACCATTTCAGTTGCAATATTATGCAGGTTTTGTTTTGCGTGAATATCGAGATCGATATTGTCAGAAAGGAAGCTAGAGAATTGGCGTACCGCATGATTCAGTACTTCATCAACCAAATCTTCACGAGTTGGGAAGTAATTAAATACGGTTGCGACAGAGACTTGAGCGATATCTGCAATATCAGCGTGTCCACCACGGCCAATACCGCGACGAGAGAATACCTCAAGGGCGATCTCCATTAATTGGAGTTTTCTTTTTAGGGGGGAAAGCCTAGTTCTAGGCCTCTTAGATATTGAGTCCATTTTATGTTCCTTGCCAACGAATTTTTATATTAATGATTTTATTATTATTTAAGCCAAGATGAGTGTAATGGTGCATATGCAAATGGTCAATCCTTTTTGATGGTTTTGTAGACAGGGGAAACACACTTGGACCCGAGTGTGATTTGTACAGGAGGAAGCGAAAGCGGGTCTTGGGCGAAGGATTGGTGGGGATTGCGTTGACCATATAATATTAAATTCGCCCCGCATGGTGGTACGGATATTTGAGCAATGCTAGACTTATCCTCAAAATTGAGCGACATCTGAGATTAAACGATCAGCACTCGTCGCAATCACCAAATAAAATGAGAACAGTATGAAGCATACAGTTGAAGTCATGATCTCTGAGCAAGAAGTTCAGGATCGAGTGAACGAACTAGGCAAACAGATCACGGAGCACTATCAAGGTAGTGAAGATCTTGTCTTAGTGGGTCTGTTACGTGGCTCCTTTGTCTTTATGGCGGATCTTGCTCGTGCTATCGATTTAACCCACCAAGTTGATTTCATGACCGCATCTAGCTACGGCAACGGCATGGAAAGCTCACGCGATGTTCGTATTTTGAAAGACCTTGATGACGATATACAAGGCAAAGACGTACTGCTTGTCGAAGATATTATCGATACGGGTAACACCTTGACTAAGGTAAAAGAGATCCTGAGCTTACGTGGTCCAAAATCTATCGAGATTTGTACACTACTAGACAAGCCTTCACGTCGTGAAGTGACGGTTGATACGAAATGGATCGGTTTTGAAATCCCAGACGAGTTCGTTGTGGGTGTGGGCATCGATTATGCACAGAAGTATCGTCACCTGCCGTACATCGGTAAAGTGGTACCTCAAGAGTAATAACGACTCTGCTGAACAGTAATCGCCACTCTGAGAACAATATAAACAAACAAGGCTCGCATTATGCGAGCCTTGTTTTTAGAGCATAGACTAGCTAAGGGTTGGCTTTGATAAGATCTTTTCAATCGCATCTAAGTGAAGGTTTTCTAATGTCTCATAGCTTGAGCAACGTACCCCAAGGTCTTGCAGTTTGCCATTACCGATCCCATAAACCATACCGTGGATCTCCACGTCTTGGCCTCGTTCCCATGCGGTTTGCATGATGGTCGAGTTGCCTAGGTTGTTCACCTGCTCTGCAACGTTAATTTCGCACAGTTTATCTGCCCATTGTTCACGAGGCAGTGATTCAATTTGCTTGCGATATTTTAGGTAATTATCGCGAATGTGCAGCAACCAGTTATTGATAAGACCTAGCCTAGGGTTATCAATTGCGGCATTGACACCGCCACAACCGTAGTGACCACAAACGATAATGTGTTTTACTTTGAGTACGTCGACCGCGTATTGCACCACGGATAGGCAGTTTAGGTCAGTATGAACCACTTGGTTTGCCACATTACGGTGAACAAACAGTTCGCCTGAATATAAACCGGTGAGACGCTCGGCTGGAACACGGCTATCTGAGCAGCCGATCCATAAAAAACCAGGGCTTTGACCCTCTTCAAGCGTTGTAAAATACTCAGGTCTTTCAGAGCGGATTTCTTCAGACCATTTAGAGTTGTTTTCAAAAAGCTGTTTAATCTCTGGCATTTTGCGTCTTACATCCCTTAATTAAGAACCCCAACTATACACAATGTTATAAATTCAATCTTGTAAAAACTGTGTCAAATAGCACTCGTCTGATGTCTCATAGTTCTTAAAATCATTAACTTAGCTAAAAAATACAGTTCTGGTTATAAGACATAAATAATGTAATTGCATTAACACTTTCTGAGAGGGCGATCCATTTGTTACAGTGATAAGGTTTGTCATTTCAATCATCAGGGAAGGTGTATTTTGTTGGGAAGTCGTTTTACGGATATCAATCTCAAAGGGGATATGTTTGGTGGTGTGACAACCGCGATCATCTCATTGCCTTTAGCGTTGGCATTTGGTGTTGCTTCTGGAGCAGGCGCTGAGGCGGGGTTATGGGGCGCGATTATGGTCGGCCTATTTGCGGCACTGTTCGGCGGTTCAAGCAGCTTGATCTCAGAGCCCACCGGGCCGATGACGGTGATCATGACAGCGGTGATGACCAGTATGGTCGCTAAATACCCTGAGACGGGCATGGCGATGACCTTTACCGTGGTGATGATGGCCGGAGCATTTCAGATAGTATTAGGCACATTAAAGCTCGGTAAATACGTTACCTTGATGCCATATAGCGTGATCTCCGGCTTTATGTCGGGCATCGGTGTTATTCTGATCATCTTGCAGCTTTCGCCTTTATTAGGACACGCCGCACCATCAGGTGGCGTAATGGGTACACTGTCTGTGCTGCCTGATACCTTAGCCAACATGAAAATCAGCGAGCTGTTTTTAGGTGCATTGACGCTCGGTATCCTGTTTGGTTTTCCTTCAAAATACCGTAAATATGTGCCGGCGCAACTGGTCGCGTTAGTGGCTGTGACTCTGCTGTCTGTTATCTTCTTCGATACCGATTCTATTCGCCGCATTGGTGAAATCCCAGCGGGGCTGCCTTCTCTTGTGATCCCGACGATCAGCAGCGAGCAGTTCACCACTATGGTTATCGACGCCCTAGTGCTTGGTACGCTGGGTTGTATTGACACGCTTTTGACTGCGGTTATCGGTGATTCACTGACTCGTAAAGAGCATGACTCTGATAAAGAGCTGCGAGGACAAGGTATCGCAAATATGCTTTCTGGCCTGTTCGGCGCACTGCCTGGTGCGGGGGCGACTATGGGTACTGTGACCAATATTCAGGTTGGTGCACGCTCTCCACTGTCTGGTGTAATCCGTGCCTTAGTATTAGCGCTAGTTGTTTTGGTAGCTGGTGGCTTAACCGAACCTATTCCTATGGCGGTGTTGGCAGGTATCGCCATGTATGTGGGTTTCAACATCCTTGATTGGAGTTTCATTCAGCGCGCACACAAGGTCAGTTATGCTGGCATGGGCGTTATGTATGGTGTAATGCTGCTAACCGTATTCGTTGACCTTATTATTGCGGTAGGGCTTGGTGTCTTTATCTCGAATATCCTTATCATTGAAAGGCTCAGCCGAGAGCAAGCTAGGCAAGTTAAGGCGATCAGTGATGGTGATAACGAAGATGATATTCCACTCACAGATAGTGAACGTCAGCTACTCGATAGCGCGAATGGTAAAGTGCTGTTTTTCTATCTTTCTGGGCCGATGATCTTCAGCGTTTCAAAGGCGATTTCTCGCCAGCACTCCAGTATCTCTGATTATGAGGCGATGATCTTAGATCTAACGAACGTTCCGATGATCGACGTAACGGTTGGGCTGGCTTTAGAAAACGCGATTAAAGATGCCTTGGATGCGCAGTGTGAGGTGTACTTGTTGTGTCCTAATGAAAATACGCGCCAGCAGCTTGAGAAATTCCATGTAATTGACTTGGTTCCTGAATCAAATACTTACCGATTCAGATATGAAGCGCTGACGGCTGCAACCAGCTATGTTGAGAGAGACGAGTACCAATTTGAGTCAGTCTAAGCTTCAGAGGTGAATTTATTTTATTAATCGGTTCATCATTTTATTCTGATAAGAATGCCGTTAAGCGAATGACTTAGCGGCATTTTTTTATTTATCGAACACATGCATTGTTTTCAGTTAGCTTAGAACTTCCATTGTTTAAAAAATAAAGCACGAATCGACATTTGTATTCATCGTCAATCAACGATAAACTTGTTCGTAAAATGGCCGAGTAGACAAATCTTGAGTTAGCTTCAGCTAGTTCGTTTTACGTTTCACTCTCTTCCTCATGCTCGGTCATCAACATCTATCTATAGCAAATGGCAGTCTATCTCTATGTATGCATTAGAAATTGAGCAATTAAGAAAAACTTATGCTGGGGGCTTTGAAGCTCTTAAAGGCATTAGTTTACAAGTAGAAAAAGGCGATTTTTACGCGTTACTTGGCCCTAACGGTGCCGGAAAGTCGACCACTATTGGTGTGATTTCCTCTCTGGTTAACAAGACCTCTGGCAAGGTTAAGGTGTTCGGCTATGACATCGATACCGACTTGGAGCTGGCGAAACAAAATCTAGGTTTAGTCCCTCAAGAGTTTAACTTTAATCCGTTCGAAACCGTTGAACAGATTGTGTTGCAGCAAGCCGGTTATTACGGTGTGCCAAAAGCACTGGCGAAAGAGAGAGCGAAAAAATACCTATCTCAACTCGATTTGTGGGAAAAGCGCGGTGAACGGGCGCGTACTTTGTCTGGTGGTATGAAGCGCCGTTTGATGATCGCGCGTGCACTGATGCATGAGCCACAACTGTTGATCCTTGATGAACCAACGGCAGGGGTTGATATTGAGCTGCGTCGCTCAATGTGGGAGTTCTTGAAAGAGATCAACGAAAAGCAGGGCATCACCATTATTCTGACTACCCACTACCTAGAAGAAGCAGAAATGCTGTGTCGCAATATTGGTATCATCAATCGCGGTGAGCTGATTGAGAATACGACCATGAAGGCGCTGCTAGGTAAGCTAAGCGCAGAGACCTTTATTCTAGATCTGGAAGAGGGTGTGGTTGAACCTAAGCTTGAGGGGGTCAATAGCCAAGTGATGGTTAACGGCTCGTTAGAAATCGAAATTGATAAGAACCTAGGTTTGAATACCATTTTTTCTCAATTGAGTGAGCAACAGGTGAAAGTCCTCTCTATGCGTAATAAAGCCAACCGTTTAGAAGAGTTGTTTGTCAGTATCGTCCGTGAGGGGAGTAAATAATATGTACAGCCTTTATTGGACTGCTTTTTGTAGCTTGTTGACCAAAGAGATCAATCGCTTCACCCGCATCTGGGTGCAAACTCTCGTGCCACCTGCGATTACTATGACGCTGTATTTCATCATCTTCGGCAACCTGATTGGTGCGCGCATTGGCGAGATGAACGGCTTTAGTTACATGGAATACATAGTGCCTGGTTTGATCATGATGTCGGTGATCACCAACTCATACTCTAACGTTGCTTCGTCGTTCTTTAGTGCCAAGTTTCAGAAGAACATTGAAGAGCTGCTTGTCGCTCCGGTTCCTAACTACGTGATTATCGCAGGTTTCGTGATGGGCGGCGTAGTTCGTGGCTTGTTAGTGGGTACGATAGTGACGTTCGTTTCACTGTTCTTTGTTGACCTACAAGTTGACCACTGGGGCGTGATCATCGCGACGGTGTTATTAACATCGATCGTGTTTGCGCTTGGCGGCCTAATCAACGCCGTCTTCGCCCGTACCTTTGATGATATTTCAATCATTCCAACCTTCATCTTAACGCCACTGACCTATCTTGGCGGTGTGTTTTATTCGATCAGTCTATTGCCTGAGTTCTGGCAAGGACTATCGAAATTGAACCCGATTGTGTACATGGTCAACGCGTTCCGATATGGCTTCTTAGGTGTGTCTGATGTGGGCATCGTGACGTCGTTTGGCGTACTAGGTGTGTTTATTGTTGTGCTGTATGGCATTGCACACTACCTAGTGACCAAGGGGATTGGCTTACGTAGCTAATACCAATCGTAGTAAATAACTGGTTATCCTGAATAACAGGTAAAGAAAAAGGTCGATGTAATATCGACCTTTTTTGTGTCTTTGCTTCGCGTTTTATGTTCTGCGTATCAAGCAGAATCCGCTTAGTCTGCGGTTTCTTCTTTCACTTCTTCCTTGGTTTCCGTGACCAAATCTAATATTTGGTTATCGATAAGACGGGTCTTACCTAGGAAAGCCGACATTAGAATCACGGCTTGAGTTGATTCTGCAGTGATCGCTTGCAGCGTTTTCGCATCACAAATGAAGATCTCGTCAGGTTGAAGATCTGCAGCGCGAAGCTGGTCTGTTGCATCTTCAATGATTGAAGCGTAATCATCACGACCGCCACGAATTGCACTGCTGATCCAACGCATACTGCGTGCCAGAACGGGCGCACGCTGGCGTTCATCAAACGTCAGGTTGCCATTGCGCGAACTCATGGCTAAACCGTCCATTTCACGAACCGTTGCCACACCCACGATCTGGATGTCTAACGCCAGGTCAGTGGTCATCTGGCGAATGATTGCAAGTTGCTGAAAATCTTTCTCGCCGAAACATGCAAAATCTGGCTGAACGATATTAAACAGTTTAGTGACAATCGTCGCGACGCCACGGAAGTGACCTGGGCGAGATGCCCCTTCTAGCATCTGAGATATACCAGGGACTTCAACAAATGTCTGCTTGTCTAGGCCATCTGGATACATGATTTCTGGGGTCGGGGTAAATACCAACTCAACCCCTTCGCCAGTTAGCTTGCTTAAATCCGCTTCTAACGTGCGAGGGTAGTTATTGAGGTCATCGGTGCGATCAAACTGCATTGGGTTAACAAAGATGCTGACCACAACAATGTCAGCCAGTTCACGCGCTTTCTTTACTAGAGTGAGATGACCTTCATGCAGGTTTCCCATTGTCGGGACAAAAGCAACCGTACGTCCATCACGCTTAAACTGTTTAATCTGCTCACGAAGAGCTGTTATTTCAGCAAAAGTTTGCATAGTTACTCCTAAGCGATAGTGTGAGCTTCATCAGGGAAGCGAGCGCTCTCAACTTCTTCTTTATATACCGCAACAGCTTTACGCATGTCGCCGGTTTCAGCGAGGAAATTCTTAGAGAACTTAGGCATGTAGTTCGCAGAAATGCCGAACATGTCATGCATCACTAAGATCTGACCATCGGTCACGTTACCTGCGCCAATGCCAATAACGGGCACGTCACACGCTTCTGTGATGCGTTTTGCCAGTGCGGCTGGCACGCATTCTAGGAGAACGATTTGAGCGCCAGCCTCTTGCAGGGCTAGTGCATCTGCGACCATTTTGTCGGCTTGCTCTTCACCGCGACCTTGAACCTTGTAACCACCAAAGATATTCACCGATTGAGGCGTTAAGCCCAAGTGAGCGCATACCGGTACTGCACGCTCTGTGAGTGTTTTAACCGTCTCAATCAACCAGCTACCGCCTTCGATTTTTACCATGTTCGCACCCGCACGCATTAGGGTAGCAGCGCTCTCGCAGGCTTGCTCAGGGGTTGCATAGCTCATGAAAGGCATGTCAGCCATAAGAAGACAGTTTGGGCTACCAGCGCGCACTGAGCGAGTGTGGTAAGCAATGTCTTCCACGGTCACGGGTAAGGTATCCGTTTGGCCTTGTAACACCATACCAAGCGAGTCACCGACAAGCAGCAATGGGATTTCTTGGCTTTCGAATAATTGAGCAAAGCTCGCATCATAAGCGGTCGAAGTCGCGAACTTACGACCTTCACGTTTGCATTTGATCAGGTCGTTAATGGTTATCTTTTTCATTGGGTTTCCTTAATGCGTTTGGCTATTGTTGCCAAACATTGAGCCCGTTCTTATCGATTATTTTGAGTAAGTCTGTCAGCTCAGTCCCATCAGGGAGTTGTAAACTTGGTGCGATTTCAGCAAGCGGATAGAGTACGAACTCTCGTTCTTTCATTCCGTAATGAGGAACGGTTAAGCGCTCTGAATCGATCACCTCATTGCCGTATAAAACGATATCGAGATCCAAGGTTCTTGGTCCCCAACGTTCGTCTTTACGGACGCGCCCTTGCTCTAGCTCGATAGCTTGAGTGCAATCAAGCAGTTCAATTGGCGTTAATTCGGTTTGGATTGCCACTACCGCGTTGATGTAGTCTGGTTGATTTTGCGGCCCCATTGGCGTGCTACTATATAGTTGAGAGGTCGCAACAAACGTTGATCGCGGTAGGTTTTTTAGTGTTTCGATAGCCAAATTTGCTTGGCTAACTGGGTCGGCAAGGTTGCTGCCGACCGCAATATAAGCCGTTATCATTCGGATTGCTTACTCTTTTTGTTTCGGTAAGTCTTACGGCGACGATGACCGGATTTTGATGGCGCTGCGACGTCGTTCGCCATCGCTTGGCGTATATTGCGACCTGCTGTTTGGTAACGCTCCCACCATTTCGCCAGCTCTTTGGTTTCGCCACCCTCAATTTCACCGCGCATTTCTAAGAAATCGTAGCCTGCACGGAACTTGTTGAGCTCCATAAGGCGAACGGCACGCTTACCGTTACGGCGAGGCAGGCGTAACTGCAGCTGCCAAACTTCACGAATAGTCGCAGTATGACGACGAGGAATGGCAATCGATTTGACTTGCTGATCAAGAATGATGTTGCTCGCTTCCATGATCGCATCGTAGTGCGCCATACCTTGTTCAGCGACCAGTTGATCAGCCAGTTTGTTCATTGGGTACCAAAGCATCGCGGCAAACATGAATGCCGGGTTGACGCGTTTGCCATCTTCAATGCGAAGGTCGGTCGAGTCGAGCACCAAATCCAGCATCTGTTCGGTGTACGAGTCGTAACCTTCAGTGAAGTATTCCGCTACGACAGGGAACATTTGCTGGAAGAGGTTATATTCACGCATCAGGTGGTAGGTTTCTAAACCGTGACCAGATTGCAGTAATTTCAGAGACTCTTCGTAAAGTCGCGCCGCTGGGATATCTTTGAGAAGGTGTGCTAGCTCTTCAATCGGCTCGGCAGTCTCTTCTTCAATATCGAAATCCAGTTTTGCGGCGAAGCGCATTGCACGCAGCATGCGCACAGGGTCTTCGCGGTAGCGCGTTTCTGGATCGCCAATCAGGCGGATCAGCTTATCTTCTAAGTCTTCGATACCACCGGCGTAATCGTGGATACTGTAGTCTGCAATGTTGTAGTACATTGCGTTGATCGTGAAATCACGGCGCTCTGCATCTTCATCGACACTACCGTACACGTTATCGCGTAGCAGCATGCCTTCTTTCGATTGAGCAGAGACGTTTTTCGACGGTTCTTGGTGGTGACCACGGAACGTCGCAACTTCAATGATGTCACGGCCAAACATGATGTGTGCTAAACGGAAACGGCGACCTATTAGGCGGCAGTTTCTGAATAGATTCTTGATTTGTTCAGGCGTTGCGTTAGTCGCAATATCAAAATCTTTCGGCTGAGAGCCCAACAGGATATCACGGACACCACCACCGACTAAAAATGCGTCAAAACCCGCACCGTTCAGGCGATATAGTACTTTTAGTGCGTTGTCGCTGATCTGTTTGCGTGAAATGTTGTGCTCTTGACGAGTAAATACATTCAGTGCCAATTCGTGGAATCCGCGTTGTTCGCTTGGGTTATTGTCGTTTGTATTCATTAGTTTAGAACAAAGTAGGTATCGCCAACTTTGTTTTTCTCTTAGTCCAAAGTGGTAGTGCAGAGTGTAATTTCGGCTAATGATAGCTTAGCGCGAGCCATTTGAGAACATTGTCTGCTTTGCCATAGTGGTTAGTTATGGCATTTTTATGTGTCGTTTATACTATTTTGCCGTCAGTTATGAGCTATTTGGTATATTGTTTCTGTAAACTATCTGACAGTTGATCGACGCTCCATTGCTGGCAACCCCATAACAAGATCTCATCCATTGAAGCCTCACTAATAACCTGTGGTATATCGAAACCCAAGAAGCGCATAGCGCCGAGTAGTGTTGGTTTCGGGTTATCGAGATCTATCGCAGTGGCATGGTTCTGCTTCGATAATTTGTTGCCCAAGGCATCGGTTGCCAAGGGCAGGTGCAAGTAACTCACGGGTGTTTGCTTAAGGGTTTGGTACAAACTAATCTGTCGACCGGTTGGCTCGATTAAGTCAGCGCCTCGAACAACTTCTGTTACCCCCTGCTCGATGTCATCGAGAACAACCGCTAAGTTATAAGCAAATAGACCATCTCTGCGTTTGATAATAAAATCTTCTTCCGCCAGCGCTTTAGGAATTTGAATGGTACCATGGCGAACATCGTCAAACGATTCTATCGGAAAATCCATGCGTAATCGCACCGCTTGCTCACCCGTATCCATTAATCCAGCGTCTCGGCAGTGACCAGTATAAAAGCCACCCCAAGATTTGATCTGTTTGCGGGTGCATTGACAGTAGTAGGCTTGGTTATCGGCGACCCATTGATCAATTTGAGCTTGATAAAGGTCATGACGCTGACTTTGATAGACGACGTCACTATCCCAAAATAGGTGGTAAGCCTCAAGCGTCTTAAGAATTAGATCGGCAGCGCCTGCCATTTCTCGTGGCGGGTCAAGGTCTTCCATGCGAACCAGCCATTGCCCTTGCTTAGATTTCGCTTGAAAGTAGCTACCAAGTGCAGCAACCAGTGAGCCAAAATGAAGTGGACCTGACGGTGATGGTGCAAAGCGTCCGATATAATTCATGTGTCAACAACCTAATCTGGGTGGTAGCGTAGTCGCCGATTCTTAAGACGTTTCATAATCTTTAAGAGGGGGCAACTCTCTTTAATACGGTTTAATTGTGAGCAGTATGTTTATGTATCTCACTGAAGTAGCAAACAAAAAAGGGAGCCAAAGCTCCCTTTCTTTACATCCGCAAGAATTAACCTTGCATCTGTTTCTCTTTGATCTCTGCAAGCGTTTTACAGTCAATACAAAGGTCAGCCGTTGGACGAGCCTCTAGGCGACGAATACCAATCTCGATACCACAAGAATCACAGAAGCCGAAATCGTCTTCTTCGATCTTGTCTAGCGTCTTTTCAATTTTCTTGATAAGACGACGTTCACGGTCACGGTTACGTAGCTCTAGGCTGAATTCCTCTTCTTGAGAAGCACGGTCAACTGGGTCTGGGAAATTCGCAGCTTCGTCTTGCATGTGATGCACAGTACGATCAACTTCTTCCCTGAGCTGGTTGCGCCAAGCGGCTAAAATTTTTGTAAAATGTTCCGTTTGCTCAGGCGACATGTACTCTTCACCTGGCCTCTCCTGATACGGTTCAACACCTGCGATGGCTAGGATGCCTAGCGCTTTTTTCTTAGATTCTGGCATACAGCATCTCCTATTTACACCTAGTCAACTGCAAAGCAGCTAATTTTAAGGCGGGTATCTATAGCAGAAAGAACGAATGGTGGCAAATACTCTTATTCAAACTTTTAATCAATGTGACTCGCTCAGCATATTTGCTTGGCTATTGATAAATTCAACAGTTTGTTTCAGTTGTATTTGAGTGCTGCTGAGCTCTGCCTTATAGCAAAGCACTTCAACTCCAGCGTCTTGTGCTTTTTTTAGTAATAACGAATATTTGGCATCTATATGGTGTGCCGCAGCCACTTTTTCAATGCCTGAATGCAAAACAGTGAATAAAAGTACGGCTCTATTTCCTGATTCGACCATTTCTGTGAGTTCCCGCAGATGCTTTTGGCCTCTGGTTGTCACCGCATCAGGGAAGAAGCCTTGCCCTTTGGTTGACGTTTCTTGCTTTGCTGAAATATGTTGTTCATCGAGCAAAGTGACGCTTTTGACTTCGATATAGCAAGGCGGTTTTTCGTTATCTTCAAGCAGGATATCAATGCGACTATTCTCGCTGCCATATTTTACTTCGGTTCGTAACGCGTCATAACCTAAGAGTTCAACTATAGTCCCATTTTCAATTGCTTCCACCGCCAGCTGGTTTGCCCTTGCAGTATTGACGCAAATACGGTGACCTTTGTCGGTTTCTGAGATCTCCCAGCTGTTTGGATACTTCCTTTTAGCGTTATCTGATGTTGAGTACCACACGGTATTGCCCGGAGTAGCACAGCCCGTCATTGCCCCTGTATTGGCACAATGAATAGTACGTTCGCTGCCGTCAGCAAGTTTGATGTCGGTGAGAAAACGTTTGTAGCGCTTGATTAGAGTTGCGGACTCTAATGGAGGTGTGAAGTGCATATTACTTATTTAGACGGCTAGGTTTTTATGTACAATGTTGCCAACATTACACCACAAGGTTCTCCCATTGCTACAACTGCCCATAGAAGCTGTGATGCCAGATCTGCTCGCTGGCGTACAAACACATACTCAACTTATTCTAAAGGCCGCGCCCGGTGCGGGTAAGTCAACATTCTTCCCTTTACAGTTAGTTAAGACCAACGCCGTTCAAGGCAAAATCATCATACTTGAACCGAGGCGTTTGGCTGCAAGGAATATTGCCACTTACTTAGCGAGCCAATTGGGAGAAAAGGTGGGGGAGAGCATTGGCTTTAGAGTTCGCGGTGAATCTAAAACCAGCAGTGCAACTCGCTTAGAGATCGTCACCGAAGGGATCATGACGAGAATGATCCAAACCGACCCTGAATTGACCGGGGTTGATATGGTGATCTTTGATGAATTTCATGAGCGCAGCATTCACGCCGATACCGCATTGGCGTTTAGCTTGGAGATCCAAGAGGCATTGCGTGACGATCTAAAAGTGGTTGTGATGTCGGCAACCTTAGATCAACAAGCGCTGCAAACTTTGCTGCCGAATGCCAAATACGTTGAATCACAAGGTCGCACCTTTCCGGTCGATTTCCGTTATCAGCCTCTTAGCGCAAATGAATATCTAGCCCCTAAAATGGCCAATGTGATTCGATCTCTGGTGGAGAAAGAGTCAGGCTCACTTCTGGCTTTTTTGCCCGGCGTTTCTGCAATTAAGCAGGTGGAGTCGCAACTAGAACAACTTGCCAGTGATATCGATGTTTGCCCTCTGTACGGGCAACTCAGCTTTCCTCAACAGCAGAAAGCGATCGCGCCATCAGAGAAAGGGCGTCGAAAGGTGGTGTTAGCGACCAATATTGCTGAGACTTCTTTGACGATTGAAGGTATTCGATTGGTGGTGGATTCCGGGCTTGAACGTGTGGCGAAGTTCGATCTTAAAACCGGTATTACTAAGCTTGAGCAAGTGAAAATCTCGCAATCTTCTGCTGAACAACGAGCAGGCCGTGCGGGACGAATTGAAGAGGGCTTGTGCGTTCGTTTGTACAGCGAAACGCAACTTATTCAGCAACCGGCTGTACCAGAACCTGAAATTCTTCATTCTGATTTGTCTTCGTTGGTGTCTGAATTGACACAATGGGGCGCTACGAGTGCCGATGAACTGCATTGGTTAGACGTTCCACCAAAAGCCTCTATTGGACAAGCCAAGCAACTCTTACAGACTCTTGAATTGTTAGACGATAATGGTCAATTTACGGCATTAGGAAAACAGGCCCAACGTTTAGGTTTAGAGCCTCGTATTGCTAGCATGTTGGTTAAAGCGCAGCAAGGTAGTCCTGCTTTATTGAATGTCGCGATTGTTGCCGCTGCTTTGCTGGAAGAGCCGGAACGCAATGTGACGGATATTCAACACTCTTTGCACCGACTTAAGCAAAGAAAACATTCCAAAAATAGCGTTGTGATGCATCGAGCGAAAAGTCTCGCGAGCAAACTCAATCATCACTTAGATTTGTCACAAGTTGACGAATCATTGCTACCATTAGTGCTTTGTTTTGCCTTTCCGGACCGAATTGCACAAGTGAGAAGCGCGACCAGCAGTGCTTTCCTTCTCGCGAATGGCCACGGCGCTGAGGTTCGTGATGATGATCCGTTGGCAAGCAATGACTATATCGTAGTGATTGATTTGATGCGCAGCACAGGGCGAGCCAGTCAAATTTTCTTGGCCACTGCGGTTGATATTGCGCAGCTCGAATCTGAATTTCCAAAACTGTTTGTACGTTCCGATTACGCCGATTGGGATGAGAAACGTGGGCGTTTAGTTGCCGAGCAGCGAGTGTCTTTAGGGAAGCTGATTATTAGCACTAAGGCTTTAGCTGATCCCGATGTGAATCAGGCGAGCCAAGCGCTGCTCAATTATGTCGCTCGATGTGGACTGGATCGCTTAAATTGGACACCTTCGGCTAAGCAGTTGGTTGAGCGCGTGCGTTGTGCAGAACTTTGGATGCCAGAGCATGATTGGCCTGCGATGGATGATGCGAGCCTAGTAGAGCATCTTGATAGCTGGCTATCGCCGTATTTGAATGGCATTAAATCTGCGAAAGGGCTGATGAACGTTTCGATTGAACAGGCTCTTTCGGCGTACCTTGGTTGGCCTTTAAATCAAGAGATTGACCAGTGGCTGCCCACGCATTACGTGATGCCGACAGGCAGTAAAAAGGCGATCCGATACCAGTATCAATCTGAGCCCGTAATCTCGGTTCGAATGCAAGAGGTCTTTGGTGAACAAGACTCACCATTGATAGCCCAAGGACGTAAAAAGGTTGTGCTTGAGTTGCTTTCTCCAGCACAACGTCCATTACAGATTACTCAGGATTTAGCCGGCTTTTGGGCGGGCACGTACAAAGAAGTGCAAAAAGAGATGAAAGGCCGTTACCCCAAACACCCATGGCCAGATGATCCTGCCAACCATGTAGCAACCACTAAAACCAAACGACAGTTGAATCGATGATGACCAAAATGTTAACGCCCAAAAAGATTCCCACTAAAAAAGCGCCGGCAAAGAAGTCACCCGCGACTAAAGCTAAACCAAGAAAGCCGCGAGCCACTGCGAAAAAGACCAAACTCAAAGCCAAGAGAACAGGCTATAGAGGTTGGCTTAAGGTTGTGTGGGGGATTGCTTGGAAAGCGGGTTTAGCCTTGGCGGCATTGCTGTTGTTTGTCGGTATTTATCTCGATTCTGTGGTTAAACAGCGCTTTGAAGGCCAGTTGTTTGACTTACCAACCGTGGTTTATGCACGGGTACTGAACTTGTCTCCGGGGACTCAGATCAGTTTGACACAGCTCAAGAATGAGCTCGATGTACTTAATTATCGGAAAGTGAGCGCTCCACGCCATCCGGGGGAGTACTCTTCTTCGTCGACCAAGATTGAAATGATCCGTCGCCCGTTTGAATTTGTTGATGGGCCGGAAGCCGATCGTCATGTGATGCTGCATTTCAATGGCAATGAATTAACTCGTATTCAGTCGTTAGAGAAAAAAGGCGACATGGGATACCTGCGCATCGAACCGAAAATGCTCGGCATGCTTGAAAAAAGTAACGATGAGCAACGTCTATTCTTAAAACGCAACCAGTTCCCAGAGGTGATGGTGGATGCGTTATTGGCAACGGAAGATCGAGACTTCTATCAGCACGATGGGGTGTCACCACTGGCTATCGCTCGGGCGATGGTGGTCAACGTCAAGGCAGGGCGTACTGTACAAGGTGGTAGTACGCTGACTCAGCAGTTGGCAAAGAACCTGTTTCTGTCCAGTGAACGCACGTTATGGCGTAAGGTTCGTGAGGCCTATATCGCGCTTATCTTGGATCATCGCTATAGCAAAGACAGTATTTTAGAAGCTTACTTGAACGAGGTCTACTTAGGTCAAAATGGTGGTGAAGCGATTCACGGCTTTGGTTTGGCTTCGCGCATGTACTTCGGCCAACCGATTCAAGAACTGCGTATCGACCAATTAGCTTTGCTGGTGGGCATGGTCAAAGGCCCCTCGTATTACAACCCAGTTCGTTACCCAGAACGCGCCAAGACTCGACGCGATTTGGTTCTACGTTTGTTGATGCAGCAAGATATCTTAACGGTGAAGCAGTACGAAGAGGCGACTAGTCGTGATTTGGACATTCAAGACAACCCACGTATTGCCAGTCGTCAGCCTGCTTACTTTCAGCAGGTTAACATTGAGCTAAAGCAATATGTTGGCGAGCGATTTGAAGCGAAAAAAGGGATTCGAGTTTTTACCTCTCTGGATCCGGTTTCCCAAGATAAGTTAGAGAAGTCGATTGCACGCAAGGTGCCAGAGTTATCGAAAACAGCAGGCGATAAACTAGAGGCAGCTGCGATTGCGGTGGATAGGAATACCGGTGAAATCCGAGCGATGGTGGGGGGGAAACGAACGGGCTACGATGGTTTTAACCGCGCCTTGAATGCGAGCCGCCCTATTGGCTCTTTGGTTAAGCCTGCTGTTTACCTAGCGGCGTTAGAGCAACCTAAGAAGTACACATTGGCCTCCACCTTGATGGACACACCACTGAGCTTGAAGGGCAGTAAGGGCAGTGTCTGGAGCCCAAGGAACTTCGACCGTAAGTTCCGTGGTGAGGTGCCGATGTATGTGGCCTTGTCTAAGTCTTACAATGTCCCCACTGTTCGTTTGGGGATGCAATTAGGGATTGATAGCGTCTCCGATACAATTGGCAGGCTCGGCGTTAATAAAAATGAGATTCGCCCGGTACCGTCGATGTTTTTAGGCTCATTTTCACTGACCCCATTCCAAGTGGCGCAGATGTATCAAACCATCACTAACTCAGGCCGTATTGCGCCTTTGTCTTCGCTGCGTTCTGTGATCGATAATGATGGCGAGGTGTTATATCAATCAATCCCTAGGGTTTCCCAGCGTGTTGATCAGCAAGCGGCTTGGCTAACGACCTACGCGATGAAGCGCGGGGTATCAGAAGGGACAGGACGTTTCCTACAAGGTCAGTTTGCGTGGGCTGGGTTAGCTGGTAAAACGGGGACCAGTAACGATAGCCGAGACAGTTGGTTTGTTGGGGTGGATGGCCGTGAGGTGACAACGATTTGGCTTGGGCGAGATGATAATAAACCGACCAAGTTAACCGGCTCTAGCGGTGCGCTGCGTGTCTATGCTGATTATTTGCAACAAAGAACACCTGAGCCGTTATTATTGCCTTGGCCGACTGGCGTTGTCACGGCAAGCTTTACTCGTACCCCACAAGGTGCATTGAATTTTGACTGTAATGGTAGCGTTAAACTGCCCGTTTGGGATGAGAACGGCGATATTAAAAAGGGCTGTGAAAGCCAGCCAAAACAGTGGCTAAAGAAGCTTTTTCAGTGGTAAAATCGTAACATAAGACAATGATAAGGACAGTTAAATAATGATTTCTCGTGGGTTAGCAAGCGGCTTAGCCATTGTCGGTACTGTGATCAGTGTTCAGCTGTTTGCATCCACTACCATCCCGGCAGAACAGTCTCAGCAGGTAGAACTGTCTCAACATGGAGAGCAACCCCAACAGGCTGAGCAGATTCATCAGAGGCCAACGGTAGCTGTTGTTCTTGCGGGAGGTGGGGCAAAAGGTGCAGCCCACATTGGGGTACTTAAAGCCCTCGAAGAGATGCGAATCCCGGTGGATTACATTACCGGTACTAGCATGGGGTCGTATGTTGGCGGGTTGTATGCGACAGGGATGAGTGCAGACGAGATTGAAAGCTTTATCTACAGTGTTGAATGGAATGACGGTTATCGCGACCGTATTTCGCGCACTGAGCGTCGAGTACGCGATAAAGAGTATGAAGATCGCTACACACTCAATCCAGAGTTAGGGATTGGACTCGGTGAGTTTCGTTCGCCTCGTGGCTTAGTACAGGGGCAAGGGATGCTGCGTATTTTGCGTGAAACCACGGGTAACGTAGCACGCCTTGACTCCTTTGATGAGCTAGCTATTCCATACCGCTCAGTGGCCAGTGACATCGTTGAACTAGAGCCGGTCGTGATCGGTGATGGTTACTTGATCGATGCAATGATGGCAAGTATGTCGGTGCCCGGTGCACTTCCTCCCTATGAAATTGATGGCCGATTATTAGTCGATGGTGGTGTTACCAACAACATGCCTGTCGATGTTGCTTATGAGATGGGTGCAGATGTTGTTATTGCAGTTGATATAAGCAGTGATTACAAAGAGCTTGATGAGTTTACTAGCCTGTTTACGGTGGCTGACCAGCTTTCCAACTACATGGTACGTCGCAACACGAGAGAGCAAAAAAGCTACCTTCGTGAAGGCGATGTCTATATGCACCCAGAAGTGGGTGATATGCAAACCACCGAATTTGAACGCATGCCTTCTGCCTTTGAAAAGGGCTATCAAATCGCGCATGAGAACGCCGATGATTTGGCAAAACTCTCAGTTTCTTCTAGTGAGTTTCAGCGTTATATCGACAAAAAACAGAAGCGAAGAAGTGCTCTAAATTTTGGTCATGAGATTGAAGTTGACCGTGTCGAGGTCGCCAACAATTCGCATTACAACGATGAAGTTATTGAAAATCGCCTGAGTATAGAGCAAGGTAAAATACTGACTTTTGATGAACTTGAAGAAAGTGTTGATAGGTTATACGTCTTGGACCACTTTGAACGTGTGACTTATCAGTATGACCAGCACGAAGATGAAAATGTCTTGAAGGTTGACGTTGAGGAGAAGCGCTGGGGTCCGAACTACCTAAATTTCCGTTTCTTCTTGGAAGATGACTTCGATACAAGCAGCCAATATGCAATCGGTGCTTCCATAAACTTTACCGATATCAATCGTCATGGAGCAGAGATCAAAACAAATGTGGAAATGGGTACAGATAAGCTACTCGAAGCCGATTTCTACTCACCGTTGTCATCCAACTTAAACTGGTTCTCAACCTCATCACTAAAATACACCGATGAACAGCGTCACATGCCGATTGATTTTGATACTGGGGAAATTCCAGAGCCAAGTTTAGGGGCGATCAATGACTTTGCTCCTGTCTCTTATAAGCAATTTCAGGCAGAGTTTGCGGTTGGTTTTCACACGGAACTCTGGCGCTTGATTCGCTTGGGTGGCCGTTATACCAAAGGTCAGGCTGAGTTCTCGACCATAGGTTCTGCGGGTAAAGTCGATTTTGATCGCCTTGGCGCTTTCGTCAATTTTCGTGTTGACACGCTGGACAGTTTTTCATTGCCAACCAAAGGCTACTATCTCAACATTGAATACCTGTATTCACTGGATAGCGTAGACCCGAGTGGTGCGATTGATATCGAGAGGGTGAGTGATGATCAAGTGCAAGAGTTCTCATTTGAAGCGAGCGCTGCACATAGCTTTGACCGCCATACCTTTGTCGGTAGGTTTGATTACGGTACCGTAGAAAATTCAACTGGGGAATTTCCGATTGAGCCTAAAGAGCTGGGTGGCTTTTTAAATCTGTCGGGTGTTTCACGTAACAGTATGATTGGCAACAACCTATTATTTAGTAGTGTCGTTTATCGTTACCGTTGGTTTGACAACGATTTTGGCATGTTTAAATCCCCGGTATATCTCGGTGCTTCATTGGAGTACGGCGGTGTATGGAATGACACGGATATTCGCTTTGATGATGCCCCATTGTATGTTGCGGGTTCGGTTTTTGCGGGAATAGATTCCCCACTTGGACCAATAATGTTTGCTTATGGACGAACCGAAGAGAACAACGATTCGGTTTATCTAATTCTCGGGACTTCATTCTAGATAGCGGTGAAAATCTCATCATTTTTATCTTAACTTGCTATGTTGGTCAAAGTGGTGAGATTTTAATTTATCGTTAAATTTGCTATCTTACGTCCCACAGTTTGGTCTCTCTGACGCTATCCATTCTCTTTTATTGAATGACCTCAATTTAGTAAAATGATTGAACAGGCGAAGGAGTTGCCAAGTTTTCCAAGGATGTCCAATCCTATTCTAACTATAAGGATGGACCGCAATGAGAGGAAATAGTCGTGCTTGAAGCCTACCGTAAACACGTCGAAGAGCGTGCTGCCGAAGGAGTTGTTCCTAAACCACTAGATGCTGAGCAGGTAGCTGGCCTAGTTGAACTTCTTAAAAATCCACCTCAAGGTGAAGAAGAGATCATTCTTGATCTATTAGAAAACCGCATTCCACCTGGTGTTGATGAAGCTGCTTATGTCAAAGCTGGCTTTCTTACGGCGATCACAAAAGGTGAAGTAGCATCTCCATTAGTAAGTAAAGCAAAAGCTGCAGAGTTGCTTGGTACTATGCAAGGTGGCTATAACATCGAACCTTTAGTATCTCTACTTGATGATGCTGAACTTGCTCCTATCGCGGTTAAAGCCTTATCTCATACTCTACTGATGTTTGATGCGTTCTACGACGTAGAAGAGAAAGCAAAAGCCGGCAATGCTTCAGCGCAGCAAGTACTTCAGTCTTGGGCTGACGCTGAGTGGTTTACCGCGAAAGATAAAGTCGCGGAAAAAATTACCGTTAAAGTATTTAAAGTCACCGGTGAAACCAACACTGATGACTTATCTCCAGCGCCTGATGCATGGTCTCGTCCTGATATCCCAGTACACGCAAAAGCGATGCTGAAAATGGAGCGTGACGGCATTACTCCAGATGAGCAGGGTAAAGTTGGTCCTATTACTCAAATTGAAGAGCTACAAAAAGAAGGTATTCCACTGGTTTATGTGGGTGACGTTGTCGGTACCGGTTCTTCACGTAAATCTGCTACAAATTCAGTACTTTGGTTTATGGGTGAAGATATTCCATACGTACCAAACAAGCGTACTGGCGGTGTTTGTCTTGGTGGTAAAATTGCTCCAATCTTCTACAACACCATGGAAGACTCGGGCGCACTACCGATTGAACTAGACGTACAGAACATGAACATGGGCGATGTTATCGATATCTTCCCATACGAAGGTGTTGTGCGCAAAAACAACGAAGTGATTGCTAGCTTTGAACTGGGTAAGGTATTACTTGATGAAGTGCGTGCTGGTGGTCGTATTCCACTGATCATCGGTCGTGGTCTAACAAGCCGCGCTCGTGATTCTCTTGGCTTAGAAGAGACCGATTTGTTTGCTAAACCAATCGATCCATCTGCATCTGATAAAGGCTACACGCTAGCTCAGAAGATGGTCGGTAAAGCCTGTGGTGTTGAAGGCGTTCGCGCTGGTCAATACTGTGAGCCTAAGATGACAACAGTAGGTTCTCAAGATACGACGGGCCCAATGACGCGTGATGAGCTTAAAGACCTTGCATGTCTTGGCTTTTCTGCTGATTTAGTGATGCAGTCTTTCTGTCATACGTCGGCATACCCGAAACCTGTTGATGTTAACACTCACCATACGCTACCTGATTTCATCATGAACCGTGCGGGTGTTTCACTGCGTCCGGGTGATGGTGTTATCCACTCATGGCTAAACCGCATGTTGCTTCCTGATACTGTTGGTACAGGTGGTGACTCGCATACTCGTTTCCCATTAGGTATTTCGTTCCCTGCGGGTTCAGGCCTAGTCGCATTTGCGGCGGCAACGGGTGTTATGCCACTTGATATGCCTGAATCTATCTTGGTTCGTTTTAAAGGTGAAATGCAGCCAGGTATCACGCTACGTGACCTAGTACACGCAATTCCTCTATACGGCATCAAGCAAGGTCTACTGACCGTAGAGAAAGCGGGTAAAATCAACGAATTCTCTGGTCGTGTACTTGAAATTGAAGGTGTTGAGCACCTATCTGTTGAGCAAGCATTCGAACTTTCTGATGCATCTGCTGAGCGTTCTGCTGCAGGTTGTACGGTTAAGCTTTCTGAAGAGTCTATTTCTGAGTACTTGAACTCGAACATCGTGATGCTTAAGTGGATGATCGCTGAAGGCTACGGTGATGTTCGTACTATCGAACGTCGTATTACAGCTATGGAAGAGTGGCTAGCGAACCCTGAGTTACTGTCTGCTGATTCAGACGCTGAATACGCTCACGTTATCGAGATAGACCTTGCTGACATCGATCAACCAATCCTATGTGCACCAAACGATCCAGATGATGCTCGTCTTCTTTCTGACGTTCAAGGTACTGAAATTCAAGAAGTGTTCATCGGTTCTTGTATGACGAACATCGGTCACTTCCGTGCTGCAGGTAAGATGCTTGAAGAGTTCAATGGCTCTCTAAACACTCGCCTATGGGTTGCTCCGCCAACTAAGATGGATAAAGATCAGCTGACAGAAGAAGGCTACTACGGCATCTTCGGCCGTGCTGGGGTTCGTATCGAAACTCCGGGTTGTTCACTGTGTATGGGTAACCAAGCACGTGTTGCAGATAAGTCGACAGTAATGTCTACGTCTACTCGTAACTTCCCGAACCGATTGGGTACTGGTGCGAATGTTTACCTAGCTTCTGCTGAACTTTCTGCGGTTGGTGCGATTCTTGGTCGTATCCCAACGAAAGAAGAGTACCTTGAGTACGCAGAAAAGATTAATGCAACGGCTGCTGATACATACCGTTACCTGAACTTCCATAAAATGGGTCAGTACACGGAAAAAGCAGACACGGTTATTTTCCAAGAGCCTGCGTGATATTCCAAGAGCCTGTGTAATAAAAGTTTGATAGCAAATAAAAACCGCTGATTTTGAAGTCAGCGGTTTTTTGTGGAGCGTGATGTTTTGTACCGAGCTTTATTTTAACTGATAAAGCGCGGCAATGTTACGTGAAGTTAGTTCTAGATTTGCCTGTGCTTGGGCGAGAGCCGTTGGTAAGTCAACCGCGGCATTGACAACCGAGAAGACAACATCAATACCGTGATCGTGCACGATAGCACAATCATCGGCCAAGCACCCCGCGATACCGATGACAGGTAAATTATACTGCTTTGCGGTACGTGCTACGCCAATTGGGGTTTTGCCATGAACCGTTTGGCTATCGATACGACCTTCACCTGTAATAACCAAGTCTGCATCTTTAACGATCTCAGAGAGGTTGATTTCATCCATTACGATATCAATTCCAGGGCGAAGCTCTGCATTTAATAAGCCGATAAGTGCGGCACCTAAACCACCTGCAGCGCCTGCGCCTGCGCAGTTTTTAATATCACTACCGACTTGGGTTTTAATGATTTCAGCGTAATGGGCTAGGTTACTATCTAATGTGTTGACCATCTCTGGTGTCGCCCCTTTTTGTGGACCAAAGATATGTGAAGCACCTTTAGGGCCGCAAAGAGGATTATCTACGTCACAAGCGACTTCAAGACGAACATTACGTAATCGCACATCAAGACCTGATAAGTCGATAGTCGTTAGTCTTGCTAGCTCACCACCACCGTAGCCCAACTCTTCACCATTGCTATCGAGTAATCTAGCACCGAGAGCTTGAGCCATACCGATGCCTCCATCATTCGTAGCACTGCCACCGATGCCAACAATAATGTGCTTTGCACCATTGTTAAGTGCTGCCTTAATCAGTTCACCAGTACCAAATGTGGTGGTGAGTAGAGGGTTACGTTTTTCAGGTTCAACTAAATGCAGACCTGAAGCGGCAGCCATTTCAATCACGACAGTATTACCGTCGCCAAGTAGGCCGTAAAAACCGGACACAGTTTCGCCCATTGGACCTGTTACATCGCATTTGATGACGGAACCATTGGTTGCATCAACCATAGATTGAACCGTTCCTTCACCGCCATCTGCCATTGGCAGTTTGACATACTCTGCGTTGGAAAAGATTTGTTTGAATCCGTTCTCAATCGCACACGCTACTTCCATTGCAGTCAAGCTTTCTTTATATGAATCAGGAGCAATAACAATTTTCATAATTAACCTTAATAATTAAACGAACAGACCAAACACACCGAAGATAAGTACCGATACAATCGCGATGACTAAGCCGACAGCAGATTCGTAAGGAATAAGTTTGAGGCGTTCATGGATATCCATGTGCACTGCACCACCCGTTGCGTGGAAAAAGCTACCGTGCGGCATGTGATCAAGTACTGTAGCGCCAGAGTGAATCATGGCTGCGCCCGCAAGAGCTGGAACGCCGAGGTCTAGGATCGTGCCAGCAAATACGCTGGAAGCAACCACTGTACCTGCCGTTGTTGATGCGGTAGACAGCGCCATCAATGCTCCTGATATAGGTGCCAGTAAGAAAGATGGTAAGCCAGAAGTGGTTAGCAAACCGATTAAGTCGGCTTTTAGACCTGAGTTAGCGACAATGCCTGCGATGGTACCAGTACCCAATAACATGACGGCAACGGGAGCCATGCGAGATAGTCCTGCGACCGCATAGTTATTGCTCTGTTTAAAACGTCCCATAGCGACGGCACCTAACAGGCCACCCAGTGGTAGGGCTATTAACGGGTCTACCGCAATTCCAGCTATTGGACGAAGTGCTAGTAGAGAGATAGCTACGAGTGGAGCGACAATCGCAGTCGCAAATTTTGGCAGTGTAGAATGATCTACGGCTACAACTTCGCTTTCGTGAACTTTGGATCCCTTGTTGACTAAGCGTTTCGCCAAGAAGTAAGCAAACGCCACACCGAAAAGGCCTGGAATGATACCAGCGGCCATGACTGAAGTGAGCGGGACGTCAAACGAGTCTGCTGCTGCAATCGCATTAGGGTTTGGCGACATCACGTTACCCGCCTTACCACCACCTACCATAGCGAGAAGAATCGCTGTTTTTGATAGATCAACACGACGTGCTATAGCTAGTGCAATCGGCGATACAGTAATAACAGCTACATCAACAAAGACACCTACTGCTGTTAAGATCATCGTTGCGATAGCCAGTGCTAGTAAGGCGCGGGTTTCGCCGACTTTTTTGACAATGGTTTCAGCAATGGACGTTGCTGCTCCAGATTCGATCAGCACGCCAGCTAAGACACCTGCTGCAAGAATACGCATAACAGAGGTGACGATACCTTCAGCACCACCGATCATCAAGTTGACGGTTTCGGTCAATGAAACACCACCTACGACACCACCGACAAGAGCACCGATGATCATGCCGTAAGCTGGTGGCACTTTTTTCAATATGAGTGTGATGGCAACGACGAGTGCGGCCAATGCACCTAAAGTAGAAACTTCAATCATGTTTAATCATCCGACTTATTGATTAGCTGCGGATAATGTATCCAGTTATGGTTAACTAGTCTTTGGATGTTTGAACAGATTTTTGGTTATTTAATGGCGTTTTTATTGTGCAATTGAACAATAATTTAATTTCCTTGATCATAGGTTGAACCTAAATAGAGCTGTATTATTGAATCTAAGTTATTGATATTTAATGATGTTATGTGGGATATTTTGTCTAGTCGATAGCGTAGAGTATTTCGGTGAATATGGAGTGATTCGCAAGTTTGGTGCATGTCACAATTTTGATCAAAATAGGTCTTAAGGGTTTTGGTTAACGTGCCTCTAGAGTCGTGACTTAGCAGTAATTGGTAGGGGTGACAAAGTTGTTCTAATTGCCAAGGTTCATTTTTGACTGCAGACAGTAGAACAGGTACTCGGTGATCTTGATAAAAAAACACTTGACCTGAATGTTGCTTAACTAAATCCATGGTTCGCTTGGCGGTTTTGTATGATTGAGCTAATCCAACCAATGATGGAAAGTAGTCACCTAACGCGATACGAATGGTAAATTGGCCTTGTTTTTTGATTCGGTTGAGTAACTTATTTACCCTTTTTATTTCAATCTCTTTTGACCACCCATCTTCGGTGAGGGTTATCGGTTTGAGCACCACCACCTCATGTTGTGATACTGAAATGATACCTACTAAATTGTCGCGTTCAGGGTACTCAAGCAGATGAACTAACTGTTGTAAGTGTTCGAGTTGCAGTGGTTGGTTCTTTTTAGGTTCGACTTTGACGACAGCGGCAATACGTGGCTGAGATAGATCAAGGTCAAGGCGTTCGGCAATGGCAATTAGTTGATTGTCGTTTAATGTGGATCCTTGGATTAACTGTAGCACCAACTCTTCACGATGGCGTTTATTCCATTCGACTTGTGACATTAGGGCAGATTGCTCAATGATAAGCTCTGCGGTCATCTTGACCAGTTCACCATAATGGCGCACTTCATATGGTGTTCCCGAAATACCAATGACACCGATGACTTGACTACAGTGTACAATTGGTAGATTGATACCTGGCTTCACACCTTTGAGCATATCGGCTGTTGCCAGATCGATCTCTACTGTCCGTTTTTCATTGATTGCAAGAATAGCCCCCTCATGTTTTTGTTGTAAACGTGAGAGATCTCCTGAACTAATAATGCAGCCTTTTTCATCCATCACATTGATAGAGTAAGAGATAATTTTCATTGTTCGCTCAACAATTTGACGAGCGATATTTTCATTTAATTGCATAGAGTACCGAGTAAGCTTAATGGGTAGTGGTTTAGAAGCGTTGAATAATTGATAATAGCACTAATTAATGTTGGCTCACTTGTATACAGATAACGCTTGTATACGAATTTCAACAAACGATAAGTCATGATGTAAGAGAATTAGATGGACTATGAATTTAAGAAAAACACCTTAGATGGCAGTTACTACTGTTCTATTTCTATGGGCCATGAAATTGTTGGCCGCTGGCTTCAAGAAGAGATCGGTAAAGACAAGCAGAAATTAGATCATGTGATGACGCTGATTGAGCAATCAAGGCAGGATCTGAGCAATGAAGTGACGCTGTTAGGCAAAGAGATCAGCCTATCGATCAATGAAGATGAAGTCACGATTCAAGAAAACGTGTTAGCGCATGAGCAAGAGATGGAAGAAGGCAGTGAGTTCGATTTCTATAACTGTGAAAGCCAAGCAAGCTGTGGAATCGATGACTTTGAGTTGTTAATTGAACGTTGGATTGAGTTTTTAGGTTACTAGGGCGTGTTGATCTTTGCTGTACATTTCGCGTTCAACAATACATCGGTAGCCACATCAACATGAATGCCAGCGAT
>NZ_CANLBV010000009.1 GCF_947488985.1 uncultured Vibrio sp.
CACATCGACGCCTCTGCCTTGTATAAATACCCAGCAACTCGCTGCAAAAATCAGCTCGAAAGATCAACACGCCCTAATTAACCGTATCACAGGGGTTATATTGGGTGTCGATAACGCTATGCTCGCTGATCCTGAAGCGACGGTGATGAGCTTATTTGGCACAGAGCTACCTGTCTCTCAATTCTTTACTAATATTTTAGGCGCACCGGCGCTGAATATGGGTGTGTTCATCGGTATTATGTCTGGCTATTTAGGCGCCAACCTATATAACCGTTATTACGACTTCGCTCGCTTACCTGAGGCATTAGCCTTTTTCAATGGTAAACGTTTTGTGCCTTTCGTGGTGATTTTCTACTCGGTATTCATCGCACTTATTTTGTCGATTGTATGGCCTTTAATTCAAGGCGCACTCAATGATTTTGGTCAATGGATTGCAACCTCTAAGGACACTGCACCAATCGTAGCTCCGTTCTTGTACGGCACATTAGAGCGTCTATTGCTACCGTTTGGTTTGCATCACACCCTAACCATTCCAATGAACTACACCGAGTTGGGGGGTGCTTATGAGCTTCTGACAGGCGCAAGTGCAGGCACAAGTGTTTATGGTCAAGACCCATTGTGGCTTGCTTGGGTCAGTGATTTGAACAACCTTAAACTCAGCGATCCAGCCACTTATCAACATCTGCTGGATACTGTGCACCCTGCACGCTTTAAAGCAGGTCAGGTCATTATCGCTGCATCATCATTGATTGGTATTGGCCTTGCGATGTATCACAGTGTTGATAAAGATAAGCTGAAGCAATATAAGCCGATGTTTTTATCTGCGTGTCTTGCCGTGTTGTTGACCGGCGTGACTGAACCGATTGAATTCATGTTCATGTTTATTTCTCCTGTCTTGTATATTGCACACGCGGTGCTAACAGGTGTTGCATTTGCATTGGTAGATGTGATGGATCTGCGTGTACATGCCTTTGGTTTAATTGAATTACTGACTCGTATTCCAATGATGGTTTCAGCGGGTATTGGTGGCGATTTAGTTCGTTTCGCACTGGTGTCTATCGTTTTCTTTGTGGTGAACTACACCCTATTCCGCTTGCTGATTGTGAAGTTCCATTTGCCAACACCGGGTCGTAAGGGTAACTACCTAGATGAGAGTGCAGAAGGCATGTCGGAAGATCAGAAACTTGACATCATCATTCAAAATCTAGGCGGACGTAGCAATATTGCAGAGATCGATGCTTGTATGACTCGTCTACGTATTACCGTTAATGATCCTAAATTAGTGGCTGAATATTCATTATGGAAACCAACGGGTGCACTTGGCGCTGTGATTAAAGAACAGGGCGTACAAGTTATTTACGGTCCTGGAGTCGATAGAATTAAATCTAAGTTAATTGATAGATACTCAGCGCAACCAGTGTAATTCGTTATCTCTGTTAGGTTGACTAACAAAGAACAAGATCGATAAACGCAGCATTGATGCTGCGTTTTATCTCTAAACAGTAAATTGAGCGAATGATAAATGAAACTAATGACGCTAAATACCCACAGTTGGCAAGAAGATAAGCAACTAGAAAAGCTGGATATTGTAGCGCAAGCCATTATCGAACAAGACTGCGATGTGATTGCACTGCAAGAGGTGAATCAACACCAAGATAGCCCTATCCTTGATGCCGATATATCAAGTAATCATCCTGTGTTGGCGGATAACTATGGTTATTTGTTGCAGCAAAAACTCATAGAGTACGGTTATCACTACCAACTTACGTGGGATTTTGTTCACCAGAGTTATGAAGTCTATCAAGAAGGGCTCTCATTTTTGACGCGACTGCCGATTATTGAGCATGAGGTCATTGATTTAACTGACAACTATGATGTGAGTTACTGGAAACATAGGCGAGCTGTGCGTATCAAAGTCGCTTCTCAACAAGGTGAAGTGGATTTTTATAATTGTCATTGTGGCTGGTGGAATGATTCAGAGAACCCATTTGAGGATCAGTTCAACCGAATCACAGCAAAATTATCAACAGGGCTGAGTTTTCTATTGGGTGATTTCAACAACCCAAGCCATATACGCAATGAAGGTTATGACTATGCATTGCAGCGCGGTTTAGTGGATTGTTATGACATTGCAGAAAAGAAAGATTCTGGAATCACAGTGATTAAAAACATTGATGGTTGGGAAGAAAATAGCCAGGCGCTGCGGATTGATTTTGTTTTTAGTAATCAACCGGTGCCGGTAAAGCAGCATCAGGTGATTTTTAATGACGATTTTTATCCGGTTGTGTCAGATCACTTTGGGGTGTTGGTGGAATTAGAACATGCCCTAGTCACCTAAAAGTGATCCGCCCCAGCAGCAGTTTTGAACACCGAGTTAAGTGAGTACAATCACTAACGAGGTGAACAATGACGACTAACAAAACTAGCATTAAATATTCCCCTTCGCCATAAACTTTAAGGCCAGTCGCATCAATAGCTAGAGGTTATATCACAGCTAAAGGTTGTATCACACCTCTCGTTTTTGTCCTCAATCGATTCTTTTCGCTACTATTTACGCTGGTTTGTTTTTTGAAAACTTGATTTGTTGAATCACCAAGCCAGCAATAATCAGTACCAAGCCGAACAAGGTCGCTGGGTGGATCTCTTCGCCAATAATGGTTGCCAGTAGCATCAGCGAGATAAACGGCGAGGCAAAAATAAGGTTACTGATGCGCGCTGTATTGTTGGTGAGCTTAAGCGCCGATAGCCACAACACAAAGGTGATTCCCATCTCGAACAGGCCAACGTAGGTCACTGCCATCCACCCCTGCGCCGTGATCTGGCGAAAGCTCTCGCCCTCGTAAAGGGTTAAACCAATCGCGAAGGGCAATGCCACTAAGAAACCAAGTAACACCCCAACGACAGGATCGGCCTTGTTTTTGGTGTTGAGAATCCAGTATCCCGCCCAAAGCAAGGTTGAAAGTAGTGCCAGTGCCACACCGAGCGGGCTGTCGAACTGCATGCCTAATACATCGCCTTTGGTCGCAATCACCACCACGCCAGCATAACTGAAGGCGCAGGCTAGCCAATCTTGTTTGCGGATCTGTTGTCCTAGAAAAACCGCTGCCATTAAGGTAAGGGTGATTGCCCAACTGTAGTTGATCGCTTGCGCCTGAGAGGCGGGCAATAGGTCGTAGGCTTTAAACAGGATCAGATAATAGGCCAGTGGATTGACCAAGCCGAGCAGCAGGTAATACCAAGGGTTTGAAAGAAACGTGGTACTGACTTGAGAGAGTTTGCCTTGAAAGGTGCAGACAGCGAACAGGGCGATAGATGACACAATGCTGGCGATGGTCAGCATTTGAATCGGTGAAAACTCAGCAAGGGTCAGCTTAAAAGCGGTAGCGACTGTTGACCACAGCAGTACCGCGGCTAGGCCAAAGCCCAAGGCACGACGTTCGTTCATGACAACTCATTCTAATTTGGATGGAACAGGATACGAAGCGCCTAGTCTATCTGCCGAAATTTAATCCAGCAAACTGGACATTTATCCAGTATCAAAATACCATTTAATGAGTTATTTCTAATTAGGCTAAATCGTTACCATGCAATGGATTATCGAACATCAGGCAACATTTTTTGCTGCCATTTCTAGCGCGCTGGTCAGCGGTAGCGTTGTCGGCTGGTGGGTGAAACAAAAGCTCTCTTTTCAGCAGCGACTGCTCGAGCAGCAACTGGAATCTGACCGCTTATTGCATGCTTCTCAGCAATCGCAGCTCAAGTCATCGCTTGCCGAGGCGCAGCAAGAGCTAAACGAATTGGATGATGACCGAGACAAAGCGGCATTTGAGCTCAAGCAAGCACACGGTAAGGTGATGGCTGCGATGGAAAAGCTGCGTTACTTTGAAGCGGTCAAGCAAGAGCGTCAGCAGTACGCCGATGAGATCAACGTGCTTAAGGAGCATAAGTCTGAACTGGAAGCTGAGCTGCGAGAGCAAGAAGCACGGCACGACCAAGAAAACCTCGCTAACAGTGAAAAGTTGCAACTGCTAGAGCATGCCGAGTCCCGATTGAAGCAACAGTTCGAGCATCTCGCCAATCAGTTATTTGAAAGCAAAACCGCCAAGGTCGATCAGCAGAACAAGCAGAGCTTAGAGGGCTTGTTGTCACCGTTAAGGGAGCAGCTCGAAGGCTTTAAGAAGCAGGTCAATGACAGCTTTAGCCAAGAGGCCAAAGAGCGCCACACCTTAGTGCATGAGCTGAAAAACCTGCAGCGTCTCAACGAGAGTATGACGCGTGAAGCGGTTAACCTGACGCAAGCGCTCAAGGGTGATAATAAGCAGCAAGGTAACTGGGGTGAGGTGGTATTGGCGCGCGTGTTGGCTGAATCTGGGCTGCGTGAAGGCCATGAATATCAGACTCAAGTCAATCTGCAAAACGATGCGGGTAAGCGCTATCAACCGGATGTGATCGTCCATCTGCCACAAGATAAGCAAGTGGTGGTCGATTCGAAAATGGCATTGGTTGCGTTTGAGCGCTACTTCAACGCCGAAACCGATCAACAACGTGATGCCGCGCTGCGCGATCACTTGGTGTCACTGCGTGCGCACATCAAGGGCTTAAGCAACAAGGATTATCACCAGTTGAAAGGCATCCAAAGCTTGGATTACGTGTTGATGTTTATTCCCGTCGAGCCGGCATTCCAAGTTGCGATTCAAGCCGATCCAAGCTTGGTGAAAGATGCGATGGAGCAAAACATCATTTTGGTTAGTCCTACGACCTTGCTAGTAGCGTTGCGTACTATTGATAACCTGTGGCGTAATGAAAGGCAGAACCAAAACGCGCAGATCATCGCTGAGCGTGCAAGCAAGCTTTACGACAAGCTGCGCCTGTTTGTCGATGACATGGAAGGCCTTGGTGGCGCATTAGACCGAGCCAACCAAAGCTACCAAGGAGCGATGAACAAGCTGGCGACTGGGCGTGGCAATGTGATCCGTCAGGCAGAAAGCTTTAAGCAGCTTGGGGTTGAGGTGAAGAAACCGATCTCTGTAGGCTTGGCAGAAATGGCGCAAAATGAGGCTTTTTCAGAAAATGCCTCGTTAGTAGAAAGACAACCTGCTGAGGATAAAGTAAACTAATCGGCTGCAGCGCTTGTAAACAGAGTGCGCTGCCGATGAGAACTTAGCATGGTAGATAACAGCATTATGGACACAAGCGTGCAGACAAATTCAGCAGTAGAGTCAGAAACCACACACTTTGGTTTCGAAACCGTCGCGAAAGACGAAAAAGTCGCGAAAGTTGCAGAGGTATTTCACTCGGTAGCGGCTAAATACGACATTATGAATGACTTAATGTCGGGTGGTGTTCACCGCTTGTGGAAGCGATTCACTATTGATTGCAGTGGCGTTCGCCCGGGTCAACGCATCCTAGATCTGGGTGGTGGTACTGGTGACCTTACCGCGAAATTCTCGCGAATTGTTGGCGAAAAAGGCCACGTGGTGCTGGCTGATATCAACAACTCAATGCTGAATGTTGGTCGTGATAAGCTGCGTGATAGCGGCATTGTTGGTAACGTACATTACGTACAAGCCAATGCTGAAGAGCTGCCTTTTCCTGATAACTACTTCGATTGCATTACTATCAGCTTTTGTCTGCGTAACGTGACCGATAAAGACCAAGCGCTGCGCTCTATGTACCGCGTGTTAAAGCCGGGTGGTCGTCTGCTGGTTCTTGAGTTTTCCAAGCCAGTGCTTGAGCCTCTATCAAAGGTTTACGATGCCTACTCTTTCCACCTGTTGCCAAAAATGGGTGAGTTGATTGCCAACGATGCAGACAGCTATCGTTACCTGGCAGAATCTATCCGCATGCACCCGAACCAAGAAACCTTGGAAGGCATGATGCAAGAAGCGGGCTTTGAGAATACTAAGTATTACAACCTAACGGGTGGCATTGTTGCGCTGCACCGAGGTTACAAGTTCTAGCAGAGCTTGGTCGTTGCTCATTGAGAGCACTACACAATAAGAATAAAGACAGAACGGATAGGTTAAGGCTTATCCGTTTATCAAAGATAAGGACAGTCATGCCATTTGATCCATTGGTGACCGCAGTTATTGAAACCCCTTTAAACACCTTAGTGAACGATGATCCGGCCTTGGTTCGTCGCTTGTCTCGTTTAAAGGGGCAGATCATTCAAGTTAATTTGAAAGAGCTGAATAAAACACTCACTTTTGTTTTCAGCCAGCAAATTGATGTGTTGTCTGAATATGAGGGTCAGCCTGATTGCTACCTATCTTTGAATTTATCGGTGTTACCGGAACTGCGTGAGCAATCGAACATCACCAAGCTGATCAAGCAAGATAAGCTGATCTTAGAAGGTGATATTCAACTGGCTCAGAAATTTGCGCAGCTGATGACAGACTGTAAACCGGACTTGGAAGAGTGGTTGTCTCGTGTGACGGGGGATGTGGTGGCGCATACCTTAGTGCAAGGTGTTAAGAATGTCGGTGGCCTTGTTGCAAAGCAGTTGACTAAGCATCAAAACCATCTTGCTCAGGTATTAACTGAAGAGTGGAAGATTGCTCCAGCGCCATTAGAAGTGGTACATTTTTGCGATCAGGTTGATGACGTAAAAAGCTCAGCAGCACGCCTTGAAGCTAAGTTGAACGCTTTGTTGGAGAAAATATGACCCCAGCCGAAGTGAAACATCTTTATCATATTATCAAGGTACAATTGGAATATGGCCTTGATGAATTGATACCAGAGCACCAATTGACCAAAACCCCTTTATTGGCGAGAAAATCTCTGTTTTGGCTTAAAAATAAGCATCAAGATAAAGAGTTGGGTCATCGCTTACGTCTCGCGCTGCAAGAACTTGGTCCGGTGTGGATCAAGTTTGGACAGATGATGTCGACACGTCGCGATCTATTTCCTCCTCACATCGCCGATCAGCTGGCGCTATTGCAAGATCAAGTCGCGCCGTTCGATGGTCAATTGGCAAAGCAAGACATCGAAAAGGCACTGGGTGGCAGCTTAGATGACTGGTTTACCGATTTTGATATCGAGCCACTGGCTTCAGCTTCGATTGCTCAGGTGCACACCGCCAAGCTTAAAGAGAGCGGTCGCGAGATCGTTCTTAAAGTCATTCGACCTGATATTCGCCCGGTGATTGATGCAGATCTAAAACTGATGCACCGAATGGCGCGTATAGTCGCTAAATCTTTACCTGAAGCACGTCGTTTGAAACCGGTCGAGGTGGTTCATGAGTATGAAAAAACCTTAATTGATGAATTAGACCTGCGCCGCGAGGCGGCCAATGCGATTCAACTGCGACGTAATTTTGAAGGCAGTGAAGAGCTGTACGTTCCTGAGGTTATCCCTGATTTAAGCAGTGAAAGTTTGATGGTATCAGAGCGAATCTATGGGATTCAGGTTTCGGATATCGAGACTTTAGAAGCCAACGGCACCAACATGAAGTTGCTCGCCGAACGCGGGGTGACGGTCTTTTTTACTCAAGTATTCCGCGACAGCTTTTTCCACGCCGATATGCATCCGGGTAACGTATTCGTTAACCCAGAGAATCCTGATAACCCTCAGTGGATTGGTTTGGACTGTGGCATTGTCGGCACGCTCAACAGTGAAGATAAGCGCTATTTAGCCGAGAACCTGTTGGCTTTCTTTAATCGAGATTACCGTAAAGTCGCAGAGCTGCACGTTGATTCCGGTTGGGTGCCCCACGACACCAACGTCAATGATTTTGAGTTTGCGATCCGCATGGTGTGTGAACCCATTTTTGCCAAACCACTTGGTGAGATCTCATTTGGCCATGTGTTGCTAAACTTATTTAATACAGCAAGACGTTTCAACATGGAGGTTCAGCCTCAGTTGGTGCTTCTGCAGAAGACCTTGTTGTATGTCGAAGGGCTAGGTCGCCAGTTGTACCCTCAACTTGATTTGTGGGCAACGGCTAAGCCTTTCCTTGAAACCTGGATGATGAATCAGGTGGGGCCGCAAGCGGTGATCAACGCCGTCAAAGAGCGCGCGCCATTTTGGGCAGAAAAACTGCCAGAGTTGCCAGAGCTACTGTATGACAGCTTGCGCCAAGGTAAAGCGATGAATCATCGAATGGATCAGCTTTATCAAGGCTACCGAGAGAGCAAGCGCCAACAAGCAACTGGAAAGTTTTTGTTTGGCGTTGGAGCCACTTTAGTCGTATGCTCCGCAATATTAGTTTCAAGCCCTTATGAGCAGCTATTCATGGGCTGTGGCATTGCAGGTGTCACATTTTGGTTGCTTAGTTGGCGAGCTTACCGTCGTTAGACCGTAGACTCTCTTATTATTTTATGTGTAGACAGACCCGAGGACAATGATAATGGGTGGTATCAGTATTTGGCAGCTTCTAATCATTGCTGTAATTGTAGTTTTGCTATTCGGAACAAAGAAACTGCGCGGCATTGGTGGTGATTTAGGTTCAGCGGTGAAAGGCTTCAAGAAAGCGATGAGCGATGAAGACAAGCCTGCAGATAAGAAAGATGCAGACTTTGAACCAAAGAACATTGAACAGCAGAAGACAGAAGCTCACGCTGAAACAACTGCTGAAACAAAGAAAGACAAAGAGCAGGCATAAGTCGTGTTTGATATCGGTTTCTGGGAACTGGTATTAATATCTGTGGTTGGTTTAGTAGTATTAGGACCTGAGCGTTTGCCGGTTGCGATTCGCAGTGTCTCCAAGTTTATTGGGCAAGCGAAGAGTATGGCAAACAGTGTGAAAGATGAACTTTCTCATGAGCTTAAGGTGCAAGAGCTACAAGAAAACCTGCGTAAGGCGGAACAAATGGGGATGGAAGATTTATCTCCAGACCTTAAAGCGTCAGTCGATGAACTTAAGCAGGCCGCTGCTGATGTTCAACGCCCGTACGCTAAGCCTGAGTCTGATAAGCCAAGTGAGACTGATCCTAGTGTCACGGAAACTGTGGAATCTGAAACCATTCAGGTCAGCAGTCAAGCTTCAGCGCCGTCAGATAAGAAAGCCGAATAGTCTCGCAAGGAGGAGTCGCCGGATACTTGAGTTGCTAGATGTTTAAATAGATAGCTATTCAAGTCAATCGCTATTCAAATGAATAGATACGCGCGGCTCCTTTTCGATCTTCCTGTTTAAGAGGTTTGACATGTCTTCGACTGAGCAGACACAGCCTTTAATTAGCCATCTTCTAGAGCTGCGTAATCGCCTATTACGTGCGATTGTCGCGGTGCTAGTGATATTTGTCGGGCTAATTTATTTTGCTAATGATATTTATGAATTCGTATCAGCACCTTTGGTAGAGCGTCTACCGGAGGGGGCGACGATGATCGCAACCGATGTTGCATCGCCATTTTTCACACCGCTGAAATTAACCTTGATCGCGTCAATATTCCTCGCGGTTCCGTTTATTTTGTATCAGGTGTGGGCTTTTGTTGCTCCGGGCTTATACAAGCATGAAAAACGCTTGATTATGCCGCTATTAGCTTCAAGTTCATTGCTGTTTTATTGTGGTGTGGCGTTCGCTTACTTCATTGTATTCCCATTGGTATTTGGCTTTTTTACGGCCATATCATTAGGGGGAGTGGAGTTCGCAACCGACATCTCGAGTTATCTCGATTTTGTACTCGCGCTGTTCTTTGCCTTTGGTATTGCCTTTGAAGTGCCGGTTGCGATTATCTTGCTATGTTGGACTGGCGCGACGACCCCTAAGGTTTTGTCTCAAAAGCGTCCGTACATCGTGGTGGGGGCTTTCATCATTGGTATGATGCTGACGCCACCCGATATGATCTCACAAACACTGTTGGCGATCCCAATGTGTATTCTGTTTGAGATTGGCCTGTTCTTCGCGCGCTTCTATGTGCGTAAGCCTGAAGGTGATGAAGAGGAAGCCGAGTCTTGATTCACAAGATTCTTTGAGAGCATGTTCTAAAGCAAAAATTAGATAATAAAAAAGCGGCCTAGGGCCGTTTTTTTATTATGTCTGTTTATCGAATCTTTAACTGATAGCCACAGTTTTGGCATATATAGAGCTCTTTGATACCCAAAACTTTATGCCATAGGGTTCGATGCTGACGTTGTAAATGTTGTGAATGGTCACACATAATCAATTACCTCCATATGCAGGTGGTTGATAATATACACATCACTTTGCTTTAACAAATAAATCGGCTATAGATTCATGAAATTATCTTATTAATAGATTTATCATAAATTAAACAATAACTTGGTATTTGTCGTGGTTATGTTTTCGACTTCTTCAAGGGTCATTCCGCGCAATTCGGCGATGCGTTTTGCCACCAATTCTGTGTAGGCTGGCTCATTGCGTTTGCCGCGATTTGGTGTCGGTGCCAAGTAGGGGCAATCTGTTTCTAGGATGACGTAATTCATATCTAGATGTGGGATCACCTTATCCATCCCTGAATTCTTAAAGGTCGAAACACCACCTAATCCGAGATGAAAGCCGAGTGCGTTGATCGCTTGAGCTTCTTCTAAGCTACTGCCAAAACAGTGAAATACGCCACGTAAGCTACCATCTTGTTCTTGTTTCAGCAGCTCTAGTGTCTCTTCAATAGAGTCGCGAGTGTGGATCACCACAGGTAGATCCAGCTCCTTAGCCCATTGTAGTTGAGTCACGAACGCCATCTCTTGTTCAGTCTTGAAGGTTTTATCCCAGTACAAGTCGATACCAATCTCACCCACGGCGATAAAGTCATGCTTATCAAACCAAGCTCGAATGGTTTTCAAGGTTTGCTCGATATTCGCATCTACATAACAAGGGTGTAAGCCCATCATCGAACGGCACACATCAGGAAACTGAGCTTCGGTTGCTAGCATTGGCTCGATCGATTCTAAATCGATGTTCGGTAGCAGAATAGTATCAATACCTTGAGCAAGCGCGCGTTGCACGACTTGTTCGCGGTCTTGGTCGAATTCGCTCGCGTAAATATGGGCGTGGGTGTCGATCATTGTTTGGTCCTGAAAGCGGGGTTTGCTGAGTTGTTATGAGTATACGGCAGTGTGAGGAGAAGGTCATTTTTTGCCATTTGTCCCTATTTTTGAGTGGCTTTTATATTTTACTGTTAGCGTCGTTAGCCATCAGTGATATGCTTTTGCCTGTATTTAGCACTTTTCATATCTAAGTATTTTGCTGCTTAGACTAGGCAAGGAGAATCTAGTGTCTGTTTCAATTCAAGGTCAATTCCCAGGTCGTCGTATGCGCCGTATGCGTAAGCACGACTTTAGCCGCCGCCTAATGGCAGAAAATCAATTGTCTGTCGATGATCTGATCTACCCAATGTTTATCCTGATGGGGAAAGATCGTCGTGAGCCTGTTGAGTCAATGCCGGGGGTAGAGCGTTTGTCGATCGATCTTATGCTTGAGCAAGCAGATTACTTATCGAAGCTTGGTGTCCCTGCGATTGCGCTATTCCCAGTTGTAAACCAGGATGCGAAAAGCTTATGTGCATCTGAAGCTCATAACCCAGAAGGCTTGGTTCAACGTGCGGTACGTGCATTAAAAGAGCACGTGCCTAACATTGGTGTGATCACGGACGTTGCGCTGGATCCATTCACAACGCATGGCCAAGACGGCATCATCGATGACGAGGGTTATGTGCTGAACGATGAGACCACCGAAGTGTTGATCAAGCAGGCGTTGTCGCACGCAGAAGCGGGGGCTGACGTGGTAGCTCCATCCGATATGATGGACGGCCGCATTGGTAAAATCCGTGAAGCGTTAGAAGAAGCAGGTCATATTCATACTCAAATAATGGCGTACTCGGCAAAATACGCATCGAATTACTATGGCCCATTCCGTGATGCGGTTGGCAGTGCTTCGAACCTAAAAGGTGGTAACAAGAAGAACTACCAAATGGATCCTGCGAACAGCGACGAAGCGATTCACGAAGTGGCGATGGATCTTAACGAAGGTGCCGACATGGTGATGGTTAAGCCCGGTATGCCTTACCTAGACATCGTGCGCCGCGTCAAGCATGAGTTGCAGGCTCCAACATACGCTTACCAAGTGTCTGGTGAATACGCTATGCATAAGGCCGCGATTCAAAACGGCTGGCTGAAAGAGCGTGAAACGGTACTAGAATCACTGCTGTGCTTTAAACGCGCAGGTGCTGATGGTATTCTGACTTACTTCGCTAAAGATGTGGCTGAATGGCTTGCAGAAGACAACGCACAAGCAGCAGAGCATCTAAAAGAAAAGTAACGATCTAGCGTTGCTGAACTGATCACTAAAAGGGTTGGCCATTGTGCCAGCCCTTTCGTTTATGAGGATGAAATAAGATGTCAGTCATCGTACGTGAAGGCTCACTGCAAGAGGTGGTGTCCGTTGTGGAGCAGATCTCTGAGTTTGCGAAAAAAGAGAGTGTGGCTTCTCTTGCGCAGCGCCTTGATGGGAAAAAGCACTTGATCCTGGTTGCTGAAGAGGCAGGAGTGCTGCTCGGCTTTAAAATCGGCTATGAACTAGATAAGCATACTTTTTACAGCTGGTTTGGGGGCGTGTCACCGCTCGCGAGGAACAAAGGTGTTGCACAGGCGCAATTAGATGCTCAGGAACAGTGGGTGCAAGAGCAGGGCTACAGACAGTTAAAGGTTAAGTCTCGTAACCAGTTCCCAGCAATGTTGCGCCTGTTATTGAGAAACGGTTACCTAATCGAAAAATTTGAAGAAAAAGAAGACATTAATGAACACAGAATCCATTTTTTGAAGAAAATTTAAGCACTGCTGTTAACGGTCTATAAATTAAATGAGATTTATTATCATTTAATTATTGACTCTCAAATGAGAATCATTATTATTAAATCTGTCTTAGGGAATGAGGAAATGTTCACAAGGATGTTAAGTACTCAAGTATCTACTTGGTTACCCAACAGAATTCTCGCGAACTTGTACTAAGTTCTTTTTGACACGACATTGCTCACATTGCTCACATTGCTCACATTGCTCACATTGCTTCCAGTGTAATTTATAGCTTTTAGGTAAAGCTGTGGTATTCAATTTGAATGGCTTTACCGGTTTTTGCTAGGCGACATCTTTGGGTGTCGCTTTTTTATACCTACTATTTCAATAGGATGCATATTTAGTGGCACGTGTTTTTATGAATAAAACGCCATCAGCATTCTTTTCCACAACGCAAGATCGAGAAAAGATCGTTGATCATCTGTTTGATCTGTAAAATTATTCTTTATTTTCATGTGTTTATTGTTGTTTTTTGAGTTACTCACCTTAGTTCTCAACAGGGTGGATAAATAATATAAACAGAGTTATCCACAGAATGGTTGCGACTAAGAACAAAAAATAACAACAAATCGATTATAACGAACACAACCGAGTGAATGGATACAGATCGACAACGTGGAATCCAACCAACAGACGTGGCATTCTTAACAGATAATTTCTGTACTTACTGGATACACAAACATTATGGCTCGTATTCCTGATAATCCATTGATTCTGATCGATGGCTCTTCTTACCTATATCGCGCGTTCCATGCTTACCCTGGCACCATGAGTAATGGTGATATCCCAACTAACGCGGTTTATGGCGTGGTAAACATGCTGCGCAGCATGATGCGTCAATTTGCTTCTGATCGTATTGCGGTAATTTTTGATGCGAAAGGAAAGACGTTCCGTGATGACATGTACCCAGAGTACAAAGCAAATCGTCCACCTATGCCTGATGATCTTCGTTGTCAGATTGAGCCTTTGCACAATGTGATTCGTGCGATGGGCTTACCACTTATCTCTATTCCCGGCGTTGAAGCGGATGATGTGATCGGTACGCTTGCATCTCAAGCTTCTGCGATGGGTATGCCTGTGCTGATTAGTACTGGCGATAAAGATATGGCGCAGCTCGTCGATGACAACGTTACTCTGATCAACACCATGACCAACGTGGTAATGGATCGTGAAGGCGTGATTGAGAAGTTTGGTATCCCGCCAGAGCTGATTATCGACTACCTTGCGCTGATGGGCGATAAAGTCGATAACATCCCAGGCGTTCCGGGTGTCGGTGACAAAACAGCGACTGCTTTGCTACAAGGCATTGGTAGCATCGAAAAGCTGTATCAAAACCTGGATGATATTGCCGCTCTTGGCTTCCGTGGTTCAAAAACGATGGCTAAGAAGCTGATTGATAATAAAGACAACGCTGAGATGTCTTATCAGCTTGCAACAATCAAACTGGATGTTGAGCTTGAAGAGACACCTGAGTCATTAGTAAAAGCACAACCAAACACCGATGAGCTGATTAAGCTATACGGTCAGCTGGTCTTCAAATCTTGGTTAAACGAGCTGCTTGAAGGCGGTAGCGGTGTGGTTGAAGCTGATGAAAAATCGGGTTCAGTACGCAGCAGCGCTTCTGCAACAACGTCTACTGTAGAGATGAATACGTCTGCGGTGACGATTGATCGCAGCAACTACGAAACGATTCTCGATGAAGCGTCATTCAATGTTTGGCTAGAGAAATTGAAAGCGGCTGAAGTGTTTGCTTTCGATACTGAGACCGACAGCCTAGATTACATGGTGGCGAACCTCGTTGGCCTGTCATTCGCGACGGAAGAAGGCGTTGCCGCTTACGTACCAGTTGCCCATGATTACCTAGATGCACCGCAGCAGCTGGATCGTGACTGGGTACTTGAACAGCTTAAGCCGATTCTTGAAGATGATGCACAAGCGAAAGTGGGTCAAAATCTGAAGTACGATATGAGCGTTTTAGCGCGCTACGGTATCGAGATGAAAGGCATCAAGCACGATACCATGCTAGCGTCTTACGTTTTCAATAGCGTTGGCGGCAAGCATGATATGGATAGCCTAGCGCTGCGCTTCCTACAGCACAGCTGCATCTCATTCGAGCAGATCGCCGGTAAAGGTAAGAAACAGCTAACTTTCAACCAGATTGAGCTGGGGGAAGCGTCGTCATACGCTGCAGAAGATGCTGACGTAACACTGCGTCTTCATAACCGCTTAATGGAAAACATCGAGCAAGATGAAAAACTAAAAGCGATTTATGAAGAGATCGAAGTACCACTGATCCCTGTGATGTCTCGCATTGAACGTACTGGCGTATTCATCGATGACATGCTGCTAGGCGCTCAATCGCAAGAGATTGCGGTTCGTCTTGATGAGCTAGAACAGAAAGCTTACGAGATCGCAGAGCAAGAGTTCAACATGAACTCACCAAAACAGCTGCAAGCGATTCTTTTTGAAAAAATGGGTCTACCTGTTATCAAGAAAACGCCATCAGGTGCACCTTCAACCAATGAAGAAGTGCTACAAGAACTCGCACTTGATTACCCGCTACCTAAGCTGATCATTGAGTATCGTGGCCTTGCGAAGCTGAAATCAACTTACACAGATAAGCTGCCGAAGATGATCAACGCTGAAACCGGTCGTGTTCATACGTCTTACCACCAAGCGGTAACGGCGACGGGTCGTTTGTCTTCTACAGATCCAAACCTACAGAACATCCCAATTCGTAATGATGAAGGTCGTCGTATCCGCCAAGCATTCGTTGCACAGCATGGTTGGAAGATTCTAGCGGTCGATTACTCTCAAATTGAATTACGTATCATGGCGCACCTATCGGGTGACAAAGCGCTTCTGGAAGCATTCCAACAAGGCAAAGATATCCACGCAGCAACGGCGGCTGAGATCATCGGCGTTAATATTGAGGATGTAACGACAGAACAGCGTCGTCGTGCTAAGGCCGTTAACTTCGGTCTTATCTACGGCATGAGTGCCTTTGGTTTGGCTAAGCAACTGGGTATTCCTCGTGGCGAAGCGCAGCACTACATGGATACCTACTTCGAGCGTTATCCTGGCGTAATGCAGTACATGGAAGACACGCGCAGTGCAGCTTCAGAGCAAGGCTTCGTTGAAACCATTTACGGTCGTCGTTTGCACCTTCCAGAAATCCAATCGCGTAACGGTATGCGTCGTAAGGCTGCTGAACGCGCGGCGATCAATGCACCAATGCAAGGTACAGCGGCAGACATTATCAAGAAAGCCATGCTATTGGTTGATGAGTGGATTCAAGCAGAAGGTGATGGGCGCGTTAAGCTGTTGATGCAAGTACACGATGAATTGGTATTTGAAGTGGAAGAGTCATCGCTCGCCGAAATTGAAAGTAAAGTACAACAATTGATGGAGTCGGCAGCGGAGCTAGAAGTACCGCTGGTGGCCGATGCAGGCCATGGTGACAACTGGGATCAAGCCCACTGATCGCTTTTTGACCACATTGCGTTAATTAGCTTGAGCCAGTGCACAAACACTGGCTTTTTTTGTCTCGAATAAAGTCTGATTTGAAAAGGGTTCTGGCTGTTTTAATAAAACATTAATGAAAAAAAACTACAAAAATAGTTTCCATTTATGAGCAATTGTTGTACATTAAATCTCGTAGGGTACAGAGGTAAGATGTTCTATCTTTCAGACCTTTTGTTTCACGTTATTGGATTAGGCTGATTCAGCCGCCCCAGTCAGCATTTGACTGGGGCGTTTTTTCTTGTGCGAAAGAAAAAACGGCTCAATCTACCCAAAACGCCATAATCTATCATTTCCCCGCACTTATCCGTTGATGTTTGTTCCGTATTTCGCGTTACCTTCTCTATCACTCAATTTCACTTAAATTATGAGTTTGATCTGTTATTAGTAATTTTAATTCAGCCACAAACTGGTTGTTTTATATGGTGAAATAACTTTGGCTTTACAAGTGGCTCGCAAGCGATAGATATGCTGCCGTTTAACTTTAGGTATATTGATTGGGTGAATGCTCAATGTGGTTCATGATTTGTTGTTGCTTATCTGTGCTGTATTTGAGCGCTTCTGCGGTGACTTGTATTGATTGCGCCATCGAAGAGATATTGGTGGTCGCCTTAACCAAAGTTTGCTGCATCGGCTTCAGAATCAATAGATAGACAGCGATTAGGGCAACAATAATCACAGCAATAATAATGACCACTAATGCAATGATGATTTTAGTCTGAATGTCATCCAACAGCATCTGACTGGTTTGTTTAAACGCGAGGCGAGATTGAGCTAAGGCTTGTGGAAGTTGGTTGAGTGAGGTTTTGGTTGAAGCCGCTAGTTTGTTAATACTCTCAACGGTTTGATTTAGCGCTCGTTGCTGGTCGTCGCTGAGGTTGGGGTTGTTGACGATAGCTTGCAGGGATTGCGATATCCCCTCAAGAGATTGACTCGCATCTTTGGCGTACTTTTCCATGCCGTCTAAGTCTAGGGTCATATCGACATTGATCAGTGGTGCTTCCGTGGGTTCTGCTTCAGAGGCGTGGCCTGTAACAGGTATCAGCATCATTGCCATTACGGCCAAGAGTGTTTTCCACATGAGTATTCCTTTCTCTATATTCTGTTTATCAAAGCCTGTTTTTTAGTATGGTCCACTTCTGTTACTTGTAACGGCTTTATCTTGTTTTTTATCCTTAGATTTTGAGTTTAACCCGCTAATTTATAGGTAAAAAAATACCCCACCTAATAAGGCGAGGTATTGATAAGGTGGGATCACTTGATAGTTGTGATCTAGTCCCTCTATATAGATAGAGACTACTCTGAATCGTTGTGTTCTTCGTCCGCTAACTCATCGATAAGCTGGTCTGCAAGTGCTGGCGCGAACCACTCATCCATCTTGGCTCGCAGTTGGTCAACACCGATGCCTTTCATAGAAGAGAAAACATCAACTGCTACATCACCACCGAAAGATTTTGCATCGTTACGGATTTTCAGTAGTTGGGCTTTACGCGCACCGCTTTTCAGTTTGTCTGCTTTTGTTAACAAAACCTGCACCGGGATACGGCTATCGATAGCCCAGTAGATCATTTGTTGATCAAGGTCTTTCATTGGGTGACGGATGTCCATTAATACCACGAGACCTTTTAGGCTTTCACGTCGCTGCAGGTATTCCCCCAGTGACTTCTGCCATTTTTTCTTCATTTCAAGCGGGACTTGAGCGAAGCCATATCCCGGCAAATCGACGATATGACAGCCATCTGTCACCTTAAATAGGTTAATCAGCTGAGTTCGACCGGGTGTTTTACTGGTTTTCGCTAAACTTTTTTGATTGGTTACGCGATTAAGTGCACTCGATTTACCAGCATTGGAGCGTCCTGCAAACGCAATTTCGATCCCTTCGTCTTCTGGTAAATGACGAATATCAGGTGCACTGGTAATGAAATGCGTGTTTTGATAATGAATTTTTACGCTCACTGTTAACTCCATCTCGACTTTGTGTAGTCGATTGATTACTTTTTTGTGAATTTGTGTAAAATAACCGTGCTCGGCATAAGGTCGCCTATTGTACCATGAGTGGCAACATAGAGTGGTACTGGAAGCTTGATAATTATAATGGAATGTCATGAAGAAATTAGCGCTAATTTTGAGTCTTTTAGCCAGCTGCTCAGTATGGGCTCAAGGTAGTATTGAAGCTGGTAAAGCCAAATCACAAACATGTGTTGCCTGCCACGGTGCTGACGGCAACAGTCTGATCACTCAGTATCCGAAGCTTGCTGGTCAACATGAAAAGTACTTAGCTAAGCAGTTAAAAGAGCTTAAGCTAGGTATGACAAGTGGTGGTAAGCAAGGTCGTTATGAGCCTGTTATGGGTGCGATGGCGATGCCTCTCTCTGAAGAAGATATGGCTGATCTTGCGGCATACTACGCCTCTCTACCTATCTCAAATAACTCGACCCCTGAGAATGTGGTTGATGCAGGCAAGGTTCTTTACGCGGCAGGCGACGCAGAGCGTGGTCTAACGGCGTGTATTGCCTGTCACGGCCCTCGTGGTAATGGTACTGAGCTGTCTGGTTTCCCAAAAATTTCAGGTCAACATGCCGATTACATCAAGGCTCAACTTGAGAAATTTCGCGATGGTAGCCGCAATAACGACATGAATGCAATGATGCGTGATGTAGCTAAAAAGTTAACAGACGCCGACATTGATACCTTATCGAAGTACGTTGGTGGTCTACACTAATTTGTCGGTTTCTTACTCTTAGTTTAGAGTCAGGAATATACGCTCGAGCAAGATTAAAGAGACGCCCTGATCAGCAATGATCAGGGCGTTTTCTTATTATAGGCTTTCTTGTTACTGCTTTACTGCTGCATGCGTTTATCGTGACATGCGTTTCGCGTGTAGTTAGTTAGTTGGTTGGTTCGTGGATGGGTTAGTTGGTTTAGCGTGAAATTGGCTTACGATGTAATCTTGATGGATATGACACCTGTATCTTTTCGTTTGTTCAGCACTCTCAATGAGTGAACGATTTATGCTCAAAAGTGTGAGCGCACCCCCTTGTCGTAATTTTATAAAACGGTAAAGTAACCGCCATCAGCTAGGAGCTGGCTTAGATAGGGATGATCATCTCGTCAAACGGTAGTGACAGTAATGGATCAGGCTAGGACAGCCCAGCAACAAGGTGTTAGAAAAGGATAGCCAAAACTCATCAGGACGATGAACAACAAACAAATTTGGCATGGAAAGCACCAATAACAAATGGAGATTTGTGTACCAAGTTGAGTATACAAATTTTGGCCGATATAGGCAGATTTAGAGAGCGATAGGTTTTCCTATCGCTTTTTTTATTGATTTGATGAAAAAACACCCAATACCTCTCCACTATAAACGCAGTTTCTGGTATGTTTCGCATCCCTGTTTAAGGATGTGCTATGTATACTTGTCCCTTATGCCATCACCAAAGCGTGAATCACTATTTTGAAGACAAACGTAGAGCCTATCTACAGTGTCAGCAATGTGAACTGGTCTTTGTTAAACCTGAACAAAGGTTAGAAGCAAAAGAAGAAAAAGCACACTATGATCTCCATGAGAACGATCCTAGTGACGCCGGCTATCGCCGCTTTTTATCTCGCATCGCGGATCCACTAACAGACAAAATTTCATCTAACTCACAAGGGTTGGATTTTGGTTGTGGCCCAGGCCCTACGCTATCTATCATGTTAGAAGAAGCCGGACACACCATGGCGTTGTACGATATCTATTACCACCCAGAGACTTCTGTGTTGGATAAAACGTACGACTTTATGACTGCCACAGAGGTGATTGAACATCTTTATCACCCAGACAAAGTGTGGCAGCAATGGTTGAATTTAGTTAAACCCAAAGGCTGGATTGGTCTTATGACTAAGCTAGTAATAGACGTAGACGCGTTTGCTGGTTGGCACTACAAGAATGACCCGACTCATGTCGTCTTCTTTAGCCGTCAAACATTCCAGTTTTTGGCAGAGCGGGATAAGCTCGAACTAGAATTTTTTGGAAATGATGTAATTTTACTGAGGAAAGTGCAGTAATGGCTCGTAGTAAGAAATCAAGAAAACCGGGAGCACTTGGCGCTCCGGAACCTATGGTTACGCGTAACCGTAGTGAATCTGATGTTGAAGGTCGTGAACGCAAGCGTGTTAAAAAGCGCAAAGGTCTTAAGTCTGGTAGCCGTCACTCAGATGGTAGCGAAGCGAAACAGCGTAAAGCTGCACAAGCTCGCGATCCACGTTTAGGCAGCAAGAAAAAAATTCCACTGATTGTCGAACCAGTGAAGAAGCCAACCAAACAAGAGCGCAAGCTATCTAACGAACAAGAGTTAGAGATGCTTGAGAATGATGCTCAACTGAACACGCTACTCGATCGTATCGAGAATGGTGAAAACCTAGGAGCGGGTCTACAGAAGTTTGTTGATGAGAAGCTTGATCGTATCGAGCATCTAATGGGTCGCTTAGGTCTGCTAGAGCCAGAAGACGATGAACAAGAGATCTTTGAAGAAGCACCTGTTGCATCGAACAAGAAATCGAGCTCAGATGAAGACCTGTTATCTCAGTTCGAAGATATCGACCTAGATAACTTTAAAGGTTAAACACAATGAACGTAACCTTATTAGCCATTGCTGGTGGAATGATTATTCTCGGCTTGGGCTGTTATGCAGGTTACCTTCTACTTCAAGTGAAGAAGCAGACGGAACTGCACAAGCAGCATCAAGCACTGGCCATTGAAAAACGTAACTCGACGATTTACGAGCACGTAAACACCTTGTGTTTAGCAGGTATTCAAGGGCAGTGTGATTTACCTGAAATCAGTATCCGAGTGTGCATCATTATGGATAATGTTCAGGGTGATGAGCGTGTCGATCTCGACTCTGAATATCCTGCTCTTTGTGAGTTGTACCATATCGTTAAAGATATGGCGCGCGGAGATGATAGGCAGGAGCTGACGAAGAAAGAGCGCATGCAGCAGAATCTCACACGCCACAAGGCAGAGACTCGCTTGAATGATGCGGTTGTCGAAGATTTGAAAAGGTTGCAGGAGAAGGTTAAGCCTCTCAACAACCAAATCAATATTCAGATGATCTAATCACTCAGATGATTAAATATTGAGGCTCGTTGAGTGCGCCGTATTTTCATGTGTATCATTGAATTACATGGTAAAAATACGTCGTTAAATGAGCCTTCTTACCTTCTGCGCCCCTGATTTCGGTGCGTTGTTAGTGATCAAGCTAGCAGTTCTGAACTTTTGTCAGCAAAAAAGATTGTGCCTTGAAACGACCTAACAGGTCATGTGGCAAAATAACCCGTCTATATTTTAATGTATGTAAATTGATTTGAGAGCCTCTCGGTTCTCGCGGATCTAAATTGGAAGTACCGCTATGTCGAGCAAGTCAGTAACAACGAATCAGCAAATCGTTTGGGATCAAGAGATCTTAAACAAGTACAACTATTCGGGACCTCGTTACACTTCATACCCAACCGCGTTGGAATTTCATGAAGCGTTTACCGTCTCTGATTACGACATGGCGTGCACGCAATACCCAGAGCGTCCTCTCTCTCTTTACATACATATCCCGTTCTGCCATAAGCTTTGTTACTACTGCGGCTGTAACAAGGTGATCACTCGCCATGCGCACAAAGCGGATGAATACCTTGATGTGATCGAGCACGAAATCACTCAGCGAGCATCTCTGCTCAATGGCCGAGAAGTGACGCAACTGCACTTCGGTGGCGGCACGCCAACCTTCTTAAGCAAAGCACAAATCTCTCGCTTGATGGTGATCCTGCGTGAGGAATTCAATTTCACGGCTGATGCTGAAATCAGTATCGAGATTGACCCGCGTGAGATTGAGCTAGACGTCCTTGACCACCTGCGTAGCGAAGGTTTTAACCGTTTGAGTATTGGGGTTCAAGACTTCAATAAAGAAGTGCAGAAGCTGGTTAACCGTGAGCAAGACGAAGACTTTATCATTGCAATGGTGGAGCGTGCCAAAGAGCTCGGCTTCCGCTCGACCAATCTAGATTTGATCTACGGTTTGCCTAAGCAGACCCAAGCCCTGTTTGCTGAAACACTGAAACAAGTGCTAGAGATGAAACCGGGTCGTTTATCGGTATTTAATTACGCCCACATGCCGCAACTGTTTGCCGCACAGCGTAAGATTAAAGATGAAGACCTGCCTGAAGCGCAAGAGAAAATGGCGATCCTACAAGATACTGTCGAGACGCTAACTGGGGCGGGCTATCAGTTTATCGGTATGGACCACTTCGCACTGCCTGACGATGAGCTTGCGGTGGCGCAGCGTGCTGGCATTCTGCATCGCAACTTTCAAGGCTACACCACTCAGGGTGACTGTGATCTGGTTGGTTTTGGTGTATCGGCGATCTCTATGGTGGGTGATACCTACGCACAAAACCAGAAAGAGCTGAAGAAATACTACGCTCAGGTGAGTGATCTGCGTCATGCACTGTGGCGAGGAGTGGCATTAGACGATGATGATCTGGTGCGCCGTGAAGTGATTAAGCAGCTTATCTGCAACTTTAAGCTTGATAAAACCATGATTGAATCTGAGTTCTCGGTAAGCTTTAATCACTACTTCAAGCAAGATTTAGAGCTTCTGCAAACCTTCATTGATGATGAGTTGGTTGAAGTCGACGCTAATGAGATTCGTGTGACTCTACGTGGTCGTTTGTTGATTCGTAATATCTGTATGTGTTTCGATAAATACCTGCGCGTGAAGGCTCGCCAGCAGCAATTCTCTCGCGTGATCTGATCACTCGATAGAGAATACAATCCAAAAAAAAATGCCAGCATCATGCTGGCATTTTTGTATCTGTTCTTTATGACTTAGCTTTACATCCTGATATAACGGGTTAGTAGAGCTCTTTGAGTTTACGGGTTAGAGTGTTTCTACCCCATCCCAGCACCTTAGCCGCGTCTTGTTTATGACCATTGGTATGGTTGAGCGCAGCCTCAAGCAGGATCCGTTCAAACTCAGGCAGGGCATAAGTCAGCAGCTCTTTTTCACCTGAATCAAGCTCCCCCTTTGCCCAGTTAGCCAGCAATTGCTGCCAGCTATCTCCAGATCCTGAAGTAGTGACCACCTTCTCTTCCAATAGCTCTGGCGGCAGATCGGAAGGCAGTATTTCACTGCCACTTGCCATCACGGTGAGCCAGCGACAAATATTCTCAAGCTGACGGACGTTACCCGGCCAGTTGAGTTGATTCAGTTTCAAAATCGTCTCAGGGTGCAGCGCTTTCACTTCCACGCCAAGCTCTTCAGCGGCTGAAGCGAGGAAGTGGTGGGTGAGCTTTTCAATATCTTGTTTACGCTCGCGCAGCGCCGGAATATGAATTCGGATCACGTTCAGTCGGTGAAAAAGGTCTTCACGGAAGTCACCTTCATGCACCAATCGTTCGAGATCTTGGTGGGTTGCTGCAACGATACGCACGTCTACTTTCACCGCAGAGTGTCCACCCACGCGGTAAAACTGACCATCAGAAAGCACACGCAGTAAGCGAGTCTGAATATCGAGAGGCATATCGCCGATCTCATCCAGGAATAGGGTGCCGCCGTTGGCTTGCTCAAAGCGGCCTTGGCGAACGCTATTGGCTCCGGTAAAGGCCCCTTTCTCGTGGCCAAACAGTTCCGATTCGATCAGATCTTTGGGAATCGCAGCCATATTAAGCGCAATAAATGGTTTTTTTGCTCTCGGGCTGTGACGGTGCAGAGCGTGAGCCACTAACTCTTTACCAGTACCGGATTCACCATTTATCAGCACTGAAATCGATGAGCGAGATAAACGGCCAATGGCGCGAAAAACTTCCTGCATCGCTGGTGCTTCGCCAATGATCTCTGGTGCGTTGGTCTCTTCGATAACTTCGCTGGCTTGTTCACGCTTCTGCTCTTGGCTGTGGGCGATCGCTCGCTCGACCAGAGTCAGTGTCTCATCGATATCAAACGGCTTAGGCAGATACTCAAACGCACCTTTCTGATAGGCATTGACCGCCGCATCAAGGTCTGAGTGCGCAGTCATGATGATGACAGGCAGGTCGGGAGAGCGCTGATGCACCTGTTGCAACAGTTCAATTCCGTCAATACCGGGCATGCGAATATCAGACACCAACACATCCGGTGTTTCGCGCTCAAGAGCAAGTAACACGCTCTCTGCATCAGCAAATGTTTCGCACTTGATGTCTGCAGAAGACAGTGTTTTTTCTACTACCCAGCGGATAGAGCTGTCGTCATCGACGACCCAAACGTATCCCTTACTCATAATTCAATTCCTTTACAGCCAAATCTATTGTGATAATCATTGTTTTTATTATTCAGTATTCGTTGTTGCCAATGGCGCTTCCGTGGTGGATAGAGAAGAGTAGCCTTTATATCGGCAAATAAATCGTAAATGTGGTATTGCCCGGCCAGCTCTCAACGTCTATTTTCCCGTTGTGCTGATCGATCAGGTTTTGTGAAATCGACAATCCTAGCCCTGTGCCGCCCTCGCGCCCGCTGACCATTGGGTAGAACAGCGTGTCTTTTAGTCCATCAGGGACGCCCGGACCGTTATCGCTGATCTCAATACGAGCAGCAAGCTTGTGGCGCTGCCCATGAATATTCGCTTGATGCACCGTTCTGGTGCGAATGGTGATTTTTCCGCAATCCTGAGCCTTTAAAATCTGCGCTGCATTGCTGACAATATTGAGCATCGCTTGCTCAACCTGCGCGGAATCCATCACGATCAGTGGTAGGCTCGGATCGTAATCTCGCTCGATGTTGAGCGATGGACCTGATTCGAGTTCCACGAGCTGCCTGACTTTTTCGAGTATTTGGTGGAGGTTCTCTTCTGATTTCGTGCCCGGTTTTTGTGGGCCAAGCAAACGGTCGACCAAGGCTCGCAAGCGATCGGCCTGTTCGATAATGATCTGGGTGTATTCATTAAGGGATTGGTCGGGCAGCATTTTGCCAAGCAGTTGCGCCGCCCCTCTTAAACCACCTAGTGGGTTCTTTATTTCATGCGCCAACCCGCGAACGAGCAGCTTTGCCGCTTGTTGCTGGGCGTGCTGGTTGAGCTCTTGGCTGAGTCGCCTTTGGTGGTCGATCTTACGCATCTCTACCAACAGCAGCGTTTCACCTTGCCAAGAGATTGGGCTAACTGTCACTTCAAGCATCAGTGGGCGGTTGTCGACCACAAAGGTCACGTCACTGTCGGTCATGCTCTGGCCGCTTTGCAGCGGTTGAGTCAGCAGAGCCAAATCGAGAGAGGCGTGTTGGATAAGTTGGCTCAGAGGGTGATCAACGATGCGTCTAGCACTTTGTGAAAAGAGTTGTTCAGCCGCTGGGTTGGCGTATCGCACATACAGCTGCTCATCGAGCATCAGTGTCGAGGCCACCATATTGTCGAGAATAGCGCTGGAAAGTTGGTGTGTATCTATGCTGTCGCTTTTAGCTGATCGATTCACTATGTCGTCCTTGAACTGGTATATTCAACTGCACCAAATTGGTGCGTGCTGGGTTCAAGTATGGCGCATATTAATCAGAAGCTAAAGATAATTCATTAGAGTCGCTGAAAGCTGCTGAGATTTGGTGAAAAGTAGAGGTAATTTGGTCTCTTTTTACACATTGGCCTACTTGAGCGTCGCTCGATGTAAATACACGGTGACTGGACTAGTAGATGCAATAAGCTTGCCGCTTCTATAGGCTTGGATGGCGATGGTATGGGTGCCTCTATCAATGCCTTTTAATTGCCAGTTGAGCTGGGTTTGTGGTGCACCATAACGGCGGCCATCGAGCATCAATTGCAGCTGTTCGCCAATGCCTAATTTTCGGTTGAGTGCGATTTGCACCGATATTAAGCCTTGGTTGCTACGAATGGCTTGCTCGTGTACTGGCGTTTGCATCGTGAGTGCCAATTGGGCTGGGAGCTCGCGCTCTGTGGCTGGTGTTTTTTCTTGAGCATTAGTAGGAGGTTCAGCGGCCGTATCAACGGGGATCGAGTCCTCAAACTTGGGGGCGGGCGTAGGAGCCTGTACATCCGGTAGATGAAGTGATTTGGTATTTTGACCTGTAGGTGTATCGCTAAAGTGGAGCACACCATCTTCATCGACCCAGGTATACACCGTTTGGGCTGAGCAAGAGAATGCGGCGGCTAGCCCGATCATAAACAGTATTTTTTTCATGTCGTTACCCTCATTCATTGCACCCTAAGGTCTCTTTTTATCATAAGGCGGCTGCACGTTTGGAATTGGCCTTGTTATTGATTTTATAGTGTTTGCTGCGAAGGCCTCTTCGGGCTTTAGTATTAGGTATTAGGTATTAGGTATTAGGTATGTTACGGAGAAGTTAAGGTGGCGAGAATAGAAAAAAGGCCCACCTGCGAGGTGAGCCTAATATTTTTATGCTTCTTACATGTTGCAGTCACTTTGTACTGCGTTAGCGGTTACCCGTTTGAGTGCTCGCTACATGATGACCAGCTGAAGATTAAACTGAGTAGTACAGTTCGAACTCAAGTGGGTGAGTTGTCATGTTTACTTTCTCAACATCTTGAGACTTAAGGTCGATGTAAGAATCGATGAAGTCGTCAGAGAATACACCACCAGCAGTTAGGAACTCACGGTCTGCATCTAGTTCAGATAGTGCGTCTTTTAGTGAGTAAGCTACTGTTGGGATTTCAGCTGCTTCTTCTGCAGGTAGGTCGTATAGATCTTTATCCATCGCTTCACCTGGGTGAATCTTGTTCTTGATGCCGTCAAGGCCAGCCATAAGCATTGCTGAGTAGCATAGGTATGGGTTAGCTGCTGGGTCACCAAAACGTAGCTCGATACGACGTGCTTTAGGGCTTGGTACTACTGGGATACGGATAGAAGCTGAACGGTTACGAGCTGAGTAAGCAAGCATAACTGGTGCTTCGAAGCCAGGTACAAGACGCTTGTACGAGTTCGTTGATGGGTTAGCAAATGCGTTGATAGCGCGAGCGTGCTTGATGATACCACCGATGTAGAAAAGCGCCATTTCAGATAGGCCGCCGTACTTATCACCAGCAAATAGGTTAACGCCGTCTTTTGCTAGAGATTGGTGAACATGCATACCAGAACCGTTGTCACCAACTAGTGGTTTAGGCATGAATGTCGCTGTTTTACCAAATGCGTGAGCAACGTTGTGTACCACGTACTTGTAGATTTGAGTTTCATCAGCTTTCGCTGTTAGCGTGTTGAAGCGAGTTGCGATTTCGTTTTGACCCGCAGTTGCTACTTCGTGGTGGTGAGCTTCAACAACAAGGCCCATCTCTTCCATTACTAGACACATTGCAGAACGGATATCTTGAGATGAATCAACAGGAGCTACTGGGAAGTAACCGCCTTTCACGCCAGGACGGTGACCTTTGTTACCGCCTTCGATGTCAGAACCTGTGTTCCACGCTGCTTCAACATCATCAATTTTGAAGAAAGAACCAGACATATCTGTTGAGAATTTAACGTCGTCAAACAGGAAGAACTCTGGCTCAGGACCAACAAGAACTGTGTCTGCGATACCTGTAGAACGTAGGTATTCTTCAGAACGCTTAGCAATAGAGCGTGGGTCGCGATCGTAGCCTTGCATTGTTGCAGGCTCAAGGATGTCACAACGGATGTTTAGCGTTGCGTCTTCTGTGAATGGGTCCAGTACAGCAGACGCTGCGTCTGGCATCATTACCATGTCAGATTCGTTAATGCCTTTCCAACCAGCTACTGAAGAGCCGTCAAACATTTTACCTTCTTCGAAGAAGTCTGCATCAACTTGGTGAGAAGGAATAGAGATATGCTGCTCTTTACCTTTTGTATCAGTAAAACGTAAGTCGATAAATTTAACTTCGTTCTCTTGGATTAGGGATAGTACATTTTCTACTGACATCTTGGATAACCTCCAGTGTTATTAATTCGGTATTAGCTCGATTCGGTTGAAACTAGCATTGATTAATGTCTAACAAGTGCATTAATCGATGATAGTTTTTCTATTGCCAAAACCGTGCCAAAAAAATTATTCCATTAATTTCAATTGCTTATCTATTTTACTGTTTGGCGCGCTTTAGCTTTTGCACCAAAAAGATCCTTCACTGCACTGTATTGGTGCGGTTGCTTGTCTGTGCACCAAGATGAGACAAAAGTGAATCCTATTCAGCAATGAATTGCCGTCGTTGTCAATCCACTTTTTGTCATTTTCCATCGTTCTGGCGAGTCGATCGCGTACGCTGCGTTTTAGAGTTCTTTCTTTTTAACGATTTCAACGTGGTGCGGTATCAACATTAACATCCACATCCACGCAGTACGGAATCATGTTTACGCGGATATCTGTCGCTGAACGAGAAAAAACTGTCGCTAATAGAGAAAAAAGAGTTGGTTCAGATCACATATTTCTGGGTTTTTGTCTAGAATCTGATATATTATTGACCGTTTTTTTAATCAAGCTAGTCGCATTTCTTCTATTTTCAGAGGTCACTTTGCGGCTACTTTTATGAGTGAATCGAGAATCCATGTCTACTCCACAGATTGATAAGTTAAGAAATATCGCGATCATCGCGCACGTTGACCACGGTAAAACGACTTTGGTTGATAAACTACTACAACAGTCAGGTACTCTTGAGTCTCGTGGTGAAGCTGAAGAGCGTGTCATGGATTCGAATGACATCGAAAAAGAGCGTGGCATTACCATTCTTGCTAAGAACACAGCAATCAACTGGAATGATTACCGCATCAACATCGTAGATACTCCGGGACACGCGGACTTCGGTGGTGAAGTTGAGCGTATCATGTCTATGGTTGACTCTGTTCTGCTTATCGTTGACGCAGTTGACGGCCCAATGCCTCAAACTCGTTTCGTAACGCAAAAAGCATTCGCACACGGTCTTAAGCCAATCGTTGTAATCAACAAGATTGACCGCCCTGGCGCGCGTCCTGATTGGGTTATGGATCAAGTATTCGACCTTTTCGACAACCTAGGTGCGACTGATGAGCAACTAGACTTCACAGTAGTTTATGCTTCAGCTCTAAACGGTTGGGCAACTATGACTGAAGGTGAAACTGGCGAGAACATGGAACCATTGTTCCAAGCGGTTGTTGATACAGTAGACGCGCCTGCAGTTGACCTTGACGGTCCTCTACAAATGCAAATCTCGCAACTTGACTACAGCTCTTACGTAGGTGTTATCGGTGTTGCACGTGTTACTCGTGGTTCTGTTAAGCCAAACCAACAAGTCACTATCGTTGGTTCTGACGGTAAGAAGCGTAACGGTAAAGTAGGCACAGTTCTTGGTTACCTAGGTCTTGACCGTCACGAAGTTGAGCAAGCTAACGCTGGCGACATCATTGCAATCACAGGTCTTGGTGAGCTGAAGATTTCAGACACTATCTGTGACCAAAACAATGTTGAAGCAATGACTGCGCTTTCTGTTGACGAACCAACAGTAACAATGACGTTCCAAGTAAACACTTCTCCGTTTGCGGGTAAAGAAGGTAAGTTCGTTACTTCACGTAACATCCTTGAGCGTCTAGAAAAAGAGCTAGTACACAACGTTGCACTACGTGTTGAAGAAACTGATAACCCAGATCGCTTCCGTGTTTCAGGTCGTGGTGAGCTTCACCTATCTATCCTGATCGAAAACATGCGTCGTGAAGGCTTTGAGCTAGCTGTATCTCGTCCAGAAGTTATCATCAAGAAAGACGAAGATGGCAACCTAACTGAACCGTTTGAAACTGTGACTATCGACGTGCTTGAAGAGCACCAAGGTGGCATCATGGAAAACATCGGTCTTCGTAAAGGTGAGCTAACTGATATGTCTCCAGATGGCAAAGGCCGTGTTCGCATGGACTTCATGATGCCTTCTCGTGGTCTTATCGGTTTCCAAACTGAGTTCCTAACGCTAACGTCTGGTTCTGGTCTTCTTTACCACTCATTTGATCACTACGGCCCTCACAAAGGCGGCGTAATCGGTCAACGTAACAACGGTGTTCTAATCTCGAACGCTACTGGTAAAGCTCTGACTTACGCACTATTCAACCTACAAGAACGTGGTCGTCTATTTGCTGAGCACGCGGATGAAGTATACGAAGGTCAAATCATCGGTATTCACAACCGTTCAAACGACCTAACAGTAAACTGTCTGAAAGGTAAGCAGCTAACGAACGTTCGTGCATCTGGTACTGATGAAGCACAGGTTCTTTCGCCACCTATCCGTCACACTCTAGAGCAAGCTCTTGAGTTCATCGACGAAGACGAACTGGTAGAAGTAACGCCAGAAAGTATTCGTATCCGTAAGAAGCTTCTTACTGAAAACGAACGTAAGCGCGCAGCACGTCCAGCTAAGGCTTAATTGCCAGCTGACTAGCTTCTAGCTATCAAGCAGTTTTAGAATAAGTAAGAAAGCCCTGAGTAGCCAAGCTGCTCAGGGCTTTTGTTTTTTTAGTTAGCTAAGATACGAGTAGACGGATGCAGGATACGAAGAGCGCGTTCCACACCTATTCATCAAACCGTCATTCCAGAATCGAGGAACGAGATATCTGGAGTCTAGCTTTTGATTCCCAGGTGACTTTCAACGAACTGAACTCGCTCAGTTACCGACATAAATGGCACTTCAACGACCTCATAACCTAGCTCTTGGTAAACGCCTACCAGCGCTTCGTGAATCTCTAGCGCCTCCTTAAAGGGATAAGGGCGCACTTCATCTTGGACATAAACCGATGCCTCAGGGCGACAGAATAAAACGTGTGAGTGATAGCCTTTACTGGCATCTCGGTAGGTATTATCTATCGTTAGATTCGCCTGAGTTAGGTAACCACAGATATCTGGGATGGCGCGATCGAGAAACGCAATTGGATGCAGCCTCGCTTGCTCTTTCTGCTCGCTCATTACGGTTAAGCACAGGTGAGCGAACCCCGGCAGGTCGACCCAAGGCAGAATGCCGTTCTCAAGTTGGCTTTGCTGTTCTATTAGCTGGCGCGATGATTCAGCGAATGTTGGGTAACCCACACCCCGTAAGGCATTTATTAGAGTGGTTTTCCCAGCGCCGGGTCCGCCAGTGATAATGATTGGTTTCATGGTGCTCTTTCTGATTTAATTCTGCTTGAGCTGCGTTAGGAATTTATCCGATTCGGCGATCGCTGCATTCATCTGCTCAATCGCGTAGGCGATATCTTCTTCTAAACTCATAAACTCACCTTGTAATGCACCTATAGCGCTCGCATTGAGATTGTGTTTGAGGTAAAGGGTATTGTCACGCAGGGTATTGAGCACCGGATCCATCTTTTTCTCGGCGCGCTTCATTGCCGAGAGCATGGTTTGGTAAGAAGCTTGAGTCTCACTCAGTTTTTGCTCACTTGAGCGACGCAGTGAATCATTGGTGTAGAGGTCGAGTTCTGCCTGCCATTCCTCAAACAAGGCATCCGAGACATCTTCAATCGCGGCTATGCGATCACTGACATCTTGTGCGGCTTTCTCGCTGTCTTGGTATTTATCATTGATCTGGTTGTACATACTTTCCAGATCGCCGCCATTGAAGTTGGTGAGACTACTGAGCGCCTCAAGTGCGTGGGTAAACTCCTCCTGAGCCTCCTGCTGCGACTCTTTAGCGTCTTCGACTCTGTCGACCATAATGTCACGCTTGTGGTAGCCCACTTGCTCCATGGCCGAGTAATAAGCGGATTGACATCCAGTAAGGGTAAAAATAGAGAGGACGATAACCATTAAATAAGGCATCCTAGTTTCCTATGGTTTAGTGACGGAACATTAATTAAAACTATGAACGACTTACTGGAGAGTTACAAGTTGAGGATAAAAAAGATTGGCACACTTTGTTTTCAGTTTTTTCGCTACCTTTGGCGACGAATGACCCATGATAGAGTCAACGTCAATGCAGGCTACTTAGCCTACATTACCTTGCTCTCTATTGTGCCAATGCTAACGGTTCTGCTGTCGGTTTTGTCGTCGTTTTCGGTGTTTGCCAATGTGGGTATCGTGCTGCAAAACTTCATCATTACCAACTTTGTGCCCGCCTCTGGCGATGCGGTGCACGGTGCCTTGCAGGAGTTTGTTGCCAATACCGGCAAGATGACCGCAGTGGGCAGTGTGTTCTTATTTGTGGCTGCGCTGATGCTGATCTCTAATATTGATAAGAATCTAAACTACATCTGGCGCGTCACCGAAAAGCGACGTGCAATGCTGTCCTTCTCTATGTATTGGATGGTACTGACGCTCGGGCCGATTTTGATGGGGGCGAGTATCGCGACAACCTCTTATGTGACCTCATTGACAGTGCTGCAAAATGAAGTGGTGTCCGGTGTCTTTAATACTGTGATCCGCAAGCTGCCTTTTATCCTCTCTTTCTTTGCATTCTTCGGTCTGTACCTGTTGGTTCCCAATAAAAAGGTCTACTTTTCTCATGCGGCTGCCGGCTCTTTGGTCGCAGCGCTGTTGTTCGAATTAAGCAAGCAAGGCTTTGCGGCTTACATTACTCATTTTCCTTCTTACCAGTTGATTTATGGCGCGTTAGCCGCGATTCCGATTCTGTTTGTCTGGGTGTATTTATGCTGGTTGATCGTGTTGATTGGTGCTGAGGTGACGGCGGCACTGGGTGAGCAGGAACAGTGGAGTGATGCGCAACAAATAATGGTACACTCAGCGGATAACGACAACATCACAGAGCAAGGAAACAACAGTGATAGCACTGATCCAGAGAGTAAGTGAAGCTGCCGTCCGTGTTGATGGCGAGGTAGTGGGTGAGATAGAGCAAGGCCTATTAGTTTTGTTAGGCGTAGAAAAAGGTGACGACGAAGCCAAAGCCAAACGTTTGATGGAACGAGTGACCACTTATCGTGTCTTTAGCGATGAAGATGGAAAAATGAATCTCAACGTGAAGCAGGTGGAAGGCAAGTTGTTGGTGGTGTCTCAATTCACCCTGCCAGCCGACACCAAGAAGGGGACTCGAGCGGGCTTTTCTCGCGGTGCGCACCCTGCTGATGCTGAGCGTCTTTACAATTATTTCTCTGACCAATGTGAGTCTGTATTGCCAACGGAGCGTGGCCGATTCGCAGCCGACATGAAAGTGTCTTTGGTTAATGATGGGCCAGTCACGTTCTGGCTGCAGGTTTAAGCTTAAAGGAATAAGCATGTTTAAACTCATTACGCCGACCACCGATAATCAGCTGAATAAGTATTATCACTTTCGTTGGCAGATGCTGCGTGAACCATGGCAAATGCCGATAGGTTCGGAGCGCGATGAATACGATGGCATGAGTCACCACCGGATGATTGTCGATGGTCGAGGTCGCCCGATGGCGATTGGTCGCCTGTATATCACCCCTGATCTCGAAGGTCAGATCCGTTATATGGCAGTCAAAAGCTCCCGTCGAAGCAAAGGTGTGGGTTCATTGATCTTGGTGGCACTTGAGTCACTGGCGCGCCAAGAGGGGGCTAAGCGCTTGGTGTGTAATGCGCGTGAGGAGGCGATCTCATTCTACGAGAAGAACCAGTTTGAACGCCGTGGTGAAATCAACGATCAACGTGGCCCGGTACGTCACCAACAGATGGTCAAGCACCTCGATCCTATGGCTGACGTTCTGCGTAAACCAGACTGGTGTAATGAGCTCCAGCAGCGCTGGGAACACCAGATCCCGATCAGCGATAAGATGGGCATCAAGATAAACCAGTACACGGGCTATCAGTTTGAATGCAGTGCTCAGCTTAACCCGAACCTGAATCCTCACAACACCATGTTTGCTGGCTCTGCTTTCACGCTCGCCACGTTAACGGGTTGGGGGATGACGTGGTTATTGATGAAAGAGCGAGGGCTGACCGGGGATATTGTGTTGGCCGACAGCAACATCCGTTATCGTCATCCAGTGGAGCAAAGCCCGGTTGCCTCTACCTCGTTAGATGGCATCAGTGGAGATTTAGACCGTCTCGCCTCTGGCAGAAAAGCACGTATCATCATTCACGTGACCATCAACAGTGGTGATGTGGAAGCGGTCGAGTTCACCGGAACTTATATGCTGATCCCTGACTACAAAAAGATACTCTCGACGGATAGCAAGGTGAGTGAATAGCTTCACGCGTGCTTGATAATAGATTGAGATATTGACCGAAAGCGCTACTCCTGAGGAGTGGCGCTTTTTTGTGGTTGGCAGTCGTTAATCTCAGAATGCTGCGCTTGGGTAAGCTTTCCTGAAATCTGGTTACATGGGTCTGATAGAGAAATCGATAGCGTGTGTAGCTCGGTCTTTAGCAAGTCGAGCTCGCCGGATACCTCGCCATTGAGTGTTTGCACGGCTTGCGAACCCTGCTCTGCGGCCGATGCGCCAATGATCGCTATTGGCTCGAGTGTCAAGCGACCACGGTCGAAATTGGCATTGAGCATTGGAACTTCAAACGCGTTGTTGCTCGATGTCGCAGAAAGCGTATCGTTAAAGGTCATCACACCTTGGCGAACGCTGCCTTTGAGTTGCCCTGTCGTTGAGTAACCAAGCATCAGCGAGTCGCCGAATAAACCAGAGGCTTGCAGATCAAACTCGCCATAGCCTGTCGCATCGAGCGGTAACTTAAGTTGTTGCAGCATTGGCGATATCGGCAACCCATCGGCAGAGATATCAAGGCTCCATGGTTTACTGACTTGGTTAAAATCGAGTGTCGCATTGGCTTCGATATAACCCTGCTTGAGTGGGGCAAACAGGCGTGTCAGTGTCCATTTTCCCTGCTGGCTATTCATTTCAACCACAGGTTGCGCACTGACGATGTTTTGATAGCTGGCATCATTGGCGCTGACCACTAGCTGGCCTTGCCATAGCCCGAGCGTGCTGTTTCGCAGCAGTTGCAGCTGATGCCCTTCCACATGCAACCCAGAAACCTGCCAGTAGGGTTTATCGGCCAATTGGATCAGTTGGCTACGCTCTACGTTAAGTTGCTCAATCGAGGCTTGCTGTAACTGTGCAATCCAAGGCGCTAGACGTGCGACAGGTAAGGGAGCCTTACTATCTTCGGTGATCCATTTTAGGCCTTGAATATCGAGTTGGGCCAATTCAACGGCGTGAGGTGTCACCTCGCCATGCAGCTGAACGGTACCCTGTAGTAATTGCGTATAGAAATCTTCAATGAGGATCTGATCTGGTTTTAGGCTCAGCTTGACGCTTGGCTCGATGAACCTGTCGTCATCAATCACAACGCTCTCGGCTTGTAGAGAGAGCGTTGCTTGTTGCTGCTCCCAGAGCTCAAAAGGCAATTGGAAATTTTCTAGTGAGATATCAAAGGCGGCGAGGTGACCCTCTTGCCACTCGATGTCGCTGCGCAGCATATCTAAGCTGTTGATGTGGTTGATCTGAATACCGGCTACATCCCACTCTTTGCTTAGTAGGCTTTGGGTCTGTTGCTGATTGAGTCGCAAGCCATCAACCGTCACATTGACCAACGACCAAGCATGTTGATACTGCTCGGCTTGGCCTGAGATTTTGGCACCACGCCAGTCGAATGATGCGCCATACAGGGTGCTGTCACTCGGCTTGAAGTCTAAGTCGATCAACAGATTATCGAATGCTTCACCTTGCCAATACAGTTGTAAAGCCGAGAGTTGGGTTTTGCCATAAGGCAGGACAGCATAGGGAAGCAGTGACGAGTTGTCGTGCCACCTTGGTTCGGAGATCTGCAGGTCGATGCCCCGCGCATTAAACTCTGGCGTCGAAAAGTCGAGATTGTTGATTGCCAGTTGGTGGAGTTGGATATTTGGCTGGGAAAATACCGATGTCAGTGTTTCTAGATCGTCTGCTTCTAACTGTAAACCACTGATCAGGACTGAATCTAAGACCAGTTTGGCTTGAGTGAACGAATCGGGGCTGAGCCAAAGATCGATCTTGTCGATATATAGAGGTGTCTGTTTTTCGGGTTGGCTTTGGGTTATGCCCATTAAGGTGATGTGATAAGGCGCCTGATAACCCACATCTTCAATGAACACAGGTTGTTCAATCGTATGTTTGATAAAAAAGTTAGCAACATCCGCACGGTATTGGGTCTGCAGGCTTAATAGCAACGCTGCGATAGTTGCAACGGCGATAGCCAACACAATGCCGAACACCATCAATACCTTTTTCATTCCTTGAAAGCCTTAAATTTCAATAGTCTCAAAATAGAGTGGAACAAAAAGGGTCAAGCAGCAACAAAAAAGCCCCTCAAAAGAGGGGCTTGCTACAAAAATATCATTTTAAATTGGGCGTTTGCTTTTGGCTAAGCCCGAGCAGATGATTGGATTAGTCCAGTTGTGGGCCTGCCGCAACCAGTGACTTACCTTCAGCGTTGTCCGTGTACTTATCAAAGTTGTTGATGAAGCGCTCTGCTAGATCTTTCGCTTTGCTTTCCCATTGTAGTGGGTCAGTGTAGGTCTCGCGTGGGTCAAGAATCGCAGGATCAACGTCGTGCAACGCTAGCGGTACTTCTAGGTTAAACATAGGGATAACCTTAGTTTCAGCCTTATCGATTGAGCCATCTAGGATAGCGTCGATGATGCCACGAGTATCTTGAATAGAGATACGCTTGCCTGTGCCATTCCAACCCGTATTAACTAGGTAAGCTTCAGCGCCAGCTGCTTCCATACGCTTCACAAGCACTTCAGCGTACTGAGTTGGGTGAAGAGTTAAGAATGCCGCACCAAATGCCGCAGAGAAGGTTGGTGTTGGTTCAGTAATACCGCGCTCTGTACCTGCTAGTTTCGCTGTGAAGCCAGATAGGAAGTGGTACTTGGTTTGCTCTGGCGTCAGTTTAGAAACCGGAGGTAGTACACCAAATGCATCAGCAGTCAGGAAGATAACCTTTTGAGCGTGACCTGCTTTTGATACTGGCTTAACGATGTTGTCGATGTGGTGAATTGGGTAAGAAACACGAGTGTTCTCAGTTTTTGAACCGTCATCAAAATCAATAGAGCCATCGCCACGAACCGTTACGTTTTCTAGCAGTGCATCACGACGGATTGCATTGTAGATTTCTGGTTCTGCTTCTTTAGATAGACGGATGGTCTTCGCGTAACAACCACCTTCGAAGTTGAAGATACCGTCGTCGTCCCAACCGTGCTCATCATCACCGATTAGCTGACGTTTAGGATCCGTTGATAGAGTTGTTTTACCTGTACCTGATAGACCGAAGAATACCGCTACATCGCCTTTCTCGCCGACGTTTGCGCTACAGTGCATTGAAGCGATACCTTGCAGAGGAAGTAGGTAGTTCATCATTGCGAACATACCTTTCTTCATCTCACCGCCGTACCAAGTACCACCGATGATTTGAACACGCTCTGTGAGGTTGAAAGCAACAAAGTTTTCAGAGTTTAGCCCCTGCTTTTCCCAGTTAGGGTTCGTTGTTTTAGCACCGTTCATGACCACGAAATCAGGTTCGAACGTTGCTAGCTCTTCGTCAGTTGGACGAATGAACATGTTCTTAACGAAGTGCGCTTGCCACGCTACTTCTGTGATAATACGTACACTTAAGCGCGTATCTGGGTTAGCACCACAATAACCGTCAATGACAAACAGACGCTTGCCAGATAGCTGAGTTGTCACAAGCTCTTTCAGCTCATTCCATACTTCAGTTGTAATCGGTTTGTTATCATTTTTGCCTTGATCTGACCACCACATGGTATCGCGGGTCGTGTCATCTTTAACAATGTACTTATCTTTTGGTGAGCGGCCAGTAAAGATACCAGTGTCAACCGCAACAGAGCCGAGTTCCGTTACCACGCCTTTTTCGTAGCCTTGTAAGCCTGGCAGTGTTTCTTCAATGAATAACTGCTCATAGCTAGGGTTACGAAGAACTTCAGTAACGCCAGTCAGCCCGTGCTTAGTTAGATCAATTTGTGCAGCCTTTGTATGTTCCATAACGGTCATAGGTGCTCCTTGTAGGATATTTTGTAGGGATTTTTGTATTATTTTTTATTGTTATCTGCTCACCATGCTAGCAACGAGACTTTGGGGAAACAGGGATGTAGCTCAAAAAACATCCACATTAATGTTGGGATTTTAAGTGTCTCGTCACATATTGGCCTAGCTAGTCTATCCTGTAGGTAAAGCTTTGCGCTAGGGGCGCAAATATTATTAATTGATTAAAATTAAGGGGTGATTTTATTACGAGATGTTAAGGGTTTTGCGTTGAAGTGATCACAAAAAAGGCCAGCTGAGTGCTGACCTTTTTGGGGTAAATTACGTGTTTTTGGTACGCGGTAAATTAATGAACCGTATTACTGCCTTTATCGGCCGCTTCTGCATACAGCGCATCCACATCACTCTTGTCGAACGAGTAGTTTGTGCCACAGTAATCACAGTGCAGACCAACGCTACCTTCGGTGCTGAGGATGTCGTAAATCTCTTCTTGAGCTACAGTGATGATAGCCGCCGCGCTTCGTTCGCGAGAACAGCCACAGAAGAACTCAACCGGTTGCGGTGTAAAGAGCTGTACCTTCTCTTGGTTGTACAAACGGTAAAGTAGTTCGTTCGCTTCAAGAGAGAACAGCTCTTCGTTTTTAACCGTGTCTGTCAGTTGCTCAAGGTGCTCGAAGTCATCAGGAGTACCTGTACCGTCAGGCATGACTTGCAGCAGCATACCTGCAGCGTGAGCTTGGCCTTCATGCTCGCCAGTACGTAGCCATAAACGAGTCTTAAGCTGTTCAGAGTTCGCGAAGTAGCCTTCAAGCACTTGTGCTAATGTGTCGCCTTCTAATCCAACGATGCCTTGGTAGCGCTCACCTTGTTTCGGGTCGATAGTGATCACTAGGTGACCTTTACCCATCAGATCGTGCAAGCCTGCGTCGTCTGCGATATCACCTTCAAAACGAGCAACACCACGGATTTTTTGGTCATGATCACCATTGATAACGGCTAAAGAGACAGGGCCGTCACCTTGTAGTTGCATAGTGATAGAGCCTTCAAACTTGAGTGTCGCCGTGAGTAGCGTCGTTGAAACCAATAGCTCACCCAGTAGCTTTTGCACCGGTGCTGGGTATTCCTTGCTAGAAATAATCTGTTGGTACGCTTGATCCATTTGTACCAATTCACCACGTACTGATAGATCTTCAAATAGGTAGCGATTTAAAACATTACTTGTAGACATTGGGTCTGCCATTTGGCTATTCCTTCTAGCTTATTGATGCTTGAACTTGATGATGTCACGACGTTGCTTCTTATCAGGGCGACGCTCTGGAGCTGGGCTGTGAGCATTCAGCTTGCGTTGTTTTGCAAACTCTTCTCTTTTTGCCAAGCTCTCGGTAGTTTCTTCATAAAGCGTTTGCGCGATAGGCGCTCCGCCACGATGAGCCGAGATTTTCTCGATCGTCACCGTTTTTTCTTCATTGCCTTGGCGCAGCGTAATCACCGCCCCAAGCTCAACGATTTTACTGGGCTTGCTGCGCTGACCATTATAGTGGACTTTGCCACCATCGACCATGTTGCGAGCAATCGAACGGGTTTTGTAAAAACGAGCTGCCCACAACCATTTATCGAGTCTGACAGCTTCATTAGCAGTTTTCATATAGGGCTATGCCTTTAATTAAGAAATGAATGCGGTTTAATGGTAATAAAACTGTAATGAACAGTGCGCAACATGCTTTTGATGATGCTTGTCACATTAAGTAGAAGCTTAAAATGGAGGAGGTTATCATTTTTTTCAAGTCATATGGCAAAATAGCCATCGAATACCGATTTCTTGCTGAGTTATGATATAGTTGATGATCTTGTGCTTAAATGCGTTGTGTATCGAACCAATGAATAAAAAAGCTGAAAGTTTAATAATTTGCAGCGTTTGTTGTCATGAAAAGGGGCAAAGGAAGTGAACTTTTTAGAGCTCAAAAGTCGTGTAGGGAATTTTCCTATGTTGAGCCGCTTATTAGAGAATGGATTAGCACTTCAGCAGAAACTAAGCCTAGTGACGTGTTGTGTATTAATTGCAGCATCCGCATGGATTCTAGGGCAGCTTATCTGGTTTGTTGAACCTAGTGAGCAAACCATCGTACCTTGGAAAGCGGTGGCTTCATCGTCTTCCGCTCCTCAATCGCCCCTTGATATCTCCTCTTTACAGCAGAGCAACCTGTTTGGTGCCTATAACCCAACCAGCGCGCCTGTCGTTGAGCAGCCGGTTATTCAAGATGCACCTAAGACGCGATTGAACTTGGTGTTGGTGGGGGCAGTCGCGAGCTCAAACCCCAAACGTAGCTTAGCGGTAATCGCAAACCGTGGTACGCAAGCGACATACGGCATTAACGAACAGATAGAAGGCACCAGAGTCAAGCTCAAAGCCGTGCTGGTGGATCGCGTGATCATTGATAATTCAGGGCGAGACGAAACCTTAATGCTGGAAGGCATTGAGTACAAACGCTTGGCGGTATCAGAGCCAGCACCAGCTCGCAGCTCTGCTTCGGTGCGTGGTAATAACCCGACCTCAGCAGAAGCGAAGCTTGATGAAATCAAAGCGAAGATAATGGAAGATCCACAACAGATTTTCCAATATGTTCGACTGTCTCAGGTAAAGCGCGACGAGCAAGTGGTCGGTTATCGTGTCAGCCCGGGTAAAGATGCTGAACTTTTTAACTCTGTTGGGCTCCAAAGCGGAGATATTGCGACTCAGTTAAATGGACAAGACCTGACTGACCCCGCCGCGATGGGCAATATATTCCGTTCTATCTCAGATCTGACCGAGTTAAATCTGGTGGTCGAGAGAGATGGGCAACAGCATGAAGTGTTTATTGAATTTTAAAACTTTGCGTCTAACCAAGGACGAAAGTGTAGGAGAAGTACGTGAAGCATTGGTTTAAGAAAAGTGCATGGTTATTGGCAGGAAGCTTAATCGGCACACCTGCAGCCATCGCGAATGATTTTAGTGCCAGTTTTAAGGGCACGGATATTCAAGAGTTTATTAATATTGTTGGTCGTAATCTAGAAAAAACCATCATCGTTGACCCTTCGGTGCGCGGAAAAATCGATGTACGCAGTTATGACGTACTCAATGAGGAACAATATTATAGTTTCTTCTTAAACGTGTTAGAGGTCTACGGCTACGCGGTCGTTGAAATGGACTCAGGCGTTCTTAAGGTCATCAAATCGAAAGATTCGAAAACCTCGGCCATCCCGGTGGTGGGTGATCACGACTCTATTAACGGCGACAGTGTGGTAACACGGGTTGTGACGGTACGTAATGTCTCAGTTCGTGAACTCTCTCCTTTGTTGCGCCAGTTGAACGACAACGCGGGCGCGGGTAACGTTGTGCATTACGACCCTGCTAATATTATCCTGCTCACAGGTCGCGCTGCGGTGGTTAATCGCCTAGCGGAAATCATTCGACGCGTTGACCAAGCCGGTGATAAAGAGATTGAAGTCGTTGAACTCAAGAATGCTTCAGCGGCGGAGATGGCACGTATTGTTGATGCCTTGAACAATACCACAGATGCCAAGAATACACCGGCCTTCTTACAGCCTAAGCTGGTTGCTGATGAACGCACTAACGCGATTCTGATTTCAGGCGATCCTAAAGTTCGTCAGCGCTTAAAAAAACTTATCGAGCAACTTGATGGTGAGATGGTGAGCAAGGGCAACAATCAAGTTGTTTATCTGAAGTACGCAAAAGCGGAAGAGATGGTCGACGTACTAAAAGGCGTGTCTGATAATCTGCAATCGGAAAAGCAATCATCGACCCAGGGCAATGCATCACAACGCGATAAAGTGATGATCTCAGCGCACGCGGACACCAACGCTTTGGTGATTAGTGCTCAGCCGGACATTATGAACGCGTTGCAAGATGTGATCGCTCAACTGGATATTCGTCGAGCTCAAGTATTGATTGAAGCACTGATCGTCGAAATGGCTGAGGGTGATGGCGTTAATCTCGGCGTGCAGTGGGGTAACCTAGAAACAGGAGCCATGATTCAATACAGCAATACCGGCGCCTCAATTGGCGGTGTGATGGTCGGTCTAGAAAATGCTAAGGACACAACAACAACAGATTATACTTTCGACAGTAATGGCGATCCGGTTGCCATCGAAAGGACAACCCCAGGTGATTACTCCACCTTAGCTTCTGCGCTGTCAGGTGTGAATGGTGCAGCGATGAGCATAGCGATGGGCGATTGGACGGCGTTGATCAGTGCGGTTTCGACCGATTCCAACTCAAACATCCTATCTTCTCCAAGCATCACAGTGATGGACAATGGCAAGGCTTCATTCATTGTCGGTGAAGAAGTTCCGGTATTAACTGGCTCTACCGCAGGTTCAAGTAACGATAACCCATTCCAAACTGTTGATCGTAAAGAAGTCGGTATCAAGCTGAATGTAGTGCCACAAATCAACGAAGGTGACTCGGTTCAACTGGACATCGAACAAGAAGTGTCGAACGTATTAGGTGCAAACGGCGCGGTTGATGTGCGTTTTGCTAAGCGTCAATTGAATACATCAGTGATTGTTCAAGATGGACAAATGCTAGTGTTGGGTGGTCTGATTGATGAGCGCGCACTGGAAAGTGAGTCTAAGGTGCCTTTCTTGGGGGATATCCCAGTTCTTGGTCACCTGTTTAAATCAACCAGTACCCAAGTTGAGAAAAAGAACCTTATGGTCTTCATCAAGCCAACCATCATTCGCGATGGTATGACGGCAGATGGCATTACTCAACGTAAGTACAACTACATTCGAGCGGAGCAACTGTACAAGGCTGAGCAAGGCCTGAAACTGCTGGATGATGACAATATCCCGGTATTACCTAAGTTTGGCGACAGCACCAATCACCCTGCTGAAATCCAAGCCTTCATCGATCAAATGGAACAAGAATAATGGCTGAATTGGTCGGGGTGGCACGCACGTTTCAGCGCTTGCCGTTTAGCTTTGCGAATCGTTACAAGATGGTGCTGGAGTCGCTGCATCCAGAGCGTGCGCCGGTACTTTACTATGTGGAACCTCTGAAATCTGCGGCGATCATTGAAGTGAGCCGAGTTGTGAAGGGTGGTTTTGCGCCACAAGCGATCAGCGCCGATGAGTTTGATAAAAAACTGACCGATGCCTATCAGCGCGATTCATCCGAAGCGCGTCAGCTGATGGAAGACATCGGTGCAGACAACGACGACTTCTTCTCGCTGGCCGAAGAGCTGCCGCAAGACGAAGACCTGCTTGAGTCGGAAGACGATGCACCTATTATCAAGCTAATCAATGCGATGCTGGGTGAAGCGATCAAAGAAGGTGCGTCGGATATTCATATCGAAACCTTTGAAAAGTCATTGTCGATTCGCTTTCGAGTAGATGGTGTACTGCGAGATGTACTTGCGCCTAGCCGTAAGCTATCTCCGTTATTAGTCTCGCGCGTTAAAGTGATGGCTAAGCTTGATATAGCTGAAAAACGCGTGCCACAAGATGGTCGTATCTCGCTGCGTATTGGTGGCCGTGCGGTCGACGTGCGTGTTTCAACCATGCCTTCCTCACACGGTGAGCGGGTGGTAATGCGTTTGCTCGACAAAAATGCCACTCGCCTAGATTTACACAGCTTAGGTATGACGGCAGAGAACCATCAAAACTTCCGTAAGCTAATCCAGCGCCCTCACGGTATCATCTTGGTGACCGGTCCTACGGGGTCGGGTAAATCCACCACTTTGTACGCTGGCTTGCAGGAGCTCAACAGTAACGAGCGCAACATCCTGACCGTTGAAGATCCGATCGAATTTGATATCGATGGCATTGGCCAAACGCAAGTTAACCCTAAGGTGGATATGACCTTTGCTCGTGGTTTACGTGCCATTTTGCGTCAAGACCCTGACGTAGTGATGATTGGTGAGATCCGAGATTTAGAAACGGCAGAGATTGCGGTTCAAGCCTCTTTGACCGGTCACTTGGTGATGTCGACTCTGCACACCAATACTGCCATCGGCGCGATCACTCGTCTGCGTGATATGGGCATCGAGCCCTTCTTGATCTCTTCTTCCTTGCTCGGTGTGCTGGCGCAGCGTTTGGTGCGAACCTTATGTAAAGACTGTAAAGAGCCATATCAAGCCGACAAAGAGCAGAAGAAGCTGTTTAATTTGAACGAGCAAGAAAGCCTGACGCTTTACCATGCCAAAGGCTGTGAGCACTGCAATGGTAAGGGTTACCGAGGGCGTACCGGTATTCACGAATTGCTGATGATTGACGATTCAGTGCAAGAGCTTATCCACAGTGAAGCTGGCGAACAGGCGATTGAGAAAGTCATTCGTGGCACAACCCCAAGCATTCGAGATGATGGCTTGAGCAAAGTTCGGAAAGGGGTAACGACCTTAGAAGAAGTGATGCGCGTGACCAAGGAAGTCTAGTATGGCAGCATTTGAATACAAAGCGTTGGATGCGAAAGGGAAAAGCAAAAAGGGTTCGATTGAAGCGGATAACGCTCGTCAGGCTCGCCAGCGCTTAAAAGAGCAAGGCTTAATGCCGGTTGAGATGACCGAAGCCAAGGCCAAAACGACCAGGGGCGCACAGCCTTCGACCAGTTTTAAGCGTGGTATCAGTACCCCCGACCTTGCCTTGATTACTCGTCAAATATCGACGCTGGTTCAATCGGGCATGCCGCTAGAAGAGTGCTTGAAAGCGGTGGCTGAGCAGTCTGAAAAGCCTCGAATTCGCACCATGTTACTGGCGGTACGTTCTAAGGTGACCGAAGGTTACTCGCTGGCGGATAGCTTAGCGGATTACCCACATATTTTTGATGAACTGTTCAGAGCCATGGTCGCTGCGGGTGAGAAATCCGGTCACCTCGATGCCGTATTAGAGCGGTTGGCAGACTACGCTGAGAATCGCCAGAAGATGCGTTCTAAGTTAATGCAAGCGATGATCTATCCGGTGGTGCTGGTGGTGTTTGCGGTGACGATTGTTTCGTTCTTACTCGCCACCGTAGTGCCGAAGATCGTTGAACCTATTATTCAAATGGGTCAAGAACTGCCCCAATCGACCCAATTTTTATTGGCATCGAGTGAATTTATTCAGAATTGGGGTATCCAATTACTGTTGCTGTTTATAGGCGTCATCGTGCTGGTTAAGACGGCATTGAAAAAGCCGAACGTTCGTCTGAGTTGGGATCGTAAACTGTTGAGTATCCCGCTGATCGGCAAAATCGCCAAAGGGATCAATACCTCTCGTTTTGCGCGAACCCTTTCTATCTGTACTTCGAGCGCGATTCCGATCCTTGAAGGGATGAAAGTCGCGGTCGATGTCATGTCGAATCACCATGTTAAACAGCAAGTAACACAGGCATCAGATAGCGTTAGAGAAGGGGCGAGCCTACGTAAAGCGCTCGATCACACCAAGCTTTTCCCACCGATGATGCTGCATATGATCGCCAGTGGTGAGCAGAGTGGCCAGTTGGAGCAGATGCTCACTCGAGCAGCGGACAACCAAGACCAAAGCTTTGAGTCGACGGTCAATATTGCGTTAGGTATTTTTACCCCAGCATTGATCGCCTTGATGGCTGGTTTAGTGCTGTTTATTGTGATGGCAACGTTGATGCCAATGCTTGAAATGAACAATTTAATGAGTGGCTAACGTATTTTCCACAGTGGCTACCGTACTTTACAGTAGCTACCGTGCTTTACAGTAGCTACCGCATGGTACACAGTGGGTTAGTTTTTGGATTACCGAGAAGAAGGGCATCATTACCTTCAACTCGCAGTCTGTAATTTGGAGAAAATAATGAAAAATAAAATGAAGAAACAGTCAGGCTTTACTCTATTAGAAGTGATGGTGGTTGTGGTTATCCTAGGTGTTTTGGCAAGCTTTGTAGTACCTAACTTATTGGGCAACAAAGAGAAGGCTGACCAACAAAAAGCGATCACTGATATCGTAGCACTAGAGAACGCGCTCGATATGTACAAGCTCGATAACAGCGTTTACCCAACCACAGATCAAGGCCTTGATGCCTTAGTGTCTAAGCCAAGTAGCCCAGAGCCGCGTAACTACCGTGACGGCGGTTACATCAAGCGTCTGCCTAATGACCCATGGGGCAACGAGTACCAATATCTAAGCCCGGGCGACAACGGCACCATTGATATTTTCACTCTGGGTGCTGATGGTCAAGAAGGTGGTGAAGGTATTGCAGCCGACATCGGCAATTGGAACATGCAAGACTTTCAATAAGCTTCGGCTTACGTGATGATCGCTTGAACGTTATTGATGGTAGGACATAAGCAGATGGAGCCGATTCGGTGAAAAATCAGCAAACACAGCCAGGTTTCACCTTGATCGAAATCCTCTTGGTGTTGGTGCTACTGTCAGTAACGGCGGTTGCGGTGATCGCGACCATTCCTACCAACAGTAAAGACGTCGCCAAACAATACGCCCACAGCTTTTATCAGCGAGTTCAGTTACTCAATGAAGAGGCTATTTTGAGTGGTTTGGATTTTGGCGTTCGCATTGATGAAAAAACATCGACCTATGTGTTAATGGCACTTAAGTCAGAAGGTTGGCAGGAAGCCGAACTCGAAAAAATCCCCTCAGTCACTGAGCTGCCTGATGACCTCGCCTTGTCAGTGACTTTGGGTGGAGGAGTGTGGCAAGAGGACGATCGACTGTTCAAGCCTGGCAGCTTATTTGATGAAGATATGTTTGCGGATCTTGAAGAGGATAAAAAGCCGAAGCCACCGCAGGTCTATATTATGTCGAGTGCAGAAATGACGCCCTTTGTGCTCTCTTTTTATCCCAATATCGGTGACACCATACAAGATGGCTGGCGCATTCGAGTGCTCGATAACGGTGTGATTCGATTACTAGAACCGGGAGAAGAAGATGAAGAGGAATAACTGTTCTCCTTATCGTTCTCGTGGTATGACTCTGCTAGAGGTGTTGGTTGCGCTCGCGATTTTTGCTACCGCAGCGATCAGTGTGATTCGCGCAGTCACTCAACACATTAATACCCTCAGTTATCTAGAAGAGAAAACTTTTGCCGCGATGGTCGTCGACAACCAAATGGCTTTGGTGATGCTGCACCCCGAGAAACTAAAAAAAGCGCAGGGCACACAAGAGTTGGCCGGAAGAGAGTGGTTTTGGACCGTGACGCCTGTTGAGACCAGCAACGACCTATTAAAGGCTTTTGATGTGAGTGTGGCGACCAGTAAACAAACCTCTTCAGTGGTGACGGTGCGCAGCTATGTTGTTAATTAGATTTATGTTGTTAATTAGTTCCATGTTGTTAATTAAATTCACCTCGCTAGCTAAGAACCGAACGTTAACGAAGAGCAGATCGCTAACTGACCATCTATCATCAAAACATCTATCGTCAAAACAGCAGGGCTTCACCTTGATTGAGGTGTTGGTCTCTATCGCGATTTTTTCCACGTTAAGCATGGCTGCCTACCAAGTGGTGAATCAGGTTCAGCGTAGCAATGAGCTTTCTATTGAGCGCAGCGCGCGTTTGAATCAACTGCAACGTAGCTTGGTCATTTTAGATAATGACTTTCGCCAGATGGCGGTACGACAATTTCGTACCAATGGTGAAGATGCATCATCTAAGCTGATCTTCAAGGGGGAGTATTTGTTGGACTCCGATAGTGTCGGCATCCTGTTTACTCGCCTTGGTTGGCATAACCCACAACAGCAGTTTCCTCGAGGTGAGGTGACGAAAGTCGGTTACCGCATTAAGGATCAGACGCTTGAACGAGTTTGGTGGCGCTATCCTGATACTCCGAGCGGGCAGGATGGGGTGATCTCGCCGTTGCTTGATGACGTTGAAAGTTGGGGAGTTGAGTTTTATGACGGAACTCGCTGGGGCGAGGGCTGGCAAACTGATAAGTCGCTGCCTAAAGCGGTCAGACTCAAGTTGACCTTGACAGACTACGGTGAGATAGAGCGTATTTATCTCACGCCAAGTGGCACCTTAGAGCAAACTGGAAATTCGTCAAGTGATGGCGCTTTAGGTGGTAATGAGGCGAATAATGGCTGATCGAATCAATAAGCGAACGGCACCTCGAGTCGAGGTGGGACGCAAACAGCGCGGGGTAGCGCTGATCATTATTTTGATGTTGCTGGCGATCATGGCAACCATCGCAGGCAGCATGTTTGAGCGTCTGTTTACCCAATTTAAACGGGTGGGTAATCAATTGAATTACCAACAAGCTTACTGGTATAGCATCGGTGTGGAAGCACTGGTACAAGACGGTATCAGGCAAAGCTATAAAGACAGCGATACCGTTAACTTAAGCCAGCCATGGGCGTTAGAGGAGCAGGTCTTCCCATTGGACTATGGTCAGGTTTCCGGTCGAATTGTCGATGCGCAGGCCTGTTTTAATCTTAATGCTTTAGCAGGGGTGGCGGTAGACTCTGGCAGCCAAACGCCTTATTTAGTCTCGGTGTGGCAAACCTTGTTAGAAAACCAAGACGTGGACTCGTATCAGGCCGAGGTGATCGCCAATTCCAGCTGGGAGTTTGTCGATTCCGATAGTCGAACCACCTCTTCAGTCGGTGTTGAAGACAGCACGTATGAGGCGATGAAGCCTGCATACCTGACGGCAAATGGCTTGATAGCCGATGAATCCGAGCTGCGAGCTGTGTATCAGGTGACGGGTGAAGTGATGAACAAGGTTCGCCCTTTTGTTTGTGCACTACCCAGCGATGATTTCCGCTTGAATGTGAATACACTCTCGGAGCTGCAAGCGCCGTTATTGGAAGCGATGTTTGCTCCGGACTTGAGTGAATCGGATGCACAGCAACTGATTAACCAGCGCCCTTTTGATGGCTGGGAAAGCGTGGATACATTTATGGCTGAGTCGGCTATTGCTGGCGTGAATCCAGAAGTCAGTAACAAAGCCAAAGCATATTTAACTGTAGATAGCGCCTATTTTGAGCTAGATGCAGAGGTCTTAGTTGAGCAGTCTCGTGTACGCATACGAACGCTTTTCTATAGTAGTAATCGAGAAACCGTGACGGTAGTACGCCGTCGTTTTGGAGGGATCAGTGAGCGAGTTTCTGACCGTTCGACTGAGTAGCGAACCACAAGGCCGAGTGCCGTGGTTAGTTTGGTCGACAAGCCAGCAAGAAGTAATAGCCAGTGGTGAGTTGTCGAGTTGGGAGCAGCTTGAAGAGCTAGCCCCTTACTCTGAACAGCGCACGTGTATTGCTTTATTACCGGGAAATGAGTGCTTAATTAAGCGTGTTGAGATCCCGCAAGGTGCCGCTCGACAGTTCGATTCTATGCTGCCGTTTTTATTAGAAGACGAAGTCGCACAAGAGGTTGAAGACTTACACCTGACCATTTTAGATAAAGATGCCACCCACGCGACAGTGTGTGGGGTTGATCGTGCCTGGCTCCAACACGCTTTAGACCAGTTTCGCGAAGCGAATATTATCTTCCGCAAGGTACTGCCTGATACACTGGCGCTCCCCTTAGAACAAGAGGGGATCAGTGCATTGCAGATAGAGCAGCATTGGTTGCTGCGCCAAGGCAACTATCAAGCCGCGTCGATCAGCGAAGCGTGGCTGGCGATGTTTTTACAAAGCGATTGGCTTGTGACGGATGAGCAGCAGCCATCGCCAACCATTTTCAGCTATACCCCGCTGCCGAGTGACGATGTTCAGCAGCAAAGTGGTATCGAGTGGCAAGCAAAACCAGCCGAATTGGTGATGGCTTTGTTGAGCCAACAAGCGATCACTAGTAGCGTAAATTTACTGACGGGCACTTTTAAAACCAAATCTTCATTCAGTAAATATTGGCGGGTATGGCAGAAAGTGGCGATTGCGGCGTGCTTGTTGGTGGCGGTGATCGTCACTCAACAAGTGCTCAAGGTTCAGCAATACGAGGCACAAGCACAAGCTTATCGCGCGGAGAGTGAGCGCATCTTTAGGGCAGTACTGCCTGATAAGCAGCGAATTCCAACGGTCAGTTACCTGAAGCGTCAGATGAACGATGAAGCTAAGAAGTATGGCGGCTCCGGCGATGGTGACTCTTTATTGGGTTGGTTAGCATTGCTGCCGGAAACCTTAGGCCAAGTGAAGTCGATTGAAGTGGAAAGTATCCGCTACGATGGCAACCGCTCTGAGGTTCGACTGCAAGCTAAGAGCTCGGATTTTCAGCACTTTGAGACTGCGAGAGTCAAGCTTGAAGAGCAATTTTCCGTTGAGCAAGGGCCATTAAATCGCAACGGTGAAACCGTATTTGGCAGTTTTACTCTTAAACCCCGTCAGTAACCTGCGCAAGGAGATCAGTGATGAGAAATGTGATTGAACCACTCCAAGCGTGGTGGACTTCAATAAGCCAACGCGAGCAACGCTTAGTGATTGGTTGCTCGACTTTATTGGTGGTAGGCGTGATTTATTGGGGGCTATTGCAGCCACTCAGTCAACGCGCTGAGCTGGCGCAAAACCACATTCAAAGCGAGAAGCAACTGCTGGCTTGGGTTTCCAATAAAGCCAATGAAGTGGTTGAGCTCAGAGGCAGTGGTGGTATTAGTACGAGCCAACCGTTGAACCAATCCGTACCTACTTCTATGCGTCGTTTTGAGATTGAGTTGATTCGGGTACAACCGCGCGGCGAGATGCTGCAAGTCTGGGTAAAACCTGTGCCCTTTAATCAGTTTGTTGATTGGCTGGTGTATCTGAAAGAAAAGCAGGGAGTAGAGGTCGAGTTTATGGATATTGATCGCTCCGATAACCCTGGGGTTGTTGACGTCAAGCGACTACAGTTTAAACGAGGTTAATGTGAAGCGCGGTTTATCTTTTAAATATGGCCTACTATTTAGTGGTGTCTTTATTGTCTTTTTCTCCGTCAGCTTATTGCTGCACGTGCCGGCTTCTTTTGCGCTCAAGCATGCACCGACGCTGCGCGGATTAGCGATTGAGGGCGTTGAGGGAACGATTTGGCAAGGCCGAGCCAATAAAATTGCATGGCAGCGGATCAATTACGGCTCCGTGCAGTGGGACTTCCAGTTTTCCAAACTGCTGCAAGCCAAAGCAGAGCTCGCGGTTCGCTTTGGTCGTAACAGTGACATGAGTCTATCTGGCAAAGGGCGCGTTGGCTATAGCATGAGTGGTGCTTATGCGGAAAACCTCGTGGCATCAATGCCAGCGAGCAGCGTGATGAAGTATGCGCCCGCTATCCCGGTGCCAGTGTCTATTGCCGGGCAGGTCGAACTGACGATCAAACACGCGGTTCACGCTCAACCTTGGTGCCTATCGGGTGACGGTACAGTGGCTTGGTCTGGTGCCGCTGTTGACTCGCCAGTAGGCTCGTTAGATTTAGGACCTGTGATTGCGGATATAAGCTGTGAAGACAGCACTATTGCAGTGAAAGGTACTCAGAGCAGCGATCAAGTTGAGAGTGAGTTCTCGGCGAGCGTCACACCAAACCAAAGCTACACGGCTGCGGCATGGTTTAAGCCGGGGGCTGAGTTCCCATCGGCGATGCAGAGTCAGCTCAAGTGGCTGGGTAATCCAGATAGCCAAGGTAAGTACCCGTTCAACTACCAAGGCTCTTTTTAACCGAATATCAGCGGTTATCAAATCGGGCTATTGAATGGCGAGATATAACAACGGGCACCTCAGTGAGGTGCCCGTTTTGTTTGAAGAGCCTGTTTTGTTTGAAGCCCCTATCGCCCTAGTCTTTGCCCTGTAAGATCTCTGTCCACGGTAAATCAGCGTCACCGAGCACAATGAAGTTCGGATTCTCAAATGTCTCTCTTTCATTGTACGAAAGCGGTTCTAGTTGAGTGCTTAAGATGCGCCCGCCCGCTTCTTCAACAATGCACTGGGTCGCAGCCGTATCCCACTCGCCGGTTGGCCCAAGACGCAGGTAACAGTCGACAGCGCCTTCTGCTACTAAGCAGGCCTTCAGCGCTGCAGAGCCAAGCGGGACTAAGTCATAGTTCCACGCTGAACTCATACGGCTAGTGATACGGTTGATGTCTTGGCGACGGCTGATCGCTATCGCGAGCGATTGGTTTGGCAACTCATGACGATGTGTTTTTATTTTTACGCTGTCATTGAGATCTGGAATTTTCCATGCTCCTTTGCCATGGTAAGCGTAATAGCTGACACCGGAAACCGGTGCGTACACCACGCCCATTACGGGCTTGTTATGCTCAATTAGGGCGATAACGGTGGCGAAATCCCCGCTTCTTGCAATGAATTCCTGGGTACCATCGAGTGGGTCGACCAGCCAATAGCGATCCCATTGAGCTCGTTCATCTAAGCTGATGTCGGCTTCTTCTTCTGATAACACCGGAATATCTGGGGTCAGCGCACTGAGTTTTTTCGAGATCAGCTTATGTGCCGCAAGGTCGGCACTGGTGACTGGCGTATCGTCACTTTTGGTGAACTCTTCGTAATCTTTTTTCTCATAGATCTCTAAGATGAGCTGGCCTGCAGAGCGAGCAATCTCAATCACAGAGGGTAGGAGGTGAGATAGGTCTTTTGTTGTTGGCATAAATATCCTCTTACTCTTAGAGTGCGCCTTCTAGTGACTGTTTAATACACGAAGGCTTAATAGTAGGGCCGTAATACTGCGAGCCTCACAGAAGTCGAGGTGCGTTAACAACTCCTCTGCTTGAGCCAGAGGCCAGCGGACAATATCAAGTGGCTCAGGCTCATCACCTTCTAGTTTCTCTGGGTAGAGCTCTTGTGCGATAAACAGCGTCATCTTGCTAGAAAAGTAAGAGGGAGCAAGGATCACTTCCTTTAGTGGAGTGAGTTTGTTGGCCCCAAAGCCAATCTCTTCTTTAAGCTCGCGAACGGCCGCTTCATCTGGTTGCTCACCTAAATCAATCAGCCCCTTCGGAAAACCAAGCTCATAGCGTTCCGTGCCCGCTGCGTATTCACGCACCAGTAGAATATCGCCTTGCTCAGTAATAGGAACCATCATCACTGCGTTGCGACCGCTAGGCTTCATGCGTTCATAAGTACGCTGCTCACCATTGGAAAATCGTAAATCGAGAGACTCAATAGAGAAGAGTTTTGATTGAGCGACAGTTTGCTGAGCCAAAATCTCAGGCTTGGTTCTTTTTGTCATTGCGATCGCTCCTTAGCTCATTGAAATGCTTCTTACAAAGTCACTCTAATATAGGGGAAATGCCGCTGGGTTCCTAGCGCCGAGTTTTCATATCCTTGAATTATTGATTCAGGAGCCGATGGTGATCACTTGAATACCTCGATCATAAGATATTGAAGCGATGATTTTGCTAGGCGGCTTTTGAAAAACAACGGCTTCAGAAGAGGGTATTAGAGCGTGTCTGCTTAGCTCTAAAACAAAAAAGGTTGATGCTTGCGCATCAACCTTTATTTCAATGACCACGGATTCAGTGGTTCGAACTTTTACTCACACTAATCAAGTAAGTATTAAGTCACTCAGTGAGTCATTAGTAGTAAGAGTGCTCACCACGATCGTGCTCAGTCGCATCACGAACCGCAGTCAGTTCACCTTCAAATTGTTGAAGAAGCTCTTTCTCGATGCCTTCTTTTAGCGTGACATCAACCATAGAGCAACCGTTACAGCCGCCACCGAATGCCACGATAGCTGCGCCGTCTTCCGTAATTTCTACCAAGCTAACGTGACCACCGTGACCGGCAAGTTGTGGGTTTACTTGGGTTTGGATTGCGTACTCAACACGCTCAACCAGCGGTGCGTCATCCGATACTTTACGCATCTTCGCATTAGGGGCTTTAAGCGTAAGCTGAGAGCCCATTTTATCGGTAACGAAGTCGATTTCAGCTTCATCAAGGAAAGGTAGGCTTAGCTCATCTACGTATGCAGAGAAAGCTTCGAACTTAAGCTCTGTGTCAGATGCTTCAATCGCATCTGTTGGGCAGTAAGAAACACCACACTCAGCGTTTTGTGTACCTGGATTGACCACGAACACACGAATGTTTGTACCTTCAGGCTGCTGTGACAGCAGATTGGCAAAATGGGTTTGAGCGGTTTCTGTAATAGTAATATTTGACACGACGAATACCTGAGTGAATTTGTAGGCTATTAGCGCCATTCTACCCCTGTCCGATTTGTAATTCAGCCCTTTTTTGTTGGATTGCTGAACAACTCTCGGTTGAGCCTTATTATCCTGTTGGCTCAGGAGTACGGCAGATACAGTAAATATCAATCCTTCTTACGCCTAATTCAAGCAGTAGTTGACATAATTGATACACGGTACTGCCAGTGGTCACAACATCATCAATGATCGCGATGTGAGAGGGGAGCTTTCTTAGGGCGACTTGTTTTCGCAGCCTGAAAGCGCCTTTAAGATTGTTTAGCCTTGCAGATTTCGCTAGCCCTTGCTGTGACGTAGTTGAGCGAATTCGTCGAAATAGCACCTTATTTTCAACGCCAAGCTGTTGAGCGGTGTAATCGGCGAGCAGCTGACTTTGATTGAAGCTTCGCTGCAGGTATCGACGCCAATGCAGCGGTACACTGGTGATCAGCGGAGCAGGCTGCTCGATCCGCGATGCCAATAACTTTGACAGATCGCGAGCAAACCAGAACTTATCCGCGTACTTCATTTGCTGAATATACCGATCGGTTGGAAAGGTGTAATCGCCAACACAGTAGAGTCGATGCCATGGTGGCGACTTTGATAAGCACTCACCACACTGCTCAACGGTGGTGACGGTTTTTAAGCCACATCGTTGGCAGCGAGGTACTGGCTCAAAGAGTTCGAGACAAGCATTGCACCATCGAGGATGTGTATCGCTAGCACATTTATCTAGCTTACACAGGTGGCATTGCGGGGTAACAAGACGTGGTGTGTGTTTTTGTAGCCAATCAGATAACATAGCTTGCGATGCTTTTGGGTTATGGTGTTCCTTTTGCTCACCATACTGAAAAGCACGGATTATCGCTGATGGAAAAAGTAGGGAATATTGAGAATGAGTAACGCGTTATATTGGCATGTTTCTGGGCAAGGGCCTGATTTAGTACTGGTTCACGGCTGGGGAATGAACGGTGCAGTCTGGCAACAAACCGTTGATGCATTACAAGCTGATTTCCGGGTGCATGTGGTTGATTTGCCAGGTTATGGACACAGCGCGCATTGCCATGCTCAAGATCTTGAAGAGATCGCACAGCAACTGTTGGCTGAAGCGCCCACGCAAGCGATTTGGGTCGGTTGGTCACTCGGTGGTCTGGTTGCAACGCACATGGCTCTCCATCATGCCGATTACGTGAGCAAGTTAGTCACGGTCGCCAGCTCTCCTAAATTCGCCGCCGCAAAAGAGCCCGTGTTATGGCGAGGTATTCAACCCAAGGTATTAACCACCTTCACTGAACAGTTGGTTGACGATTTTCAAACCACCATCGAACGCTTTATGGCGTTGCAAGCCATGGGCAGCCCGTCAGCAAGGCAAGATGTCAAACAGCTCAAGCAAGCGGTGCTTTCACGCCCGTTGCCGAATCCCGATTCATTATTGGCTGGTTTAAAGATGCTGTCGGATGTCGACCTTCGTCAACAATTACCGCAGATCTCTGTGCCTATGCTGCGTTTATACGGTCGATTAGATGGCCTAGTGCCCGTTAAAGTCGCCAATGATCTCGCTGATGCCCTGCCTGATACCGAGCAATACATCTTTACTCAGTCTTCACACGCACCCTTCATGACCGAAGCCGATGCCTTTTGTAGCGAGCTTGTCAGCTTTGCCCAAAAATAATCGCTAAATTAATACGCGACTTGGTCGATATATGTTCTAACCAAGGTGCGGCATGATACTCAGACCTAACTCTCTCCTGAGCTGATTGCAGTAAGTTGGGCTATGCCTGTTGTGCTGACTCACAGTACAACAGCGTTATAGCAATAACGATGGGCGATTCTTGAGGAGTTCGCGATGATTGTGTCACCTGCAACTGCAGTGAGTGTGCCACTAATTGCCCCATCTGTTAATGTGCAAACAGAGCAAGTTGCGCGTGATAATAGAGTTCGAGAACCGGTCGCTCCCGCAGTGGCATTGGCGAAAACCAATGCAGAGCGAAAGGTGAAATCGGACGATAAACGAAGGCAGCAGTCGGCTTGGGATCCTTCAGACCATCCTGGTTATGAACTGGAGAACGAGTCAGAGGCCAATTCGATTAGCCAAGAAGAGCCTCAAGATGCGTTTGATAGGTTATTCAGCTTGTTGGCACTGAGAACCTACAGTGCCGATCAAGGAAAAGGCTATACCATGCGTTTTCGTCTGCCAAAGCACGTTTTAGATGCGGCGATCCGAGAGGGACAGATGGAGAAACGACGTAAGGTCATAAAATACCATTATGGTCATGCTGTTGCGCCTCATGCTTCATCAGAAGTGCTAGTAGTGCTATGAATCGCAGATTCATGATTCAACGAAACTTCGATGTCTTTTTTGAACACATAATAAAAAAACCTGCATACCCTAAGGGATGCAGGTTTTCTGTTTTAAGCTAATCCGTTTTTTAGATGAATTTATGGATTACTTTTTCGCTTTAGCAAAAGCAGCAGCGAATGCACCACCCATCGCCGCGTTTTGTTGCGGTTCTTCACGACGGCGTTGTCCACCTTGTGAGTTTTGGCTCGGGCGATTTTGCGTACGCGGTGTACTTGAGCGTTGCGCGCGGTTGTCTTGCCCCGGCTCGTCCTTCATACGCATGCTCAGTGCAATACGCTTACGCTGAACATCTACTTCCATCACCTTCACTTTCACAATGTCACCCGCTTTAACCACCTCACGTGGGTCAGAGACAAAGCGATCGGTCAGTGCTGAAATATGCACTAAGCCATCTTGGTGAACACCAATATCAACGAAGGCACCAAAATTCGCCACGTTCGATACCACACCTTCTAAGATCATCCCCGGTTCTAGATCTGAAACACTGTTAACACCATCGGCGAAGGTGGCAGTCTTGAACTCAGGGCGAGGGTCACGTCCCGGTTTATCCAGTTCCTTGATGATGTCAGTGACCGTTGGTACACCAAAGTTTTCATTGGTGTAATCAATCGCGTGCAAACCACGTAAGAAGTCGGTGTTACCTACCAAAGACTTGATGTCTTTTTGGTTTTTTTCAGCGATGGTTTTCACCACAGGGTAAGCTTCTGGGTGAACTGATGATGCATCCAGCGGATTCTTACCGTCCATGATACGCAGGAAACCCGCACACTGTTCAAAGGCTTTTGGCCCCAAGCGAGCGACTTTTTTAAGCGTAGTACGCGCTTCGAAGCGACCATTCTCATCACGGAAGTCCACGATGTTTTGCGCGATGGTGCTAGACAGGCCAGCAACGCGAGTCAGCAGCGCAGCCGAAGCGGTATTCACATCAACACCCACCGCGTTTACACAGTCTTCGACAATCGCATCTAGGCGCTTAGCGAGCATCGTTTGGCTCACATCGTGTTGGTATTGGCCGACACCGATCGATTTAGGGTCAATCTTCACCAGCTCTGCCAGTGGATCTTGCAGACGACGCGCAATCGACACCGCACCACGAATCGATACATCCATGTTTGGGAACTCTTTTGCTGCTAGTTCAGACGCCGAATACACCGATGCACCCGCTTCGCTAACAATGATCTTTTGCGCTTTGAGGTTGCCGCGCTTAATCACATCAGCGACAAAACTGTCGGTTTCGCGTGAAGCTGTGCCGTTACCAATCGCAATCAAATCCACATTGAATTGACGAACCATCTGCTCAACCACGTGTGCCGATTTGTCGTATTGCTTTTGCGGCGGGTGCGGGTAAATGGTTTCGGTTGCTAGAACCTTACCCGTTGAATCCACAACCGCGATTTTCGAACCGGTACGTAAGCCCGGATCTAAGCCTAATGTTGCTCGAGGGCCAGCAGGTGCAGCCATTAGCAGGTCTTTAAGGTTGGTTGCGAATACTTCAATCGCTTCGACCTCGGCACGCTCTTTCATCGCGCCCATCAGCTCGGTTTCCATGTGCATAGAAACCTTGATGCGCCATGCCCAGCTGATCACTTGCTTACGCCATGCATCTGCAGGTGCATGGCTTAGGGTAATACCGTAATGATCAGAGATGATGTTCTCGCAGTAAGAACCACGCACACCTTCCTCTTGTTCTGGATCGGCATTCATCGCCAGTGTTAGGAAGCCTTCATTTCGGCCACGCAGCATGGCAAGTGCACGGTGAGACGGCACTTTGCTGAGTGTTTCGTTGTGCTCGAAGTAGTCTTTGAACTTCTCGCCTTCTTGCTCTTTACCTGCCACTACACGAGCGACGAGCTCTGAGTTACGTGTTAGGTGTTGGCGAATCTTTTCAAGCAGGTTAGCGTCTTCCGCAATGCGCTCCATGATGATCGCACGTGCGCCATCGAGTGCTGCTTTGGTATCGGCAATGCCTTTGTCGTTGCTAACAAAGTTGGCCGCTTCGGTTTCAGGATCGTGCTGTGGTTCAGTCCATAGCGTATCGGCTAGGGGTTCTAGGCCCGCTTCAATCGCGATCTGACCTTTGGTACGACGCTTTGGTTTGTATGGCAGGTATAGATCTTCTAGGCGCGTCTTACTGTCGGCTTGAGTGATATCCCGCTCTAACTCTGGCGTGAGCTTACCTTGATCTTGAATTGACTTAAGAATCGTTTGGCGACGACCGTCTAGCTCACGCAGGTAAGCAAGGCGACTATCAAGGTTACGCAGTTGGGTATCGTCTAAGCCGCCTGTGACCTCTTTACGGTAGCGGGCAATAAAGGGAACGGTGTTACCGTCATCAATTAGGTTTACTGCAGCGGTGACTTGTTCTGAACGAACATTCAGTTCTTCAGCGATCAGTCGACAGATAGCTTGGCTCATCCGATGAATCTCTTATTTAATATCGTGACAAATACATGGGGGTGAGTATGCACTTTTTCTAGGTAATTATCGCTTTAGGCGGCGAATTTCCATTTGTGATACGCACTTTGTAAGCGATCTCTCACAGCTGATGTGCGACTACGTCACTGTATATCGGTAAAATTGTCTTGGTTTTAAAGTTAAGTGTTTGATTTTAAACTGGTGGATGGTTTGGGTCGGGGATTTGCAGCCTGAAATATAATTTAAGACTGTCTAGGAAATTTGGCCAATTACCGTAATATTTAACGTGTCGACAGGGAGTTGGCAGGAACAGGAAAAAGCCTAATGGACTGGGTATCTTCAGGATGAAGATTTGATGACTTAGGATGAGTTGTCAGCAAGGAAGTAATAATCTCTGGATGAGATTCGCCCATCAGGATGATAGGCCAGAAAGGACACCGCTAGGATGGCGATGAACAACACGGAAATGGGTTAAAGGATTTAGCCACTATCAAGGAAAGATGCAGGGAGCACCTTATCTCAATGAGATAAACAGTAGCCGGATTGCTGCGATAGAGACTTAACCCCGTTAGGCGCAAGCCTAGCGGGGTTTTCTTTTATCTGGAGTTTGGGTTTGCTAAACACTCAACCCATCACCCATCGCTAAGTGTTTATTAAGTTTGGTTATTCGCTCTCTGCGTAGCGAATCGAGTTGATGAACCACTCTTTGTCGCCCTCCGGTGTGGTTACCGAGAACTCATCATTCACTTCTTTCTTTAGTAGAGCTCGAGCCATTGGTGAGTCGATAGAGATATAGCCTTTCGCATCGCCGTAGATCTCTTCGGGACCGACAATACGAAACTTTTTCATTTCCCCATCATCATTCTCAATTTCGACCCAAGCACCGAAAAACACCTTACCCTCTTGTTGTGGGGAATAATCAACAATAGCGACCTCAGGTAGGAACTTTCTTAAGAAACGCACTCGGCGATCAATCTGACGCAGCAGACGTTTATTGAAAGTGTAATCCGCATTTTCTGAACGATCTCCAAGGCTTGCAGCCCAAGTCACTATTTTTGTGATTTCTGGACGCTTCTCGTGCCATAAGTGGTCATGTTCAGCTTTGAGCTTGTTATAGCCTTCTCGGGTGATAAGTTTGGTTTTCATAAATCTGACTTAATGAAATGATGTTCTAAGATAGAATATATATAAAGGCAACATACATTAACAATTCTTAGCGCGACTTTTTCTCTAAGAATGTTACATTTTGAATGCCTCATACCAATACACAATGTACCAAGAATGCTTAACCTTAGGTTGAGTCTTAATAGGTGGAACCATTACATGCAAGAAAACTACAAAATTTTAGTGGTCGATGACGATGCTCGCTTACGTGCACTGCTAGAACGCTACCTGTCAGAGCAGGGCTTTCAAGTGCGTAGCGTGGCAAACAGTGAGCAGATGGACCGCCTGTTAACCCGTGAAAACTTCCACTTGATGGTATTGGATTTAATGCTGCCGGGCGAAGATGGTCTCTCTATCTGTCGTCGCCTACGAAACTCAAACAACTCGCTGCCGATCCTAATGTTGACGGCAAAGGGTGACGAAGTGGATCGTATTGTGGGCTTGGAAGTGGGTGCTGATGATTACCTGCCAAAACCTTTCAATCCACGCGAGCTATTAGCACGCATTAAAGCGGTACTGCGTCGCCAAGTGGTTGAAGCTCCGGGGGCGCCAAGCATCGAAGAGTCTATTGTTGAGTTCGGTGAATTCCGCCTTAACTTAGGTACGCGTGAAATGTTCCGTGGTGAAGAGCCGATGCCGCTTACCTCGGGTGAATTTGCGGTGTTGAAGTCACTGGTGACTAACGCCCGTGAGCCAATGTCTCGCGATAAGCTGATGAACATGGCGCGTGGCCGTGAGTATTCGGCGATGGAGCGCTCTATTGATGTTCAGATCTCACGCTTGCGTCGTCTTGTTGAAGAAAATCCAAGCAAACCCCGCTATATCCAAACGGTATGGGGCTTAGGCTATGTCTTTGTTCCAGACGGTAAATCGGTGTAAGTCCGTTTATCGACCTCATGCCGACGTGATCGGCTGAGTGGTTAGTGTGGCGAAGATACGGGTCATCTCATGGTTATGTGATGGCTCGTTTTGTATTCAGGCTCTTTATTTCCGTCCTGTTGTTCTAGCGAAATAGGCTTGAGTGACAGTTTCTATTATGCTGGTGTTTTTCCATTGATCCCTTTAGGTCTTCTATGCGTATACGTAGCTCCTTTTCCCAATCGATCGTACTTTTTCTAACCCTGCTAGTGGCGAGCCAAGTCTTTTCGTATTACGCGGTGTTTAATTATGCATTGATGCCGAGCTTGCAGCAGTTCAACAAAATATTGGCGCATGAGCTGAATATTGTGCTGGACCAAGGCAGCGATATCGAGATCAACGCACCATTGCGTCTGCGAGTTCTTGAGCAGCTTGGGGTGACGGTTCATGCGAAAGGTAGCGAAGGCTTGGATGAATACCATCATGCAACTGTCATCGACTTGATGAGCGAGGAGATGAGCAAAGAGCTTGGCTCTGAAACCGAAGTGCGACTGATTTTGGGCACTGAGAGTTACGTGCTGTGGATGGATATCGCACAGCTGCCTAACTCCCTGATTCGAATTCCGTTATCGGAGCTGCAAGAAGAAGATTTTGCCCCTCTGTTTCACAATAGTTTGATCATGGCGCTGTTCATTGTCGCGGGGGGCTGGCTGTTCATTCGCTTGCAGAATCGACCATTGATTGCCCTAGAGAAAGCCGCGCAGGAGGTGGGGCGTGGCGACATTCCACCACCGCTGCCAGTGAAAGGCGCGCAGGAGATCCGTTCAGTGACTCGCGCCTTTAACCAGATGTCGAAAGGTATCCAAGAGTTAGAAGAAGATCGCGCCTTGTTGATGGCCGGTATTAGCCATGATTTACGTACACCGCTGACGCGTATTCGTTTGGCGACCGAGATGATGTCACCAGAAGAGAGTTACTTAGCGGAAGGCATTATCAGTGATACGGAAGAGTGTAATGAAATCATCGGTCAGTTTATGGATTATCTGAAACCCGTCGACCGAGATTCATTCCAAGCGGTGTTTGTGGATGATATTGCTCGTGAGGTGGTGATCTCTGAGGGAGGCTATGAGGTGCAGATTGAAACCGATATTCCAGAATCGATGAAACCGGCATTGGGTAACCCTATTGAGATGAAGCGTGCGGTCAGTAACTTGGTGGTCAATGCACTGCGTTACGGTAATGGTTGGATCAAGGTGTCGACTGGAATGACCGCTGATAATAAGCTGGCTTGGGTGACGATTGAAGATAATGGTCCGGGGATCCCACAAGACCAAATTGGCAAACTGTTTGAACCCTTTACTCGTGGTGATACAGCTCGTGGCAGTGAAGGGACCGGCTTAGGTTTAGCGATTGTTAAACGTATTGTCAGTCAACACCAAGGTGCGGTGGCGGTGAGCAATCGCAGTCAAGGTGGCTTGAAGGCGCAGCTCAGTTTTCCTGTGAAGCCTTAGTGATGTTTTAAACCCCCACTTAAATAAAAAAGGCTTCCGAAAGAGAAGCCTTGTTGCGTTTTGGATAACGGTCACCTTGCTAATCAAGCCTTAGAGTAAACATCACGCTCACCCAACCAACGGTTGATGATCGCTTTGGCGTTATCTGGGTAGCTATCGTGAATGTGGCGCGCGATGCGTTGTACCTCGGGGATTAAACGTTGATCGCGGACTAGGTCGGCGATCTTAAAATCCGCCAAGCCCGTCTGTTTGGTGCCAAGCAGCTCACCTGGGCCACGGATCTCTAAGTCACGCTGAGCAATCACAAAGCCGTCGTTACTTTCACGCAGTACCCCTAAGCGTTTCTGAGCGGTTTTTGACAGCGGTGAGTGATAGAGCAATACACAATGGCTGGCGACTGAACCACGGCCAACACGACCTCGTAATTGGTGCAGTTGCGCTAGGCCAAGACGTTCTGGGTTCTCGATGATCATTAAGCTCGAATTGGGCACATCCACACCCACTTCAATCACGGTGGTGGCAACCAATAGGTGCAGCTTGTTATCTTTAAACTCCTGCATCACGGCTTGTTTTTCAGCAGGCTTCATTCGACCATGCACCAAGCCAATTTTTACATCGGGCAGTTTGCGTTGCAGCTCTTCAGCAGTATCCGCCGCCGCTTGAGCTTCCAGCACCTCAGACTCATCAATCAGCGTACATACCCAATAAGCCTGCTTGCCCTCGTTGAGGCAGGCATTGCGCACCCGCTCGACAATGTCATCGCGTTTGGTATCAGGGATGGCTACGGTTTGAATGGGCGTTCGCCCCGGTGGCAGCTCATCAATGATCGAGGTTTCAAGATCGGCATAGGCGGTCATGGCGAGCGTGCGTGGAATTGGCGTAGCGGTCATCACTAACTGATGTGGGTAATAACCTTGCTTTGCCCCTTTCTCACGCAGCTCTAAACGCTGGTGGACACCAAATCGGTGCTGCTCATCAATGATCACTAAGCCAAGGTTTTTGAACTCGACATGTTCTTGGAATAGAGCATGCGTACCCACCACCATCTGCGCTTCACCACTGGCAATACGTGCCAGTTCGGTTTCACGAGCTTTGCCTTTGAGTTTTCCTGCAAGCCAACCGACTTGAATGCCCATCGCTTCAAACCAGTTGGCAAAGTTGATTGCGTGCTGCTCTGCTAATAGTTCCGTTGGGGCCATCAAAGCGACCTGTTGGCCATGCTCTAACGCTCGAACCGCCGCCAATGCAGCAACCAAGGTTTTACCTGACCCTACATCCCCTTGCACTAAACGCATCATCGGGTGTGGCTTTTCCAAGTCAGCTTCGATCTCTTTCGTCACTCGTGCTTGAGCATTGGTTGGCGAGAATGGCAGCTGAGCCAGCAATTTATCTTTTAAGTTAACTTTATCTTTTAATTTAACTTTGCCTTTCAGAGTATTTACTGGAGGAAAGGGCATCGCCTTGTCTTGTTGCCCTTTGCTGCGAACCGACAGCATCGAAAGGTTTTGAGCCAGTAGCTCTTCCATAATCAGGCGCAGTTGTGCAGGGTGTTTACCTTCGTCAAACAGCTCAAGGTTAATCCCCGGAGGAGGCCGATGAATGGTATGCAGCGCTTGCGCGAGGGTAATTTGGTGATCGTATAACCCCGATGGCAACAACTCATTAACGGCAGCTTTGTCGATCAGTGCTAATGCTTGGTCGGTGAGGTTACGCAGCGTGACTTGTCTTAGCCCTTCAGTGGTTGGGTAGACCGGCGTTAGGTTCGCTTCAACGTCTGGCTGCTGCCTTGGGGCAAAGAATTTGTAGTCGGGATGGACGATCTCCAACCCCATGTTACCGCGTTTGATCTCGCCGTAGGCATGCACTTGCTTGCCTTCTGCGAAGTTGTTTTTCATTCCGGCGGTAAAGTTGAAAAAGCGCAGGGTAATGGTGCCGTTTCCATCACTGATTTTTACGGCGAGCATTTTACGTTTACCGAAAATGGTATCGACGTGCATCACCTTGCCTTGTACTGCTGCCCATAAACCTGCATGCAGTTTGACGATGGGGTAGATACGCGTTCGATCTTCATAGCGCAAAGGCAGGTGAAACAGCAGGTCTTGTACGTTGTTAAGCCCAACCTTTTCCAGTTTCTCTGCGACTTTGGCACCGACGCCAGATAAAGAGTTAAGAGGAATAGCAGATAAAAGCTGTGACATAACAAGGCTCATAAACGTAAGAGATATCATCTATTCAAGCATTTTACTGGATTTTTGTACAGGATAAAGCGTAAGAGCAGGTGAGGGATGCGAGTAAACGAGATACGAAAAGATTAAGAGTAGATGAAGGATGCGGGTAAACGAGATGCGAAAAGATTCAGAGCAGATGCGGGATACGGGTAAACGAAATACGAAAAGATTAAAAAAGATGTGGAGTCAAGATGGTGAGTCACGAAGTCTTTTGCTCTTCGCATCTCGCCATCTCGAATCTTTATTTTGATCAGTTCTTACGACGTCTTACCTTCAGCGCGTGTGGCATCACACGTAGCTTCTTCATAATACTCGCTAAGTGAACGCGATCTTTGGTGGTCAGCAAGATCATCACTGTGTACAAGCGTCCATCACGTTCTTCGGTTGAGATGCTGTGAATATTAGAGCCGGTTTTGGAGATAATATTGGTTAACTCAGCCAAGGCACCTTGACGGTTTTGCATATCGACTTGAAGTTCTGCGGCGAACTCTTGGTCGTAATCGGTAGACCATTCAACCGCCATGTATTTGTCGGGTTCTTTCTGGTAACCGCGTACGTTCGGACACGTTTCACGATGCACCACAAGACCGCGACCTGGCGATACGTGAGCAATGATGTGATCGCCTGGGATCGGGTGACAACAGTTAGCGAATGTCAGTAGTAGACCTTCAGCACCACGGATCGGCAGTTTCTTCCTTGGTGTGTCGCTGTTGTTTTGCACTTCAGTGAGTTCGTCAGCATCACCAAGCAGGCGACGAGCAATCACGATACTCATCAGCTCACCAAGACCAATTGAGGCCAGTAAGTCGTCAGTGCTGCCTAAACGAAGCTCCGACAGTACATACTCGATGTTTTCAGGTGTGATATCGTTGATCGAGTGTTCACCCAGTGCATGATTCAGTAGGCGACGACCAAGCGTGATCGACTCTTCACGACGCATGGTTTTCAGAACCTGACGGATCTTAGTACGCGCTCGTGAGGTCACTACGTAGTTGAGCCATGCCGCATTCGGACGAGCGCCCGGAGCACTGATGATCTCAATGGTTTGGCCATTCTTCAGCGATTTGCTCAGAGGGTAAGGGTTCATGTCTACACGAGCCCCAACGCACATGTTGCCGACATCGGTATGCACCGCGTAAGCAAAATCGACCGCGGTTGCGCCTGCTGGAAGTTCAACAATGCGACCCTTAGGCGTGAACACGAAGATCTCATCAGGGAACAGATCAGACTTAACGTTTTCAATGAATTCGAATGAGTTACCCGCACTCTGTTGCAGCTCAAGTAAGCTTTGCATCCAACGTTGGGCTTTAACCTGCGCGGTTGTGCCGTTGCTGCGTGAGCCGTTGCCTTTATAAGACCAGTGCGCCGCGACCCCTTTGTCTGCCATTTGATCCATATCATCAGTACGGATCTGAACCTCGACAGGCACCCCGTGAGGGCCGATCATTGATGTGTGCAGAGATTGGTAGCCGTTGGCTTTGGGTACCGCAATGTAATCTTTCATGCGGCCTGGGCGTGGCTTGTACAGGCTGTGAGCTTGCCCAAGAGCACGATAGCAAGTGTCTGGGGTATCAACCACCACGCGGAAAGCGTAGATATCCATAATGGTGTGGAAGCGCTGCTCTTTGGTTTTCATCTTGTTGTAGATGGAGTACAGGTTCTTTTCACGACCCAGTACACGAGCAGGTAAACCGACTTCTTCAAGGCGGCCTTCGATTTCGCTGTGGATACGTTGGATCATCTCCTTACGGTTACCACGCGCAGCTTTGACTACGTTTTTTAGTACGCGATAACGGTTAGGATAAAGGGCTTCAAAGCCCAACTCTTCTAGCTCGGTCTTGATGTTATGAATACCAAGACGGTGAGCGAGCGGAGAATAAATTTCGAGGGTTTCACGAGCGATACGACGCTTTTTGTCAGGACGCAGTGCCCCAAGCGTGCGCATGTTATGAGTTCGGTCAGCTAATTTGATCAAGATAACGCGGATGTCTTGCACCATGGCGAGAACCATCTTGCGGAAGTTCTCTGCTTGCGCTTCTTTGCGATCACGAAATTTAAGCTTATCCAGCTTAGATACACCATCAACCAGTTCAGCCACGGTATGGCCGAATTGCGCTTCTAGCTCCTCTTTTGTCACTTCAGTATCTTCAATGACATCGTGGAGTAGGGCTGCTTGTAGGGTTTCAATATCCAGACGCATTTCTGCTAGGATTCTTGATACTGCTACTGGGTGGATAATGTATGGTTCACCGCTCGAGCGGGTTTGCCCTTCATGGGCGTCTCTCGCTACCACATAAGATTGACGCAGAGCCTCAACTTGAGGCTCTGTTAGGTATTCTTGGGCAACGTCTTTGAGGCTATCGAATAGATACAAATTAAAGGCCCGGAAGGTTAATTAGTTCGAATGACGCTTTTAGCGGCGGTGATCTAACGAGAGTGAGCGATGCTGCTCACTGCTGCAAGTTCAGCCGCTTCTTGTTCTTGTTGCTCTTGACGCTCACGAGCATCTAGTACGTCTTTAGTGATAAGACCTTCTTCGATTTCGCGAAGGGCGATAACCGTTGGCTTATCGTTTTCTTCAGGCACTAGTGAATCTTTACCGCCAGTTTGCATTTGACGTGCGCGGCGAGCCGCAATAAGAACTAGGTCGAAACGGTTGCCAACTTTTTCAACAGCGTCTTGAACAGTTACGCGTGCCATGAGGACTCCAAATAGTAATTAACAAAAAAATTTTGATGACGAGAAAGTATACAAGTTTAACTAGAGACTTTCTAGTTCGTCGTATACTTATCTCAATGGAAAATCTAGCGTTGCTAAAATTATTCCGCCAGTAGTGCTGTAAGCATGCCGCCGTATTTTGCCGCTTGCTTATCTTCTTTTAAGCGCTCCGCACGAATGATGGCTCTGAAATCCATGAGAGCGGCATCAAAATCATCATTGATGATCATGTAGTCATACTCGCTATAGTGAGAGATTTCAGATTTTGCCTCGCTCATGCGTTTCGCAATAACTTCGTTGCTGTCTTGGCCGCGAACATTCAAACGACGCTCTAATTCACCATTGGATGGTGGAAGAATGAAGACACTCTTCGCTTGAGGCATTTGTTCACGGATCTGACGAGCACCTTGCCAGTCGATATCGAGGAAGACATCGATACCACGGTCTAGGTTTTCTTCTATCCATACGCGAGAAGTTCCGTAGTAGTTGCCGAACACTTCAGCATACTCTAGGAACTCACCTTTTTTAATTAGGTCTTCGAAGTGGTGCTTCTCTACAAAGTGGTAGTGAACACCATTTTCTTCACCAGGGCGCATACCGCGAGTGGTGTGTGAAACAGATACCTTCATTGCGTAGGTTGGATTGGTTTCAATCATTGCTGAGATCAAGCTCGACTTACCTGCGCCGCTAGGTGCAGATACGATGTAAAGAGTACCTTTGCCCATCTGTATGTTTCCACTGTTGGTTGGATTGAGTGAGGGCGGATAAGCCGACACTATAAAAGATAGCACTGACCCTAATTTTTGCACTCATGCATTACGTATAACCCATGCATTACGTATATAAGGTGCAACCGGTGAAAATTAGGTCAGAAAAATGGAGGCGAAGAGTAGCATATTTCGCAGATGGAGAGCAACTGACCTGATCGTTATTTATCAGCAAATGATCCTTAGGTCGATCGTCATAACTATGGAATGACCAACGATGGGCATTTTTTTATGTGATCTGGATAAAAATTGTTGATGTTTGAATCTCAATCCTTACAATTTGCGCAAACGATTAAATGCTGTATATATCTAGTGAAATGGACTAGATGTTTCTACTGCCGAGCCTACCTTGGTGACTACAGTTTTTAGTGTAGAGTTCCCTCTATTCTCACAGCATTTGAATCTCCCAAATTCTTCATTTATTACAAAGGTTTTGTTGTGAATACCGATGCCACCCTGAAAGCCCAGAAAACCTCTGGCTCGTTAGATTCGATGTTTAAAATCACGGAAAGAAAAACCACTATTGGCACTGAGCTGTATGCGGGTTTCATCACCTTCTTGGCAATGAGCTACATTCTGGCGGTTAACCCTGCGATTTTGGGTGATATTCCAGGCATGGATAAAGGCGCGGTATTCACTGCCACGGCGTTAGCGGCGGCGATTTCTACCCTGATCATGGGCATCTGGGGCAATTACCCAGTGATGCTAGCACCGGGGATGAGCATGAACGGCTTCTTCAAAGGTCTCTTGCTTAGTGGTTCAGTGGCTTTGCTGTGGAATGAAGCTTTATTCGGTATTTTCCTTTCGGGTATTCTCTACCTCGCATTCTCGTTAACCAATATTCGTAAATCGATGATTGAGTCGATCCCCGAGGATTTGAAGCTAGCGATTACCGTATCGCTTGGCTTGTTCATTGCCTTCTTAGGGCTTAAGAATGCCGGTATTATTGTCTCGAACCCATTCGTATTAGTGGGCTTGGGTGACATCTCCGATCCAAAAGTGATCATCGCTTACATCAGTATCTTTATTGCATTGGGCTGTATGGTCCGTGACATCAAGCTGGCGACCTTCATCTCATTTATTTCTGCTATCGTGCTAACCGTTATTGCCGATCTGTTTTTGGGCACAGCCAACGCGCCAATCCCAGCCCAATTGGTGTCGATGCCGCCAAGCATGGCGGGCAGTTTTGGAGCGATCTTTGATTTCTCTCACCTCACCGCTGAGAAAATGTTCGACCTACTGTTTGTTGTGATGATCTTCCTGATTGTCGATTTCTTTGATGGGTTGAGCACTATTGTCGGTGTAGGCCGCGATGCGGGTATCATTGATAAAGACGGCAAGGTGCCAAACGCGAAGTCAGCGTTGGTTGCTGATGCGGGCGGTACTGTGATTGGCTCTATGCTAGGTACCACATCGATTACCGCTTTCTCTGAATCGGGTATTGCGTCTTCTCAAGGGGCAAAAACGGGCTTGGCAGCGGTTATGGTTGCAGGTTTATTCCTAATTTCTCTTTTCCTATACCCAGTCTTCTCTATCTTCTCGGCAGCTATGGTTGCGCCAGCGATGGTTGTTGTGGGTATCTACATGGTTGGTCGCCTTGGGCAGATCAACTGGGAAAAGAAAGAGTCACGCATTGCAGCCTTCTTCACTATTATGTTCACGGTACTAAGCTTCTCTCCTGCAAATGGTATGGCGATGGGCTTCATCAGTTACGCATTCACTATGGTTGTCGCTGGCAAGGGTAAAGAAGTTCACCCGCTAATCTACACCCTGTGTGTGGTGTTCTTAACTTACCTTATTCTGTTATAAGGCAGCTTGGTAAGTAACGTTTGGTAAGTAACAGGCGTTAAGTCAAAGACCAGTAAATGGCTCTGCATTGAATGTGGAGCCATTTTTGTATCTGTCGTCTCTTAGAGGGCGCGCCTCGTATTGATGCCTGCTATTGTAAAAGCTGAGTTCATTATTTTTTAAGAGTGGTTATGTCTTCTCACTTACCTAAATCTTTTAGCAAGCCTTTCTTAAAGGTTTTTCATATTCTGGAAGCGGTGTTGCTGGTGGCGATCACGCTGGCGACCTTGTTTGCGATGGTCGAAGAGTTCATGCATGTTTTCGCTGAGCGACGCGTTCTATTGACGGACATTTTGCTGATGTTCATCTATTTAGAAGTGTTGGCGATGGTGCAGCAATTTGTGATGAACGGTAAGATCCCGGTGCGATACCCGATGTACATTGCGATGATGGCGATTGCGCGTTACATCACCTTAGGTATGAAGGAGCTGGATGCCGTGCTGATCGTTTGGTTGTCGGTCGCCGCCTTTATCTTAGCGGCAGCCACACTGCTGATCCGCGTCGGGCATCATTATTGGCCATATGTGGATCTTCGAACCAAGCAGCCGGATGAGTAAAGCGCCTGGAGTTAAAATATTATTATAATCAAAATCTTACCAATGAAGATCTGTCGTGTGGTAGGGTCGCTGATTGAGTTTAATTGAACAAAAAGTGCACGATTAATGAAAATAACGCTTTACAATACGACCCAGATCGCCAAGAATGGCCTCGCTCTGTTTTCAGAGTTATTAAATGAAACATCAGTTGTAAAGTAAAACCCTCAGTATTGCTTCATTGTTATTCTCAGTGTTTCCCTTGGCTTCATAGATACATTAAATAATTCAAGCTTTCAGCGCATCGCACATTTGGCGATTAATTTTTTATTTTTATATAAGGGACACATCATGTCTAACAAAACAAACGGCGTAGTAAAATGGTTTAACGAAGAGAAAGGCTTCGGTTTCCTAACTCAAGACAACGGCGGCGCTGACGTATTCGTACACTTCCGTGCTATCGCTTCTGAAGGTTTCAAGACTCTTAAAGAAGGCCAACAAGTGTCTTTCGAAGTAGAGCAAGGCCAAAAAGGTCTTCAAGCTGCAAACGTTGTAGCTCTATAAGATTTTAAGTCGGCGCAGGTTGCAACAGCAACTTGCGTCACTTTCTCCTTCAAACCTGTTTCTCCTCTCCGTTTTACCGTAACATTCTTCTCCACTTGTAATACCTCCTCAAAATATTCTTAATTCTTTTGTCCATCTGTTCATTTCTATCTATAGCTGTATCTATCTTTTGCTCAAACTAAATCTCCTACGTAACTACCAGCTTACTGATTAGCCCTGGCTGTCATTGTTGTATCCATAAAAAAGCCCCTAAAACTAGGAGCTTATCTTGATCTAATCGACACTGTTAGTTAATCAACACTGGTTGAGCTAATAATAGCTACTCACAGTGTGTTACTGACAAATTGTTATTCAATGTTCTGGATCTGAATATCGAACTTGAAAATAATTGATTTAAAATCAATAAATTAAATTTGATATAATGTCTTTTTATATTATTAGTCGCCATTTTCACCACCACTAGAGGGGGACGTTAGTTTTTTATAGGCGTCTTTAATCAAACTCTCTACATACTCATTCTTTTTCATGCGACGAGCGCTTGCTAGCTCATCAAGCTGGCTTTTGACATCATTGTGAAGAACAAAACTACACGCTTTCTTACCTTTCATATTGTCTCTGTGTTTCTTTTGGTGCCAAGCTTTGTTGATGTTAATCAGGAATAGTTTTTTACTTTCAGCACTGGCGTACCAAGCATCAAATGAAGCACATAAAGCTAAGTATCGTTCTTTTGCGTTCTGTGGAAAAACCCCAAGTATCGGAGGGCTAGATGTTGTATTGCTATTCTGAAAGTACGACGTAAAGTAGCTCCATGCCCAAATGCATTGTTCTTCATCCTTTGGACTTAACCAGCGTAAAGGTTTGGGGGCTATAAAGATGGATTGCCATACCTGTTTCATTGTCGCTAGTTGTTGGCGCTGTATTTCATTCGCCCAGTTTCCCATATCAAAAAATCGAACAATTTCTGTGTAACGTTCTTTTGAATTAGTTGGCATAGGGTTTAATCCGTATGCGTTATAAAACTTTGCAAACTGCGGAACTGGGTATAAACCAGGGACTTGTAAGCTGAACGATTGATCAATTGCTATATATATCCATGCCCAATAGTTACAGCGTTCATCAACTTTCAACCAGTCAAATTCATCCAATGGGAGTAGGTATGTTGAGGCATTATCTACGAGCTCTTTTGCTTTTACTCTCTTCTGATCATCGAACTCATACATATCATCGATGGCTTGATTAACGATAAGAATTGCTTCTGATACCGTTGCAGGCTTGGGCCTTTGAAGAGGGTTGTTTTTAAATAGTTCATAGATGAAGTATTCAGCTTGACGAAGGTTTATACCTGTACTTGATACCCATGATGGAACACTAGTTGTTGTAGTCATAACAACACTTACTAAGTAGTATTTTTGGTTGTGATTAATATAAATTTAAAGTGGTAATATCGTCAATGTTAAGTAGTGTTTTATGTGTTTTACATATCACTATTTTAAATTATTATCAGATAGTTAGGTTAATTCTTCAGTGGTTTGGACATGTTTTTATGGAATTAGAGCTTTTGTGTTGAAGCCTTGGTAAGAAGGTTTCGGGGGGCTGTTGCACTAGACGGCATAGGCTGGTGAACTTTTAATGTCACAAATTGGAAGAGTTACTGCGTGTAATAAAGGTTGCAGTCATGGAATGACATAACTTCAGAGTGACTTCAGTTCCAATCACCCTAGCTAGGTCTAATCTTTGGCTCTTCATCGACATGACTCCAGTACTACAGCCCTGAAAGAAACAGTGCGTTCCGTGGATTAGTAATATAGCTACTTAACAAACACTCTTTATAAGAGCAGTACAACACTCAGTAGCCACACTACTGATGCATACCGTACATGTTGATTAGTCAGTTAAGATCTCTAGCCATAGGCAATAGAGATTCACTCACTGCTACGGCAGAACAGTTTTATGTAAGTTGTTACGCATCATTCTCTTTCTATGTGAAATCAAATAACACATAGGAGAGATTTTCATGAACATGTTTCAATTTGCTCAAATCCCGGCTAAGTATGGTTCTTTAAACCAACGCTACCTTGTCCGTATCAACGACACAGTTATGGGAGCCCTAGCGATCCACCCTAGAGCACTCCTTGCTCGAATTGATCTACGTATACCTAACAATGGTTTGAATTCTGACAACCCTTTAGAGCGTGATGTACCGACCTGCTATGTGAATACCGATGTTGATTTGATGAAACGGTTTATTGCTTCATTGAAAGTTCAGATGAATTTCGACCAGAGGAATAAAGCCAAACAAGGGAAGCGTATCCACCCCCCCTCTGGCAGGATAGTTGTCACTGTTAAAATTTACCCAGCATGGGCGGTAATGAGTGAACCTTGTCTCGTATTC
>NZ_CANLBV010000010.1 GCF_947488985.1 uncultured Vibrio sp.
CAATGCTGTTGCGTACATTGGAAAAGGGCTTTAGCCGCTGCTTCACCGAGATTTTTTCTACGCTGTGTTAATGCACTGGGCGCAACGAATGGCTTACCTGAGCGGTCAACAATGTCGAGCATGTTGACGATATCAGCCATAGATTTGTCGTTATAAATAGCCATTCCAACTAATAGCCACGCCATCGACTCCAAAGTCAGTTTACGCTTTCTCAGGGTGACAGTATCTGTCAGCTCATAGGCATTTTTTATTAACTCAATCGGTAGGAGGTCAGCGAGAGTTTCAACTTTATTTGGTTTGTAGTTATTGATGATATCGAGGGCTTGAGAAACGTGCATAAAAAAATCCGATAAACAGGGTCTATCGGATTTTTACATGTTGGTAGGATCATTCAACTGATCTGCCGATTATTGTCTTAACTGATCGGCATTAGAGCCTCGGAGGCTCCTTTTTTATTAAAGCTTTACATGAATTGGTCGATATAAGAGCAATCGTGAGTTTTATTCATATTTTTGTAAGCGAAGGTCTATGGCTATAACTGTTAATACAAATGTCTCAGCGCTGGTGGCTCAGAGAAATATCTCTAATGCCAACAACATGCTGAATCAATCTTTGGAGCGCTTGGCTTCTGGGAGTCGTATTAATAGTGCCAAAGACGACGCTGCAGGCCTACAAATCTCGAATCGACTAGAAGCGCAGATGAGCGGTATTGATGTCGCAGTTCGAAACGCTAACGACGGCATCTCAATTATGCAGACTGCAGAAGGCGCGATGAATGAAACCACCAATATCATGCAACGCATGCGTGACTTGTCTCTACAAGCGAGCAACGGTTCGAACAGTTCATCGGAACGAATCGCCATTCAAGAAGAAGTCACCGCCTTAAATGATGAGCTAAATCGCATCGCAGAGACGACTTCATTTGGTGGAAAAAAACTCCTTAACGGTAGCTTTGGTAGCACATCATTTCAGATTGGTGGCAGTTCTGGTGAAGCAGTGCAAATTGGCCTGAAAAGCATGCGTACTGATGACATCAATATGGGTGGTTTTAGTTATGTTGCCAGTGGTATGGCAAGTGACTCATGGCAAGTGAAATCCAATCAGAATGATATGACGATGTCTTTCACGGATCGTTTTGGCCAGCCACAAGCGATCACCATTAACGCGAAAGCGGGTGATGATATCGAAGAGCTGGCGACTTATATCAATGGTCAAACGGATCTCGTGTCCGCTTCTGTCAATGATGACGGCCAGCTACAGATTTACATGTCAGGTGAAGACACCGCAGGCACGATAGCTTTTTCAGGTTCGTTAGCCAATGAACTCTCAATGTCTGCGGGTTATTATGAGTCCGTCGATGACATCAATGTCACGGATGTTGGTGGGGCGCAACGCGCAGTCTCTATCTTAGATACCGCAATGAAGTATGTGGACAGTCATCGCTCGGAACTTGGTGCCATGCAAAACCGTTTTGATCATGCCATCAATAATCTCGAAAACGTTCATGAAAACTTAGCGACCTCAAACAGTCGAATCAAAGATACTGACTACGCTAAAGAAACCACGCAAATGCTCAAGCAACAAATTCTGCAACAAGTTAGTACCACTATTTTGGCTCAAGCAAAGCAAGCGCCAAACCTCGCTCTAACCCTACTGGGCTAATACATTCTTCTCGTTTGTTTGATGTAATTTGGGCTTGCTTCGGATTTTGCTGAATCAATATCGTATTTTTTGCCCGACCGACTTTCCGACAACTTTAGCGCTTTTCTTATCTTTTTTTGATAATTTAACGACCTGTCACGCTTTCTCATCCTTTAACGCTATTTTGTTAATTTTATTGTTTTTTTTCTAAAGCTTTCGCCATCAGTGCCGTTATTAAAAGTAACTTAGAGATAACAACTTGGTTTTCCGAGACGTCGGAAACCGCGATACCGGAAAATCAATTGGAGAAACCACATGGCAGTGAATGTAAATACCAACGTTTCAGCGATGACTGCACAACGTTACCTAAACAACGCAAACAGCGCACAGCAAACATCAATGGAGCGTCTTGCTTCTGGCTCTAAAATCAACAGTGCAAAAGATGACGCTGCGGGCCTACAAATCTCGAACCGTTTGAACGTTCAAAGCCGTGGCCTAGATGTTGCGGTACGTAACGCGAACGACGGTATCTCTATTGCACAAACAGCGGAAGGTGCAATGAACGAGACAACTAACATCCTGCAACGTATGCGTGATTTGTCTCTACAATCTTCAAACGGCTCAAACTCTAAATCTGAGCGTGTCGCGATTCAAGAAGAAGTCACCGCGCTAAACGACGAACTAAACCGTATCGCGGAAACGACATCTTTTGGTGGCAACAAGCTGCTTAACGGTACTCACGGTACTAAATCATTCCAAATCGGTGCGGATAACGGTGAAGCTGTGATGCTTCAACTGAAAGACATGCGCTCTGACAACGCTCAGATGGGTGGCAAGAGCTACCAAACGGATAACGCAAAAGACAAAGACTGGAGTGTTCAAGCGGGCTCTAACGACCTGAAACTATCGTTCACTGACAACTTCGGTCAAGCGCAAGAAATCGATATCAACGCAAAAGCGGGTGACGACATCGAAGAGCTCGCAACCTACATCAACGGTCAGCAAGATTCGATTAAAGCGTCGGTTACTGAAGACGGTAAGCTGCAAATGTTTGCGGGCAACAACAACGTTGAAGGTGAAGTGGCATTCTCAGGCAGCCTAGCAGGTGAACTTGGTATGCAACCAGCTAAAGATGTAACGGTTGATACGATTGATGTAACTTCTGTTGGCGGCGCACAAGAGTCGGTAGCAGTCATTGATGCAGCGCTTAAGTATGTTGACAGCCACCGTGCAGAACTGGGTGCTTTCCAAAACCGTTTCGACCACGCTATCAGCAACTTAGACAACATTAACGAGAACGTTAACGCCTCTAAGAGCCGTATTAAAGATACCGATTTCGCGAAAGAAACGACTCAGATGACTAAGTCTCAAATCCTTTCTCAAGCTTCAAGCTCGATTCTTGCTCAAGCGAAGCAAGCGCCGAACTCGGCACTTAGCCTACTAGGTTAATCGATTGATAGGCCGCGTTGACTATAGCGTTGTTTATCATAGTCGTTAACGTTCGGCTTCCACAAATTAGCTCGTGGTGAGAGATGAGCGCTAAACTGACCCAGCTTCGGCTGGGTTTTTTATTGCCTGCGGTTCAGCAAACGCTGCCCGAAGGGTTCGGCTAAAAGCGTTTTACTCTTTGTTGAGGGAGATTTGCTTAGAGTGACTAGGCTACTTCTCCCTCGCCGCGATTAAAACGCTTTTATCTCGAACAAAATTTAACCACGAAAGATCAACACGCCCTAGTATCTTTTGAAAGTATCAGTGCGATTGGTGTCAGATATTGGAACAAATATAGCAGACACAAAAAACGCTACCCTTAGGTAGCGCTTTAATTAAAGTCTTTAAGTAATTTTAATTACTTAGTTACTTTAAGAACTGGAGTTTCGCCAACCGTTACAGAACCAGAAAGCTTGTTCAGCTCCTTGATTTCGTCCATGTTAGAGATAACAACTGGAGTCAGCGTAGATTTCGCTTTCTCTTCTAGAAGTGCTAGGTCGAAAGTGATGATAGTGTCACCAGCTTTAACAGATTGACCTTCTTCCGCTACACGAGTGAAGCCTTCGCCTTTAAGTTCAACCGTATCGATACCGAAGTGAACGAAAAGCTCAACACCGTCGTCAGACTCGATAGAGAATGCGTGGTTAGTTTCGAAGATTTTACCGATAGTACCGTTAACTGGAGCTACCATTTTGTCGCCAGCTGGTTTGATAGCGATGCCATCACCAACGATTTTCTCTGCGAAAACGACATCTGGCACGTCTTCGATGTTTACGATTTCACCAGAAAGAGGTGCGATGATTTCGATTGCACCAGCATCAGCGCTGTCATCAGATACAAGCTTTTTCAGTTTGTCAAACAGACCCATTGTGTCATGCTCCTAACGTTTAGTTTTATCCTGAAGAATATACTATACCAATCTAATAAATTAGACGACTACTTTTAGCCGCCCAACTTTATTAAGCTATTGGTGGTTACTGAGTTTTCTCAGCGATGAATTTTTCTACGCAAGCTTCAATTTCTGCAGCTGTTGGTAGCGATAATGCTTCGTCTGCCATCGCTTTAACTTCAACGAAGTTAGAGTTACGGATGACTTTCTTCACTTTAGGGATAGAGATACCGCTCATCGAGAACTCATCAAGCCCCATACCTAGAAGAAGCAGCGTTGCACGCTCATCACCCGCAAGCTCACCACACATACCAGTCCACTTACCTTCAGCGTGTGATGCGTCGATCACTTGCTTAATGACTGTCAGAACAGCAGGAGATAGTGGATTGTATAGGTGAGAAATCATTTCGTTACCACGGTCTACCGCAAGAGTGTATTGCGTTAGGTCATTAGTACCGATAGAGAAGAAAGAGACTTCTTTCGCTAGGTGGTGTGCGATTGCAGCAGCTGCTGGAGTCTCAACCATTACGCCGATTTCGATCTCTTCATCGAAAGCTAGGCCTTCAGTGCGAAGTTCAACTTTGTACTCTTCGATTGCTTTTTTCAGTTCACGGATCTCTTCAACAGAAATGATCATTGGGAACATGATACGCAGTTTACCGTGTGCAGATGCACGTAGGATACCACGCAGTTGGTCACGTAGGATTTCACGACGATCTAAGCTGATACGTACTGCACGCCAGCCTAGGAAAGGATTCATCTCTTGTGGAAGATCCATGTATGGGAGATCTTTATCGCCACCGATATCCATAGTACGGATGATCACTGACTCACCGTTCATGGCTTCAGCGACTTCTTTATAAGCCACGTATTGCTCTTCTTCTGTAGGAAGTGCATCACGGTCCATAAATAGGAATTCAGTACGGTACAGACCAACGCCTTCACCGCCATTACGCAGGATACCGTCACAGTCTTTTACGGTACCGATGTTGCCACAAACTTCTACACGGTGACCGTCTAGAGTTTCAGCATGCAAATCTTTTAGTTTTGCTAGTTCAGCCGCTTCTGCTTCGAAATCTGCTTTGATTTTCTTAGCTTCGGTTAGTTGAGCTTCAGAAGGGTTGATGATGATCTTGTTGTTCATCGCGTCTAGCACAAGCATGTCGCCGTTCTTAACTTGCTTAGTGATATCGTTAGTACCAACGATAGCTGGAAGCTCAAGAGAACGTGCCATGATTGAAGTATGAGAGGTACGACCGCCGATGTCACAAGCAAAACCAAGAACGTAGTCTAGGTTGATTTGTGCCGTTTCAGATGGCGTTAGGTCGTAAGCAACTAGGATCACTTCTTCATCGATGTCTGCTAGAGAAACAATGTTGATGCCTAGTGCATTTTTAACGAAGCGGGTACCGATATCACGGATATCAGTTGCACGTTCTTTTAGGTACTCATCATCAAGAGACTCTAGTGCAACAGCTTGCTCTTCGATCACCGTGTGGATCGCGTTGTCTGCGTGCATCTTGTCTTTCTTGATGAGTGCTAAAATCTCTTCTTCTAGCTCTTCATCTTCAAGCAGCATGATGTGCCCTTCAAAGATGGCTTCTTTTTCTTCACCAAAAGTTTCAAGTGCTTTTTGCTTAACAACTTCAAGTTGCTGAGAAGATTTGTTGCGAGCGTCAAAGAAACGCTGAACTTCTGCTTCTACTTGATCGTCAGAGATAGATTGAGTGTTTAGGACAATTTCATCTTCTTGAAGTAGTAGTGCTTTACCGAAAGCAATACCTGGAGATGCTAGGATGCCTGAAATCATAGCCTTACCTTAGTTGTTCAACTGTAAACGGGAGAGTGAGTGACTTTAAGTCGTCGACCAATGTCGCGCTTGTTGCTACCTATTTCGAACAAAGCCACTTTGCTATGCAAAATGGCTTTGAAAGAAGGAGACCGTATTAGTGTAGTTGATCCATAAGAGCAACTAGGTGGTCTACTGCTTGTTGAGCTTGAGGACCTTCAGCTGAAATAGTAACATTAGTGCCTTTTACTAGGCCTAACGTTTGTAGTTTGAACAGGCTTTTCGCGCTAGCGCTTTTGCCGTTAGAAGTCACTGTGATGTCAGCGTCGAAAGATTTTGCTTCTTTTACGAACTGCGCAGCTGGACGAGTGTGAAGGCCGTTTTCTGCTGTAATTTCTACTTGCTTCTCGTACATTTTATATACCCCAATTAATTTATTTTTTGTAAGTTTGTAACCAGATTAGCTTAACTACTTTAGCTCTAATGTGCTAAGTAGTACGCAATATTCGTGTTAGAACTTAGACTGGTTATAAATTTTTATCCAGCCACGGTTCTCTTTTGTTGAGCACTCATGACCTTCAGAATTTGTTTATTGCTTCTTTTATTTTGAAGCGAAAAATAAAACAGACTTGATAGTACCAAAGGTAGGGCAGGGATCAACAAAAAAGCCCCTAAAAGGGGCTTTTTTGTATGAAAAATTGATTTGACAACATATTACTGTTGGTTCTCTTTCTCTGTAAAGATACCAGCAAAGAGTGCAGTACTTAGGTAACGCTCACCCGAACTTGGTAGAACAGTGACGATAGTTTTTCCTGCAAATTCAGGAAGTTCCGCAATTCTATTTGCTGCTACTACCGCTGCTCCTGATGAGATTCCGGCAAGGATACCTTCCTCTTTCATCAGGCGTTGAGCCATCTCAATCGCTTCTTCAGAGGTCACTGACTCTACTCGGTCAATAATCTCTAAATCTAAGTTTCCAGGAATGAAACCAGCACCAATGCCCTGAATTTTGTGTGGCGCAGGTTTGATTTCTTCGCCCGCAAGCGCTTGAGCAATTACTGGAGACTCTGCTGGTTCAACCGCAACTGAAGTGATCGCTTTGCCTTTTTCACCTTTAATATAACGACTTGTACCTGTGATAGTGCCGCCTGTACCTACGCCCGCGACAAATACGTCGATTTCGCCGTCTGTTGCTTCCCAAATTTCAGGGCCAGTCGTCTGCTCGTGAATCTGTGGGTTTGCTGGGTTGTTGAACTGTTGCAATAGTAGGTACTTGTCTGGGTCTGAAGCAACAATCTCTTCTGCTTTAGCAATCGCGCCATTCATACCTTTTGGTGCTTCAGTGAGTACTAGGTTTGCGCCAAGTGCTTTAAGTAGTTTACGACGTTCTAGGCTCATTGATTCAGGCATAGTGAGCGTGAGTTTGTAACCGCGCGCTGCTGCTACGAATGCAAGTGCAACACCTGTGTTACCACTGGTAGGTTCAACAAGCTCGATACCTGGTTTCAGAGTCCCCGCTTTTTCTGCTTCCCAGATCATGTTTGAACCGATACGACATTTAACACTGAAGCTTGGGTTACGTGCTTCGATCTTCGCTAGGACGTTACCTTTACTTACTTTGTTAAGGCGTACCAGCGGTGTGTTACCAATCGTTAGGGTGTTGTCTTCGTAGATCTTGCTCATGCGATATTCCTTCATTTAATGATAGAACTAAACGTAGTATATCAATCACTTTACCGTCTAGTGTCTTTTGATGTTTGTTTAGCGTGAATTTAGATTAAACAAGTTGAAAAAAAGGTAAAAGGATTAAAAAGTTATATCATATAGATATGTAGCAGAATTCACGCCTATCTTTATTGAAATCAGAACTTCAAAAAGATAGGCGAATACAGAGGGGGAGAATTAGCGAGAGCGTAGAGCTTGGTCTTTAAACTCAACAACCCACATCGCGGTTGCACCACATACGGCTACGGGCATTACAATCAGGTTTAAAATTGGAATGGTCGTAAATACCGAGACCAGTGCGCCGAAGCTGTAGCTTTTGCCTTGTTTTTTCTTCAAACACAGTCTCATGTCATCAAATTTAACCTTATGGTTATCGAATGGGTAATCCGCGTACTGGATAGCAAGCATCCATGCTGTGAAGATAAACCACAAAAATGGTGCAACGGTTTGCCCTAGCGCTGGAATTAACAATAGCAAGAATAGCCCGATCGCTTTGGGCAAAACGTAAACCAGCTTGCGCCATTCTCTTGCGAGTATGCGGGGGGTGTCTTTAAGTACATCCAGTAAACCATCGTCATTGACTTTTTGGCCACTCAGTAGCTCTTCGACTTTTTCGGCGAGCAAGCCGTTGAAAGGGGCGGCAATGAAGTTAGCGAGCGTACTGAAAAAATAAGAAAACGTCGCTAAGACGGTCAATACTAATAGTGGCCATAAAATGTATGACAACCAAGATAAGAAGCTTGGCAGTGCGCCTATCCAGCCTTCGATCCAAATGTTTAGGTTGGAGAAAATATAAAACAAGGCACCACCAACCAGCAATACGTTAGCGAGAAGAGGCAGTAGTACAAACTTACGAATGCTCGGTGATAAAGCGATTTTTATTCCGAAAATAAAATAGCCAAAGCCGGAGCGGGGAACAGATTCAATAGTCATATTTAAATTAGGTCACATGTGAATTTGGTTAAATAGCAAACATGTCTAGTGTACTCGACCAAAATTAAGAAAAAAAGCGTGGTGAAAATCACACCATGTAAGGAACTAATTGTATTAAGTTGTTCTAAAACAGTGGCTACTTTTGATAGAGTAGTGAGATTAGCCAAATTAACCCAACTTAGTGACAGCGTGCGTATCGCTAGTTGACTAAGAAAGCTGAGAGCGAAAAATGCAGGAATTGCGATTTGTACTCATTATTGTTGGCGCATTAGCTATCGCCGCATTATTGTTCCATGGTCTATGGACGAGTAAAAAAGAAGGGAAAGCAAAGTTTGGCGATAAGCCGCTTGGTAAGCTTGATAACGACGACTTAGATGAAGCAGAAACGATCCCAAACCGTTCATTCGCCCCAGAAGATGATTTTGAGATAATCCGAAAAGAACGTAAAGAGCCGGACTTTGCTGTTTCACCGTCTGCGGCTGATCCGCTGATCGACTCAGATCCACTCACCGCACCAGTCATGAAAGAAGCGCATCAAGATGACATCGAATTGAATGATCTTCCCTCTTTCAGCGTTGAAGACTCAATTAAGGTTGAAAGCGAACCTGAAGTGATTGAGGAGCAGAAGGTGATTGAGCCTGAAGTGCCTAGCTTTGAGTTAACCGATGAACAAAAAGAAAACCACGCAGGTTTTCAAGAGCAATACGGTTCATTTAATGAACAAACCGATGAAGCTATTAATGCCTCATTAACGGCAACCGATGCCTTTAATTCAACCGATGCATTGGCGGCAACAAATGCGCCGTCGACGAGTGAACCTTTGGCCGTGAAAGAAGCGGTTGTTTCGCAAAGCTCTGCCTCTATTGAAGATACGAGTTCAGATGAAGAGCTTGGGTTAGAGGTCATCGTACTTAACGTTCATTGTGCGGGTGACGCGCCGTTTGTAGGGACTCAACTTTTCCGTAGCATGGAGAATAACGGCTTAACCTATGGTGAGATGTCTATCTACCACTGCTTTGCACAATCGACTAACACACCTAAAGTTATATTCAGTGTTGCGAACATGATGCAGCCGGGTACGCTAGAGCATGATGATCCTGCCAGCTTTACCACCAAAGGCATTTCGTTCTTCATGACGTTGCCATGTTACGGTCAAGCCGATCAAAACTTTAATGTGATGCTAAGAACGGCGCAGAAAATCGCCGATGATATGGGTGGTAACGTTTTGGATGAGTCGCGTAATTTGATGACGCCAAATCGATTGTCTGATTACCGTAAGCAGATCAGGGACTTTATGACGGAAGCGGATGCTTAGACGTATAGTTTAGCCTTGTAAATAATCTATATTTATAGAAAAGGGCTCCTCAGGGAGCCCTTTTTGATATTTCAATCACGACAGAGAATGATATGAAAGAATCGATTCAAGTGACCTTAGAGCAGTTAAGAGCAACACTGCACTATCATGCCGTTCGTTATTACGTAGAAGATAGCCCAGAGATCCCTGATGTAGAGTACGATCGATTAATGCAACAGTTGCTAACGATCGAAGCTGAGCACCCAGAGTTGGTGACGGTAGACTCACCGAGCCAGCGTGTGGGTGGACAGCCATTAGACGGGTTCACGCAAGTGACTCATGAGATCCCAATGCTTTCTCTAGACAACGCTTTCTCTGATGAGGATTTAGATGCGTTTAATAAACGTATGTCTGACAGAGCGCCAGCAGCCAACCTTAAAACCTTCTGTTGTGAGCCTAAACTTGATGGCCTAGCGGTGAGCTTACTCTATGTGAATGGCACTTTAGTTCAGGCTGCGACACGAGGAGATGGTGCGACGGGTGAAAATATCACTGAAAACGTACGCACCATCAGCTCGATTCCACTTAAGTTGCAAGGCGAAGGCTGGCCAGAGCGTATCGAAGTTCGTGGTGAAGTGTTTATGCCAAAAGCAGGCTTTGACAAGCTGAATGAACTAGCGTTGAAGAAGGGTGAGAAAGTCTTCGTTAATCCGCGTAATGCCGCCGCTGGAAGCTTGCGTCAACTCGATTCACGTATTACAGCGAAACGTCCACTGGCTTTCTACGCTTACAGTGTCGGTGTGGTACAAGGCGCTGAGCTTTCAAATAGCCACTATCAACGCTTCCTGCAGTTGAAAGGGTGGGGCTTGCCGATGTGTCCAGAAACTAAGCAGCTATGTTCGCTTGAGGACGTAAAGGCGTACTACCAAGATATCATGACTCGTCGTGATGCTCTCGCTTACGAAATTGATGGGGTGGTGATTAAGGTTGATGACATTGCCGCACAAGAAACTCTCGGTTTTGTTGCGCGAGCACCTCGCTGGGCAATTGCATACAAGTTCCCAGCTCAAGAAGAGATCACTCTGCTTAACGATGTTGAGTTTCAGGTAGGCCGTACAGGCGCTATTACGCCCGTTGCTAAGCTTGAACCGATCTTTGTCGGTGGTGTGACGGTGAGTAATGCCACGCTACACAACGCCGATGAGATTGCTCGTTTAGGTGTGAAGGTCGGTGATAGCGTTATTATTCGTCGCGCTGGTGATGTCATTCCACAGATCGTCGCGGTTGTACAAGATCGTCGTCCTGAGACAGCGAAAGACATTGTCTTCCCTGATGCTTGCCCTGTATGCAGTTCTGCGGTTGAGCGTGTTGAAGGTGAAGCGGTAGCGCGTTGTACTGGTGGTTTAGTGTGTCAGGCGCAGCGTAAAGAGGCGCTTAAGCACTTTGTGTCGAGAAAAGCTCTGGATGTAGACGGCCTTGGCGTAAAAGTGATCGAGCAGCTTGTGGACCGTGAAATGGTCGCAACGCCAGCAGACTTATTTAAACTCAGTGCGGGCGTGATTACGGTTCTTGACCGTATGGGACCGAAATCGGCACAGAATGTAGTGAATGCACTTAATAAAGCCAAAGACACAACTTTGGCGCGTTTCCTCTATTCATTGGGTATTCGTGAAGTCGGTGAAGCAACGGCGATGAATCTAGCACAACACTTTAAAACGTTAGACTTGGTTCAAGCCGCGACTCATGAACAATTAGTTGAAGTGTCCGATATTGGTGACATTGTGGCTAGTCACATTACCAGTTTCTTCTCACAAGAGAAAAATAGAGCCGTAGTTGAGCAATTGCTAGAACTTGGCGTTAATTGGCCAGTTATTGAAGAAACGGCAGATGACCAAGAATTACCATTAGAAGGTAAAGTGGTGGTATTAACTGGGTCTTTATCTCAGTTAGGTCGAAGTGAAGCGAAAGCCGCATTACAAGCGCTGGGTGCGAAAGTCACAGGTAGCGTCTCTAAGAAAACCGATATCTTGTTTGCAGGTGAAGCGGCAGGATCTAAATTAACCAAAGCACAAGATTTGGGTATCGAAATAAGAACAGAACAAGATTTACTCGCTCTAATTTCATAAGTTAATTCAGCGAAATAAACCATAAAGGCACTCCTTTTTAAGGCGTGCCTTTTTTGTAACTTTTATAAAGTGTTGAGCTTTTTAATCATTGGAAACTTTGTCTATATACGAACTGCTAAATCAGGACTGTGACGCTGCTCAATATTAATTATACATCGTTCTAATTGCACAAAATTTGCGAGTCATATCTATATTTTGCATGAGTTACTTTGGTTAAGTTGTTGTTATTTATGTGTTTATATTAATTTAGCTATTAATTCCTTTATTTGTAGATCAGGATCACTAACTAGGGTGTAAATTTGCACCAACTCATATTTTTTTAGATAAAAATTAAGTTCTCATTGATATTTTTTTTGGTGAAGTTAGTCTTAGTGTCATGGATACACGATGTGTATGACCAGAAAAGGAAATAGAGAATTCAGTACTAGGGGGTTCTCAAACAAGAAAAGGTATTTCTGTCTACGGCGGCCAACTTTAGGCGGGAAATATTCAAACAGCTATATCCATTTTTAGGAGTTTTATTCCATGGAAAAAAAAATTTTCAAACGTACTCTACTAGGTACATCCGTTGCTCTTTTATCGACAGGCGTAATGGCGAAAGAAGTTGGTATCAACTCTGACTTCAACGTTGACGTATACGGTGTTGCAGCTATCTCTTTAGTTAACTACAACACTACAGATCAAGATGATGCGAGCAGCGGTTATGTGGTCGAAAACGAATCTCGTATCGGCTTCCGTGCTCATAAAGATATGTTTGATGATGTACTAATCACAATGCAAATCGAATCTGGCTATGTAGATAGCACAGACTGGCCTCATGGTGGTGTTTCAGGTGGTGTGCTAGGTTTCCGTGATACTTTCATCGGTGCATCTGGCTCTTGGGGTAACTTACGTGTGGGTCGTGTTCTTACGCCACTATACGAAATCGTTGATTGGCCATACTCTAACCCAGGTCTAGGCTCTGTATTCGATTGGGGCGGCATCAACGGCCACTATGATCGTCAATCTAACCAAGTTCGTTACGATTCTCCAAAATTCGGCGGTTTTTCTTTTGCAGCTTCTGTTGGTCGTGATGATAACGACAACGGTGGTGGTGCGGCGACTCGTGATGCAAACTTTGTCGGTGCAAGCGCAAAGTACAGCTTTGAAAAAGTAACATTCATGGGTGGTGTAGAATCTGGTACACGTGTCGTTGGCGATACAGCTGAGTCTTGTGTATTTGACCCTGATGCACCAGGTACACCGGATTGTACAGCTGCGGTAGATGGGTATAAGGATGACACATTTGCTTATATTGTTGGCTTTGAAGCAAGCCTACCAGCAGGCTTCGGTATTGCAGCAGCATACAAAGGCGAAGAAATTGATAACGGTACTCGTAAGTACACCCAAGATTCATACTCTATCATTGGTCAATACTGGAACGGTCCATGGGGCTTTAAATTAGGCTACGCAGCGAATGATGATGCAGAGTTATCTGGTACAACTGCTTCTAATTCATCGCTAAAAGCGAGTGCAACAGATAAGAGTGATACTATTTCTGGTCAGCTTATGTACGTGAACAATGGTTTTGTACCTTACCTACGTGTAGCAAGCCGCAGTTTTACTGATAATGACCGTGGTGAAGTATCATCAGATATCGTAACTCGTATTGGTCTAGAATACGGTTTTTAAGCTAGAATCATCAGCTTAAACAGTTAGATAAAAATCAAAACGCTGGTAAATTTTTGCCAGCGTTTTTCCATAGTGAACATAAGGAATTAGTCATAATGAATAAAGTTAGTGTAGTTGTATTATCATTATTTTTGGGAGCTTGTAGTTCACTCGATTCACAAAGTAATTTTGCAGATTCAGTTGCAGATGTACAGTCAAAAGGTGACTATATTCAAGTGACTGGACAATCTTATGTCGCGGAAAGTAAAGCGAACGTCGGTGCTGATATCCTGAAATCTTCACTCTATTTTACATACAACAAAGAAGTAACGCAGAACTCGGCTCCAGAATCTTCAATTATCATGGATGTGAGTTACTTCCAGAGCTATAAAGAATACGAAACTGTAAGCTTTTTTGGCAAGACGATAGATCTTGAAGAGAGACAGGTTCCAAGAGAGACCTGCAGTGAACACTGCACAAAGACTCAATATATTAAATTTCCATTGAGCGAAGCTGACATCCAGCAAGCAAGAGAAAAGAACTTAGAATTTACACTTGATGGACAAAACTCAGCAATGAGTACAACGTTCATTGTGCCGAAAGCGTATATCGACACAATCTATAATGGCGCAAATAATCATACAGCTATCGCTGTTGCTCCAGTAGTGGTACCTGTTGCGACTGTAGTTGCTGAAGAACCAAAAGCGTCTCAAGCTCAACAGATGGTAAATTACTGGTATGGACAAGCGACGCCAGAAGAACAGTCAAAAGTGACGGATTGGGCATTCAAGAATCGTAAGAACGCTACCCCAGCATCACTAGAAGGCTCAAAAGAGATCGAAATGGTTTCATACTGGTTCAATAAGCTAGACAGTGAAGAAAAATCTCAAACGATGATTTGGTTGTTAGAGCAAGAGTAAGCCTTTAGCCTAAGCCTCAAACTATGTTTTTCAACCGCAGTATTGTATAACAGCAGTACTGCGGTTTTTCGTTTTAGATCGCACTCTTTGTTTTCGGTAACGTTTGAATTATAGGTAATAGAGTGAATATTGGTGAAGTAGCGAAACGTGTTGGTACAACAGCGAAATCCATTCGTTTTTACGAAAGTAAAGGCATGATGAGCCCCCCACATCGTTCAGAAAACGGCTACAGGCAATACAGCGAGATTCACATCGAACAGTTAGAGTTCGTGCTAAGAGCTAAAATGGTTGGATTTACCCTTGATGAGTGCAAATCACTGGTTGAGCTGGCAATGAACCCCAATAGAGAAAGCTATGAGGTAAAAAAGAAGGCAACGCAAAAGTTAGATGAAATAGAATTGAAGCTTGCTGAATTAAATACGATTAAGGCTCAGTTGCAATCTTGGGTGCATGATTGCCCTGGAGATGCCTCAAACGAATGTCCTATTTTGAATAATTTGTCAGGCCGAAAATAGATGACCTTTCTTTAAAATTTGTCTGGCAATCAAACAGTGTGTCAGGCAGTAAAGAGTATTACTGGCCTGACGTTCGTTACCTATCAAAGAACCTTTCCGCCATAGTGTTTGCAAATCAGCAATGGCACATGAGTGACTGCGTTTCCATCTGAACACTTCACAATAGGTCCCAAGTTACCATTGCCATTGCCATTACCATTACCTGTGCTCGCAATAGCACTTCCAAATGATAAGCTGAAGATCGCTGTTACAATAATTAAAATATGTTTCATATGAACTCCATAAGATTTATCTCTGATTGAGATAAGTCTTAGTATGAACAAGTAGAAAAAAAAATCAAAAATACGACGAACTTAACATTTTTAATAATTCTAATTAAGCAATTGCACGGTTCAGTATTCATATGTATTTTTGTCAATATAACGGGCTTTCTTATGCCTTTTGGCTGTTATTTAATTCTTTAACATTACCAAATAAATACTTATTTTATTTTTAATCCAATCTATCTTAATGATAAATATAATATTATTGCACTATTTAGACTGGCTGAGTCCGCATTTATTAACAGTACAGATTTTATATTTCTTTATGTTATAACGGTTCTATTATTAGAACTATTCCTTCTAATGCGACAATCTTAATTTCGGTGCCTGATGGGATATCTTGGCTGGCTCTTGCGGACCAAGAGGAGTCGCCGATTTTAATTCGACAGCTCCCTCTTTTTACTGCTTCAGTAAGAAACACGGTTTGACCTACCAGTTGTTTTTCTCTTTGGTTTAACTCGCGCCCCGCATCCGATTGTTTATCATTCGACAGTTGCCTTCTCCACCACAACCAAGTAGTCATAAGAGAGAAGCTGGCAAAGGACAGCCATTGCATCTGCCAGCCAATAGGTAGAGCCCCCAAAAGTGCACCGACCAACATGGCAGATATACCTATCCATAAAAAGTAACCAGCGGTTCCAATCAGTTCAAGTGCAAGCAGAGCTAGACCAAATGCTAGCCAGTGCCAGTGGTTTACTTGCTCCAGTAATTCGACCATAAGTTAGTCCTTACTACCTTTGTCATTCTTATGCGAGAACATTTCTGCAATACCAGCGACAGAGCCCATTAGGCCTGTTGCTTCAAGTGGTAGCATGATGATTTTGCCGTTTTCAGCTTGGCCAATTGATTTTAGTGCGTCGGTATAGCCTTGTGCTATGAAGTAGTTTACTGCTTGCATGTCACCTTGAGCAATCGCCGTAGATACCATTTCTGTTGCTTTAGCTTCTGCTTCTGCAGCACGTTCACGAGCTTCAGCTTGAAGTATCGCGGCTTGTTTTTCACCTTCTGCTTTCAGGATCTCTGACTGCTTGTGACCTTCCGCTTTTAGGATTTCTGCTTGTCTTACGCCTTCTGCTTCTAGGATATCTGCACGTTTGTTTCGTTCGGCCTTCATCTGAGCATTCATCGCAGCGGTAAGATCGGCTGGTGGTTGTACGTCTTTAATTTCAATACGCGTAACTTTTACACCCCAAGGGTTGGTTGCTTCATCGACGATGTTAAGCAGTTTGGTATTGATCATGTCACGCTGGCTGAGCATTTCATCCAATTCCATAGAACCAAGTACAGTACGGATATTGGTGAGGGTTAAGTTACGAATCGCATGTTCAAGATCGTTCACTTCATAGGCTGCTTTAGGGGCATCGATAACCTGAACAAAACACACAGCATCAATCACTACGTTCGCGTTGTCTTTAGAGATGATTTCTTGAGCTGGGATGTCGAGAACACGCTCCATCATGCTGATGCGTTGTCCAACTTTATCAATAAATGGAATGATCAAATTTAAGCCCGGTCTTAGGGTATGTGTGTAACGACCGAAGCGTTCTACTGTCCAGTTATTGCCTTGTGGAACGGTTTTTACGCCGGCGAAAATAAACAACAGTGCGACGGCGGTAAAGACGCCAATAGTAATCAGTGTATCAATAGCCATACAAAATCCTTTGCAAGTTAAGTTTTGATAGTTCGTTATTGATATTGGCTCAGATTTAAAATCGGAGCAAATTTATAAATAAAAAGTAGGGCCATAAAATATTGATTTCATGGCCCTACTGGCATTTTTATATTCGATAAACTAATTGATTGAATTGTTAGTTTTCGAAGTGTTTTACAATGTTTAACTGACGTTGACGATTGTTAGGTCTACAGGGCTAGTAAAGTAGAGAGTACAACTGTCGACGGTACTTACTCGCCACCGTGTTGCCTTGTCCAAGCGCGCTTAAGATATCCATGAATTCTTTCTTCATGTCACCATCGAGAGTATTAAGGTCTTTTGCTAGGAAAGACCACAGCAGATCCATTGCTTCTTCGCTACGGTTCACTTGGTGGTATTGCAGTGCCAATTCAGAGGCTGTTTTAGCATCGCTTGGGTTTTGCTGAAGAGCGGATTCTAGTGCTTGAATCTCAGGGCTGTCTGCTGCCTGTTTATGAAGTTCCAGCTTCGCAACCAAGCCTTTGTAGTAGTTGTCTTGGTACTCAAGCGGGATGGTTGCTAGTTGAGTGTCGGCTAGGTCAAATTGCTGCGTTTCTAACAAACACTCTGCGATTGCCAGTTTTACTTCACCTTTATTTGTGAGTTCTGCAGGAAGCTGTTGCATTGCCGCAAATGCTTGAGTGTGCTCACCGGCTTGCATCTGTTCAAGAGCCTGACGCAATGCTAATTCATCTTGGCTAGGAAGGTGTTTGCTTAGCATATCAACGATGGCTTCTAAGCTTTGAGGCCCACCAAGCCCGTCGACAGGCTGACCGTTAACAAACAGGGCAATCGTAGGCAGTGCTTGAACACCAAATTGACTCGCAATGGCTTGCTCTTGTTCGCAATTTAATAGTGCTAGCGTGAACGCGCCATTGTATTGCTGAGTTAACGTTTGGAGTTCAGGAATGACTTGGGCGCTCTCTTGGCTCATTGGTGCCCAAAAATGGATGAGTACAGGGGTCTGCATCGAACCTTCTAATACTTGACGAAAGTTCTGCTCATTAAGTTCAACAATATGCGGAGATTGCATTTACGTTCCTTGAGGTTTGTTTTGTGGATACGTTGCAAATATGGGGTGAGAAGTCGGTAACTTCAAGATCTAACTCGGTTATCTTAGATAAAAAGCGCCAAAAATAGAAAAACGCCATGCTTCGATGTTGATAGGGTTGTTATCTCAACACGGAAGACACAGCGTTCTCATTGAGGTGTTCAGTGAGGTATTACTAAAGATATTCAAAACAGAATAAACAACGTAATAGCCAGCCCCACACCTACCCAATTGAGGCGGTTTAAAGTCATGAATTATCCAGAAGTAGCTTCATCAATTGGGAATAATTGATGAGATAGGCTAAATCATGACATCTTATTGTTACGAATAAATTACATCGTTACATTAAAGCTTGCGACTGTTGATTCAAAGTTAGTAAATTATGCGGCTTTTCTGAGAATAGGGTCTAGCAAACGGCTCGGAAGTAATCTTTTCAATACAGCAAACACCTTAGTGGGGGTAGTGACTCGGTATCTTAATTTTGGCTTATTGGCGGTGAGCGCGTGATAAACAGGTTCGATACAGCTTTCGGCAGGCAAAACAAACGCGTTATTCGATGACTCTTTCTCAAGTCGGACTTTTTGTTGTTGGTAAGCGTTTTGATGAACACTGCCTTCGATGCTGATCCACTTATTGAAAGCTTTTAAGGCGTTGGTTCTAAATTGGGTTTCGATTGGGCCGGGCTGCAGTAATGAAATGTGTATGCCACTGCCATGTAGCTCTAAACGTAGAGTGTCTGTCCAACCTTCGATTGCGAACTTTGATGCGTTGTAAGCACCGCGATATTTCATAGCGGCGAAGCCTAACACTGAACTGTTTTGTACGATGCGTCCTTCACCGCGTTCACGCATATGAGGAAGGATTTGGCAAACGAGATGATGCCAACCAAAGAAATTCGTCTCGAATTGTTCTCTTAGCCCTTGGGTTGGCAAGTCTTCGAGCGCGCCTGCTTGACCGTAAGCACCGTTATTAAATAACCCATACAAGCCATTTGGTGCGAGTTTTATCGCCAGCTCAGCGGCACTTTCAATACTTTCTTGATTGGCAAGATCGAGCTGGATACAGGTGAGCCCTTCGTCTAGAAGGCGTTGTACATCTTGTGGGTCACGACAAGATGCGATGACATGAAAACCACGTTGTTGAAGTGCATGAGCACAGGTATAGCCAATGCCCGTTGAGCTGCCCGTGATAAGAATCGACTTGTTCACACTTAATCCTTTTTAGAGTCTCTATTGCTATAGAGTAAAGAATTAACCCTGATGTTGTAATAAGTTTTTTAGCGCAGGCCCGAGCCGAGAGTAGCTGAATATAAAGCCAATCTCTGTGAGCTTTTTGGGTTTAGATCGAATACTGTCAAATAGCAGACAGGAAGACTCGCCCATCAGCAATGACATTGCCCATTTAGGGGTGAACAGGAAGTGCGGCCGGCGTAATTGCTTAGCGAGCGTGCTGCTGAATTGTTTGTTGGTGACTGGGTGCGGGGCACACATATTGAATTCACCTTGCGCGTGAGGGCTGGCTAGCAAGTGATTGATAGCTCTCACCATATCAAGTATGTGGATCCACGGCATATATTGCGTTCCAGAGCCGAGTGGCCCACCGACACCAAGCTTATACGGCATGAGCATTTTCTTTAAGGCCCCCCCGTTTTCCCCTAATACAATCCCCGTTCGTAGCAGTATCACGCGGGTGTGGTCTGATTGTGCTCTTTTTGCGATGTCTTCCCAGTGTGCACAGACTTTATGCGGAAAGCTCTCTCCCTCCACTTGCAGTGATTCATCAAAGGGTTGTTGCTGCTGGTTGCCATAATAGCCAACCGCAGAACCACTGATAAATATCTCCGGTGGTTTGCTACTGGCATGAATCAATTCGACCAGTTTTTCCGTGATATGCCAACGGCTATGGCAGATCTTCTCTTTTTGCTCTTTACTCCAGCGCTTGTCAGCGATGGGTTCACCAGCAAGGTTGATTACAGCATTGAAGTGATTCAGGTCACTGAGTTCATTAAGGGATTGAATGTAATGAAGGTTATTCTGATTTAGATGGCTTAGGTTTTGTTTCGCTTTTTCAGGATCCCTCGTCAGCAGTGTCACGTTGTCAGTGTTCCAACTCTTGACCAATTCAGAGCCTATAAACCCAGTACCGCCAGTTAACAATATTTTCATACCAATCTCCCTATTAAACATCATTATAGACATGGCTTGTTTTTTATCGCCAACCAATACAAAAAAATCACTATAGCGATCATACGGTTTCAATCATGTGGTACAAAATCACCGCGCCTTAAAATGGCTCCCTCAGTGAATTCAGGTCGATGGAGTTCGGGGGGACTGGTATCACATTTATGCACTTTACTCGAACCGCTTACCCACTGCGTAATATTTGTCACATCAGCAATGATAAGGTCATTGCCATGATTGCTAGTGAGTGATAACGCAGTCTAATCTTAGCAAAAAGGAGTTACGATGGCGGCAGTGCTTGCTTTGTTTCGATCCATGTTAGGCAGCCTGAGGGGTCTATTGCTAATCGTGGCAGTGATCACTTTCTTTCCGCTTGCTGTCCTGCAAGAGCCGCTTCCTCATCTTTTATCTATTTTGCTTTCAATTAGCGGTATTGCGCTCGTCTGTTTGAACGCTTTAGTATCAGCCGTGCCCCTGTGGTCAGTGACCATAAAATAGTCGGTATGGTTAGTTACAATAATATCGTATTCAACGGTATGGCGAGAGATGACGTGTAGCCGTTAGATACGTACAATAGGCTCACAAATTTTATGGAGAAGTTCGTGTGAAATTATTTTTTGCTTCTGACCTACACGGTTCACTACCAGCAACAGAAAAGGTACTAGAGTTATACCAAGCATCTGGTGCGCAATGTTTAATTCTATTGGGTGACATTCTGAATCATGGCCCTAGAAACCCGGTTCCAGAAGGGTACAACCCGCCGGCGGTTGCAGATAAGTTGAATGCGTTCTCTCAAGAGATCATTGCCGTGCGTGGCAACTGCGACAGTGAAGTGGATCAAATGCTGCTGTCTTTTCCTATGATGATGGATTATTCGTGGGTACTGCTTGAGTCAGGTCAGCGCATCTTCCTAACCCACGGACACTTGTACAACACCAGTAAGCGCCCTGCGCTGAAAGCGGGTGATATTATTGCTCACGGGCATACTCATGTTCCCGTTGCTGAATACCAAGACGACATATTTATTTTTAACCCTAGCTCGGTGACATTTCCACGAGAGGGTCATGCCGCGAGCTACGGCATATACGAAAACAGCACTTTCAAAGTGATTAGCCTTGCAGGTGATGATGTACTGGTGAGTGGCCAGCTTTAAATAAACTGAATCGGTCTCTGTTTCAAAAAGGTTTATTTTGAGTCTACGTGGCCAAAGTCTCTGTCTGGAGCAATGATGTTATGCACTCTTTGCTTCAGAGCTGTTGTTTCAGAGCTGTTGCTTCAGAATCTTCGCTTCAGGAAAGCCACCATCTGTTTTTTAAATGCTAAAGCAGTAGTTTTATGCCAACGGCAAACGTCAATATTTCGAAGGCTGTCTTGACGAGCTGATTACTTGAACGGTTGGCGAGGTAGGCTCCCAAACTGCCTCCTAAAAATGAACTCGCTAATAATATGGGCAGCCATAACCAGTAGACGGGTGCGCCAGCCTGAACGATGGCTATCCCGCCGATGCCGTTCCAGAACAAGCCAACACATATCATGGTTAAGGCAACCGACTGTTTGTAAGTAAAACCAAACCATCGCACAAGAAATAGGGTGACCAAAAGCCCAGAACCAGCAGTGAGTGAGCCATTAATAACGCCGATTAATGCCAGACCAACGCCTCCGATGATCCAACCTTTGGTTGTGCGGTTCTTTAGGTGTTCTTCTTGGCCTAATTGTTTCTTTAATCGAGAGTAGATGCCTAGCGCTAAGATCATTGCTCCAAGCAGTTTTTGTGCAATATGGTCTGGAATCAATAGAACAATATTTGCCCCAATAACCACGCCAATACATCCAACCACAATCAAGTAGCAACAAAGCTTCCAACTGAGAGTTCCCCCTTTGATATGGGTATATGCAGCGCCCAAACCTAAAGCAACACTGGCCACTTTGTGAGTGGCGAGAGCAACCGAAAATGGCAGGCCAAAAAAGATAAGCAGTGGGAATTGTAAGAGCCCGGCACCGCCACCCGATAAGGAAGCGAGGGTGTTGGCGACTAATGAGCCAAAGAACAGGGTGAGTGAGTTTATCCAGTCCATAGAGTCTTCGTATGTGTGAAAAGCGGCGAACAAAAAAGGGGCATAATGCCCCTTTATTCAATTGGTATAGCGTTAAATACTATCAGGTTTACTGTTTTTTTAAGAAGCTGTCGAAAGGGTTTTCTACCGATTACCGACTCTGAGTATTAGTTTGAAAACAGCACGGTAGAGCCGTGGTTTAGGCTCGTCAGCAGTAATGCTTTCGGGTTAACAATATCAATACGACGGCTTTGCTCTGAATCCATCTTAATGACCTGAGTGATCAAGTCTAGCTGCTCTTGTGAAAAATCTTTGCCCTGAGCTGAGGTGACGTCTTTGAATTCTTCAGGAGAAATCAGCAAGTAGTGATCATTGATATCCCACTGGCCCGTTTCAGAAATGTTGATTACATTGGCCTGATCGTCTTCAGTACTGTATACCCTAACTACTGACATTCTAAGATAAGTACCGTTAGGTAAATACTTAGCATTGGATGACAAGTCGACTTTACGCAGCGGGCCAATTGAGTCCGTTTGCCTATTGTCGGTGATTAAGGTCACCATTTTTGACTGCCATTCATGTTGGGTGAGCAAGCGCTCTACTTTTGCATCGCTATTCCAATATAACCAACCACTTAGAGAAGCTGAAATAACCAGTAAAATAATTGAGACATTTAATTTCATGTTACTGTCCACCTGTACAAATGTCGCTGAGATCCGACTGATTCGCGTAAATTCTTAGGGTTACACTCTCACTAGAGTAATCTTGTGGGTGAATATAGTTGAGTGCTAGGTCGTCGGCTTGTCCGCCTGTTGCAATCACTTCTGTTGGCTTCAGTTTACCTGTATGACTGGTGTTGTATTGAATCACACATGCCTCAATCGCTGGTAGCCAACTTGATAAATCAGGGTGGTTGAATGGGGATTGAACTTTGACACCATCCACTTCAGCTAAAGTACGAAACTCTGATTCTGCAGGGTTTGTAAACGTTAAAACCAGGATCGGTAAAATAATAGCGGCAAGTAAAACAGCCAAGCTTAACCACTTACTATTGTGCGTTTCAGGAGTGACAGACTTAGGTTCTTCTTCCTGTTTTACTTCTTGAACTTTAGTGAGTTCTGGCTCAGGATTTTCAATCACTATTTCTTCGTTTGTGGTCGAAGGTGTCATGGTTGCTTCTACTTCGTCCTCGGCAACTTCAGCCAAGGTAGGTTGATCGCTCGATGAAGATGAAAGAGGCACAGAACGCTCAACGCTTGCAATAAATTGGTAACCACGTTTGGGAACAGTTTTGACGAATTCTGGAGACTTGGTTGAGTCTTTAAGCATCTTTCTAAGCGTCGATACTGCTTGCGTTAAGCTTGAATCGTCGACTTCAAAGCCTTGGTCTCGCCATACGTATTCGTGTAACTCATTACGAGTGATCACTTCATTGGGTCTTTCAGCCAGCATCAGCAGAATGCGGCTTTCATTGCTGCCCAGACGTACTATTTCCCCGTCTTCTGCTTGGTCAACCAGTGAATTACTATTTGGGTCGAATACGAACCGCTGCGCGATAATAAACTTTGTGCCGATATTGCTCATTGAACTCTTCTACTTTTGGATGTTTTTGGGGACAAAATAGACAAATCTTGGGTGAAGTTCAGCTTGGACTTCACTAAATCATGGTTTGTTTTATGTTATTTTATATTTATTAGGCTAAGGATAATCAAAACAAATAAAAAAAACAGTGTTTTTATGGTTTTTGACCTTGAATTTACATTTGTCATCCTCATGTTAATGGATATAAGACCGGCATTAAGTACCATGTTTCTAGGTTATTCAACATAAATATAGATGTTTTGGAGTAAAAATGAGCGAAACGGCAACGCAAAATAAAGAGACTCGTGGCTTTCAATCTGAAGTAAAACAACTACTTCATCTAATGATTCACTCACTATATTCAAATAAAGAGATTTTCTTACGTGAGTTGATTTCTAATGCATCTGACGCGGCGGATAAGCTTCGTTTTCAAGCACTATCAAACGGTGATCTATACCAAGGTGACGCAGATTTAGGTGTAAAACTGTCATTTAACGCTGAAGCCAATACTTTGACGATTTCTGATAATGGCATTGGCATGAGCCGAGATAACGTTATTGAGCATTTAGGCACCATTGCTAAATCAGGCACGGCTGATTTTTTCTCAAAGCTGTCTGAAGACCAAAGCAAAGACTCTCAGCTGATCGGTCAATTTGGTGTTGGTTTTTATTCTGCATTTATTGTGGCAGACGCAGTAACTGTTCGCACTCGTGCAGCGGGCCTAGCGAGCAATGAAGCCGTTCAATGGCACTCTGCGGGTGAAGGCGATTACACCATCGAAGACATCACCAAAGAATCTCGCGGTACTGACATCATTCTGCACATGCGCGAAGACGGTAAAGAGTTCTTAAATGAATGGCGCCTGCGTGAAGTGATTGGTAAGTATTCTGATCACATAGGCATCCCTGTTTCTATCTTAACAGCCGTTAAAGATGACGAAGGTAAAGACACCGAAGAGAAGCATTGGGAACAGATTAACAAGGCGCAAGCGCTTTGGACTCGTAACAAGTCTGATATCGAGAAAGAAGAGTACCAAGAGTTTTACAAGCACGTCTCTCACGACTTTGCTGATCCACTCACGTGGAGCCACAACAAAGTAGAAGGTAAGAACGACTACACAAGCCTGCTATACATTCCAGCGAAAGCACCATGGGACATGATGAACCGTGATCATAAGAGCGGCTTGAAACTATACGTGCAGCGCGTATTCATTATGGATGACGCTGAGCAGTTCATGCCGTCTTACATGCGTTTCGTTCGCGGCTTAATTGACTCAAACGATCTGCCATTGAACGTATCACGTGAAATCCTGCAAGATAACAAGGTCACTCAGTCCCTGCGTGGTGCCTGTACTAAGCGTGTACTGACTATGCTTGAGCGTATGGCGAAGAACGATAACGATAAGTACCTAGAATTTTGGAAAGAGTTTGGCCTAGTTATGAAAGAAGGCCCAGCGGAAGACATGGCGAACAAAGAGAAGATCGCGGGTCTACTGCGTTTCTCTTCAACGCAAGTTGATTCTTCAGAGCAGACGGTTAGCCTAGCGTCTTACGTTGAGCGCATGAAAGAAGGCCAAGATAAGATCTATTATCTAACGGCTGATAGTTACGCTGCAGCGAAGAACAGCCCACACTTGGAACAGTTCAAATCTAAAGGTATCGAAGTGGTGCTAATGTACGATCGCATCGACGAGTATGTGATGAACTATCTGACTGACTTCGACGGCAAACAGTTCCAATCGATCACAAAAGCGGGCTTAGATCTCAGTCAGTTTGAAGGTGAAGAAGAGAAAGAGAAGCAGAAAGAGACAGAAGAAGAGTTCAAATCTGTTGTTGAGCGTACTCAATCTTACCTAGGCGATCGCGTAAAAGAAGTTCGTACTACCTTCAAACTAGCGACAACGCCTGCGGTTGTGGTGACTGACGATTTCGAGATGGGCACGCAAATGGCTAAGCTTCTTGAAGCTGCGGGTCAAGCGGCACCTGAAGTGAAATACATCTTTGAGATTAACCCTGAGCATGCCTTGGTTAAGCAAATGGCAGACGAAGCGGATGAGCAAGCATTTGGTCGTTGGGTTGAGTTACTGCTTGGACAAGCGATGTTAGCGGAGAAGGGCTCGATGGAAGATCCATCGCAATTTTTGGGTGCAATCAACGAGCTACTGACAAAGCGTTAGTCTTCGACTTTAGGGTAAGGCTATCCATGTAATAAAAAGCTCGCAAATGCGGGCTTTTTTTATGAACGTCGTTGAAAATTGCGCAAACGTGATTAACGCGACCGTTACCGTTGCCACAAATGAGGTTAATGCATTCTTTAGTCGTAAATTCAGCCCAATTGAATCTTAATGTGATAGAATGCTCGACCTATTCGACTGGGGTTAGAGATTTATCGATCCCAGTTATATGATTTTTAAACATTATACCGAAACTTATCGTTTTACTTCTGTTTGTTTACCTAAGGGCGGATAAGGAAGTTGGGATAGTGAGCTTCGGTATAAATCATAATTTTATAAGAGGATTAAACATGCGCATCATTCTTCTAGGTGCTCCTGGCGCGGGTAAAGGCACTCAAGCTAACTTCATCATGAACAAATTTGGTATCCCTCAAATTTCAACTGGTGATATGCTACGTGCTGCTATCAAAGCGGGTACTGAGCTTGGTAAGCAAGCAAAATCAGTAATCGACGCTGGTCAGCTAGTTTCTGATGAAATTATCCTTGGTCTTATCAAAGAGCGTATCGCTCAAGATGACTGTGAGAAAGGTTTCCTACTAGACGGTTTCCCACGCACAATCCCACAAGCTGATGGCCTAAAAGAAATGGGCATCGCTGTTGATTACGTTGTTGAGTTCGACGTAGCTGACGATGTGATTGTTGAGCGTATGGCGGGTCGTCGTGCTCACCTTCCTTCTGGTCGTACGTACCACAATGTGTACAACCCACCTAAAGTAGAAGGTAAAGATGACGTAACTGGCGAAGATCTAGTAGTACGTGATGACGACAAAGAAGAAACCGTTCGTGCACGTCTAGGTGTATACCACGATCAAACCGCTCCGCTAATCTCTTACTACGGTAAAGAAGCAGAAGCAGGTAACACTCAGTACCTTAAATTTGACGGTACTAAGCAAGTTGCTGAAGTTAGTGCAGAACTTGAGAAAGCACTAGCATAATTGGTTAACAGCCAGTTTTAGAATTTGATATATTGAAAGCGACCTTATGGGTCGCTTTTTTTGTATCAATTTTTAGTGCGATTGCTGAGTTATCATATGTCACGTCAACCTGTGATCGGATATTGAATGGCAGCAGTGATCGTTAACTTATGTAGATTAGTATCTTATACCAATTGTAGTAAATAACTGGTCACCCTAGCTGGTTAGAACGCTCGATAACTGCGTTAGAATTTTTGATTGTAGATAACTACTTATCGAAACTTCTTGTCGAAAAGAGCTGCCTTGTTCTCAAGCTTTTTTCCTACGCTATTTCTGATCACTTAACTTACTGTGATTGGTATTACTTTTCAGAAAATTATATTGGCTTCAGGTATCTATGGAAAATAATAAAAAGCAGGGCGTGCTACTGGTTAATTTAGGCACCCCAGATTCGGCAACCCCGGCGGGTGTACGTCAGTTTTTGAGTGAGTTTTTGCACGACAAACGAGTGGTTAATCTTACTCGCTGGCTGTGGTGTCCTATCTTACATGGGGTAATTCTACCGATTCGTGCGCCTAAAGTTGCCAAGCTGTATCAGTCTGTTTGGATGGATGATGGATCACCGTTGTTGGTGTACTCGCAAAGACAAGCTGAGAAGCTTCAGAACAAATTAGCGATGCCAGTTGCCCTTGGTATGACCTATGGCAATCCAAGCCTTAAGAGCGGCGTTGAGCAGTTGATGGAGCAGGGCGTCGAAGACATCATTGTATTGCCTCTGTACCCTCAGTACTCAGGCACAACCACCGCCGCCGTTTCTGATGGGTTAACCAAAGCCTTTAAACAGATGCCTGTGATCCCGAGCTATCGCTTTATTCGCGATTACTACGCGCACCCAAGCTATGCAAAAGCCTTGGCTGAGAGCGTTCGTAGCCACTGGGAGAAAAACGGTAGGGCTGACCATTTAGTTTGCTCGTTCCACGGCATTCCTAAACGCTTGGCGGATGAGGGCGATATCTACCCTGAGCATTGTAAAGCGACCACCGAGTTGCTTGCGAAAGAGCTCGGTATGTCCGCTGAGGATATTACCATGACCTACCAGTCTCGATTTGGTCGAGAAGAGTGGTTGAAGCCATACACGGATGAAACGCTTGCGTCACTGCCGCGCAAAGGCATCAAGAAGATCGATATCATGGCACCGGCCTTCTCGGTGGATTGCTTGGAAACGCTGGAAGAGATTTCAGATCAATGTAAAGAGACTTTCATCGACGCTGGTGGTTCGGACTTTAGCTACATTATGTGCCTCAATGACCGAGATTCACACATCGATATGATGTCAGAACTGGTAGCGCAATATCGCTAGCTGTGGTTGAGCGTCAACAGCTGTTTATAGTTAACCACTGTTTATCGTTAACTATTGCTTATCGTTAACTAGCGGTTATTACGAACGACAGCTTATCATTAACAGTAAGATGTATTTGGCAAATAACAAAAGGGCTGCACATTTTCATTGAGCAGCCCTTTTTGATCGGGATATATCGCTTTGGAACCGTTTTAGAGTTTAAGCAACTGAGGTTTCAGATACTTGCTCAGCAGTTGCTTCTGTTTTGAATGTCATGTCCGTCTCTACGCCGTGCATCCATGATACGAGTTTACCCGCGCAAAGCAGCAGTAATATACCACTCGCCGTAGCGGCAACCGCGATGCCACTGAAGATAGACATAGCACCAAGCTCACCAACATGAGAGCCCACAAGACCCGCTACGTAGTTTGCAATCGCGTTGAAGCCAAACCATGCACCCATCATCAATGATGCTAAACGAAGCGGCGCTAATTTAGTGACCAACGACAGACCAATCGGCGATAGACAAAGTTCACCAAGGGTATGGAAGAAGAAAGCACCCACTAACCATAGCATGGAAGTTTTCACGCTTAGGTCGCCACCTTGCTCCATTGCAGCACCTATCATGCACACAAAACCTAGCGCTAAGAAGAACAGAGCCATCGCAAATTTTACAGGAGAGTTTGGCTCACGCTTACCAAGTTTGATCCAGAATGCGGCAATCAGTGGCGCAAGTGTGATGATGAAGAATGGGTTCAGGGATTGGAACCACGCTGCGGGTACTTCAAAATCACCGATCATGCGATCTGTATATTGCTGAGTGTAGATGTTCATCAGGCCGCCAGCTTGTTCAAAGCCCGCCCAGAAAACAATCACGAATAGGCCCATAACCAGAATGACTTTTAATCTGTCGAACTCTTCTTTGGTCAGCGGCACTTTCTCTTTCGACTTGTTCAGCTCTCTTGCTCGTGCTGCGGCAGGTACCGTACCGATATTGCCTAACCAGGATTGGGCCATGGTCATTTGCATGATCAAGCTAATCACCATACCAATGCCAGCAGCAAGGAAGCCTGCTTTCCAACCGAATGAGTCGATTGCTGCGCCTGAAATTAGGCCGCCAAGTAGTGCACCTAAGTTGATGCCCATATAGAAAATAGTGAAAGCCCCGTCACGTCGGTTATCACCATCAGGGTAAAGATCACCCACCATGGTCGAGATGTTTGGCTTAAACATACCATTACCTATGATAAGCAGGGCTAAACCTAGGTACAAAGCATTGGCTTGGTCTAACCCAATCAAGCCGTTAGGTAGGGCGAGTGTAAATTGGCCCAATGCCATCAAAAAGCCACCAATTAGGATCGATTTACGCTGACCTAGGTAATTATCTGCAATCCAACCACCAATAAGTGGTGTGATGTAGACCAAACCAGTGTAGATACCGTAGAGATCGAGTGCTTCTTTTGTTGACCAGCCAAGCCCACCGTTGATCGTGGCGTCTGTCAAAAATAAAACAAGAATAGCGCGCATTGCGTAGTAGGAAAAACGTTCCCATAGCTCTGTGCTAAATAATAGAAATAGGCCTCTAGGATGGCCAAATATGTTGTGATTGCTTTGCATAAGTTATACTAATTTTAGGTATGAAAAGATTTTATAGTCACTTATGTATACAGAGTGGAATAATGCTTTGCAACGGTTGTATTTATTAGTGTAATTAATTGTAAGTGTGTAATGTGTTGATATTTAATGTTTTTATTTTGAATGTTGCCCATTTTAGATGTGCTGCAAACTAACTTTTCAAATATGAGTTGATGGATTTCTCTTCCTGGTTTGATTTTTTGGTGAATGGTAATGAGCTAATATATAGGTGTTGTCTATTGATTGATCTGCCAACTTTCTGACCATTCCCTCAATTCTCCTTTAGCTCCGATTATTTTGCGTTGAGAAGTTGGCCTTAGACACATAATTTATTGTCCATTGAGATTCATTTTCTTAATGGTGATTCAACCGTTTTAAGTATGTGGTAAAGTATCTAAAATAGAAAATGGCTAGTTAAATGAAACGTTGGTACTTACTTTACTGTAAGCGTGGTGATCAAAAGCGCGCGCAACAGCATTTAGAAAATCAGGGGGTAGAGTGCTTTTACCCCCAAATTGAAGTCAGAAAGGTGGTTCGTGGGAAAAAGCAGAAAGTCAAAGAGCCGTTGTTTCCATCGTATCTTTTTGTCTGTTTTGATTATGAGCAAGGCCCGAGCTTTACAACCGTCCGTTCAACTCGCGGGGTTGCCGATTTTATTCGATTTGGTGCTAAGCCACATGAGGTCCCATTTGACTTGGTCTTTGAACTGAAAGAGTTAGAGAAGTGTTGTAGCGAAAAAACCGAAGCTTCTTGTATTGAGTTTCAGTCAGGGCAGATCGTGACAATTAACAGCGGTCAGTTTGCGGGTATTGAAGCGATTTTCCATCAAAAAGATGGTGAGGCACGCTCTATTATGCTGGTTAAGATGATCAGCCAGGTGGTGCCAATTAGCATTGAGAACGAGGCGCTACAAGCTCACGTATAGGCACAGCAATAAAATAACGGCAACAGTAAGAAAAGTGCAACACCAAGATAAGCACAAGAGTAGAAAATAGGCTTAATCAAAAAGGCGCATTATGCGCCTTTTGTGTTCTTTAGAAATTATCTCAACACTCTTGCTTAGTAAGAGTCGTTGTGGACCGCTTGTACAGCTCGACCTGAAGGGTCTACGCAGTTTTTAAATGACTCATCCCACTCAATCGCTTTTGCTGATGAGCACGCAACAGATGGACCACCCGGTACACATTCAGCTGCAGAGTCTAGCGGGAACAACTCTTCAAAAATTTCACGGTAAGCGTAACCTTCTTTGGTTGTTGGCGTGTTGTAAGGGAAACGGAACTTAGCCGCTTCCATTTGTTGATCCGTGACTTTTGCTTCCGCCGTTGCTTTCAATGTATCAATCCAGTCGTAGCCAACGCCATCAGAGAATTGCTCTTTTTGACGCCATGCGATTGAATCGGGTAGGTAGTCTTCAAAACACTCACGTAGGATGTGTTTCTCCATCTTACCGTTACCACACATCTTATCTTCAGGGTTCAGACGCATTGCGACATCGATGAACTCTTTATCTAAGAATGGTACACGACCTTCTACGCCCCATGCCGCCAGTGATTTGTTAGCACGAGCACAGTCAAACATACTTAGCGCAAGCAGTTTACGTACCGTCTCTTCGTGGAACTCTTTTGCGTTTGGCGCTTTATGGAAGTACAGGTAGCCACCGAAAATCTCATCAGCACCCTCACCAGACAATACCATCTTGATGCCCATCGCTTTGATCTTACGAGCAAGCAAGTACATAGGTGTTGAAGCGCGAATTGTCGTTACATCGTAAGTTTCGATATGGTAGATAACGTCACGGATAGCATCTAGGCCTTCCTGAATGGTGTACGTCATTTCGTGGTGTACGGTACCAATCTTATCCGCAACTTCACGAGCCGCGATGAGATCAGGTGCGCCTTCTAGGCCAACAGCGAATGAGTGTAGTTGTGGCCACCAAGCTTCTGATTGACCATCGTCTTCAATACGCATGGCTGCAAAACGTTTAGCGACGGCTGAAGTGATAGAGGAATCCAGGCCACCAGAAAGCAGCACACCGTATGGTACGTCTGTCATGAGTTGACGCTTAACTGCGGCTTCTAAAGCTTCCGTTAGCTCTTTTTTGCTGGTTGTATTGCCTTGTACTGCTGCGTATTCGTTCCAATCACGGATGTAGTAGCGTTGAGGCTCTGAATCTTTCGAAGAGTAGAAGCTACCTGGAGGGAATTCACTGATCGTTTTACACACAGGAACCAGTGCTTTCATTTCTGAAGCAACGTAGTAGTTACCGTGCTCATCGTAGCCTTGGTAAAGAGGAATGATACCAATGTGGTCGCGGCCGACAAGGTACTCGTCTTTCTCTTCGTCGTATAAAACGAACGCGAAAATACCGTTAAGCTCTTCGAGTAGTTCTGTGCCTAATTCTTGGTATAGTGCAAGGATGACTTCACAGTCAGAATCTGTTTGAAATTGGTACTTGTCTTCATAGCGTGCACGAAGTTCTTTGTGATTATAAATTTCGCCGTTCACTGCAAGAATGTGTTTTTTGTCATGGCTGTATAGTGGTTGTGCACCACTGTTAAGACCAACGATAGCCAAACGTTCGTGAGCAAGGATTGCTTTTTCACCCGCATAGATACCAGACCAATCTGGGCCGCGGTGACGAAGCTTTTTAGACATTTCCAAAGCAATAGGGCGAAGTGCTGCGGCATCACTTTTAATGTCGAGAATGCCAAATACTGAACACATAGAACTTCCTTTAAATAATTTCTAATTCAACTGTCTTTAATTTGCCACTCTGGCTAAAAAAAGCAACCAGATATCAGTAAAAAAATTATATAAAGGGGGTTATGTTAGAAATTATCTAATTATTGAGTTGTTTTGGTGGTCGATATCTAATTGCGGTTGGTTTTTTATACAATAGCCTCTCAAAAGTTCCCAAAAAAGTCTTCTTGAGAGGCGAAGTTGAGTGTGTTTAAGGATTGATTTTATTGATTTTATTGATTTTTGGGTTTAGTTGCTCGCAGACATGCCGAGCAAAACCACTGCCCGCCTCGCTGTAAATATTGAAAGCGGCATCAACACCACTTTCTTTCAGTGTGTCTAGTTGATCTGAGTATTCAGCAATCGCGGCTATTTGACCTTTAAAGTTACGTGATTTTAGCTGTTCGAGAGCCGTTTGATTACCTTGGTGGTGAGGCATCGCCAAGAGCACTAAGCTTACATTAGTTGTGTCTAAGATTCGTTCCCAAAAATCTGAGTCAGTCGCATCGCCACAAATAACGTTTCTTCCTTGGCTTCTGTGAGCGTGTGCCGCCTCTTCACGAACTTCAACCCCTAAGCTGACTTTGCCGTAGCGGGCTCGTAATTCATCATAGGCACCGGAACCAATCCGTCCCATACCAAGAATAAGCACTTGAGCATGACCCGGGTCGATAAGCTGGTCACGCTGGTGGAGCTTCTCTGCTGCATGCTCTTTGAGCCATTTTCCTGATTGTTGGTAGAGCTTATGGCCTATATGGTTAATAGGCGCGGCAATAATAAATGAGAGAGATATAGTCAATGCTAATGCAATCAGAATATCACTCGACATCCAACCGTTCTTAAAGGCTAACCCGCCAACAATCAGGCCAAATTCACTAAAGTTAAAGAGTGATAGAGATGTTAACAGCGATGTTCTAACGCGGAATTTGTAGGCATTGAGTACCAAAAAGTAAAGAATACCGTTAATTGGCAGAAGTAATAGAAATAGGATTGAAAGAGAGATCGCGGAGAGGGTAGGAGCTCCCGATAGACCGATACTTAGGAAGAAACATACCAGAAGTAGCTCTTTAATATTAAACAAGGATTTTGACAGTTCTGATGCTTTGCTATGACCTGCTAGCAATATACCGAGTATCAGAGCACCTAAGTCTGGTTTGATACCGACGAAATTGAATAGTCCAGCGCCAACGACTAAGCCGAAGAATATCCCACAGAGAACCAACATTTCTCCATGACCGACTTTATCCAGCAGGCGATAAAAAAGAGGGCGTAAAATTGGTAGTACGAATAGGAAGATAGCGTACCATTCTGGAACTTTGCCCGTTGATATGGTTAGGAAGATAACGGCAAAGATATCCTGCATAACCAAGATACCGATTGCTAGCGTACCGTAGGTTGAGTTCATTTCACCTTTCTCTTGCAAAGACTTCACCGCAAATACGGTACTTGAGAAGGAGAGGGCAAAACCGAGTAGAACGATTTGCTCCATTGACATTGCAGCCAACGATGAAATACCTAGTAGCTTAAAACCAAATAGAGCAGCGGCAAAAAATAGGGTCGATAGGAGGTTGTGTATGGTCGCCCCAGCCCAGATCTCTTTCGAGAGTAGGGTTTTGATGTCGAGTTTTAAGCCAATGGTAAATAACAGCAAGGTGACGCCAAGATCCGCTAAGGTAATGATGGTGTTATTGGTTTCGAAGCCAAAGGCATACAGCGCAAAACCAGCAATCAAAAAGCCAACGAGTGGAGGAAGGTGACACTTTAAAGCGATAAAGCCTGCAATAAACGCAGTAGAGATGAGTATAAGTTCCATAACTTGTTGTTTTAGTTCCCTAACTTAAAAAAACGGGCCGTGTTCATACAAACACGGCCCGTGGAAAATCAAAATGGTTTTCTTTAATCTTCGAGAAGCTTTTGAAGTAACACACCGTTGAGCATGGCGCGCTTGATCATAGCGAAAGCTCCCATCGTAGGATGTTTATCGATCTGTGATGCTACAATAGGCAGACCGCTATGGAAAGCAGTTAACGACTGATTCTCTACATTGCGCTTAATTGCAGGGAATACAATATCTTGTGCTTTTGTTATATCACCAGCAATGATGACCTTTTGTGGGTTGAACAAGTTAATCGTCATTGCTATTGCTTTGCCTAACTGATTCCCCACTCGAACTAAACTCTGCTTCGCAAGTTCGTCACCATTGTTAGCATGATCACATACGTCTTGAATAGTGATACGGTCTAACTCGGTAAGAGAGGACTCGTACCCTTGTTTAATCAGCTTCTGTACTCGATCAACAATGGCAGGGTTTGCGGCGACGGTTTCAAGGCAGCCAAAGTTACCGCATTGGCATTGCTCGCCCAATGGGTCAATTTGGATATGACCAATCTCACCGACGTTGCGGTTATGGCCTAAGAAAACCTGACCATTAACGATAATTCCTGCCCCCGTTCCTCGGTGAACACTGACCAAAATAGAATCTTGGCAGTCTTTACTTGCACCGAAGTAGTGCTCAGCAAGCGCCATTCCACGAACGTCATTACCAACAAAACAAGCGACATGGAATGTATCGCGAATAATGTCGCTTAATGCGAGGTTATCGATGTCGGTATTCGGCATGTACTCAACAACACCGGTCGTTGGGTTAACTAAGCCTGGAAGCGTGACACCAATAGCAATCAGTTGGTCGATCTTTGGTTGATGCTCTGCAATGAACGCTTTTAAGGTATTAACTAAGCCTTGAATCAGATCGGATTGATGAGAATAATCAAGATCTTGCTGTTGGAAAGCCAATTCACGACCAGCGAGGTCATAAAGGCTTATTTGTATATAATCTCGACCTAAGCGCACAGCGATAGAGTGGAAGGGTTCCACTTCTGTGGTTAGGGAGATAGCGCGTCTACCGCCAGTAGACGCTTGCTGCGCCACCTCTTTAATTAGGCCGCGCTCTAAAAGCTGGCGGGTAATTTTTGTAACACTTGCCGGTGCGAGTTGGCTTACATCAGCCACTTGTATACGACTAATAGGACCTTGTTGGTCTATCAGTCGGTATACTGCCGCACTGTTTAGTTGTTTAACTAAGTCTACGTTACCTATTTGTCCGCCATTCATACTTAATTGTGCTCGTATTTTCCGTTAACAATAGTCGCTTTAACGTTAAAATCTCGATCGAATACGGCGAGGTTTGCAACCATGCCTTTTTTGATTCGACCTAGCTTGCTTTCTACACCAATAGCCGTAGCTGGGTATAGCGTAGCCATGCGAAGAGCTTCGTCTAAAGCGATACCAGCGTGCTCAACTGTATTCTGAACTGCTTCAATCATAGTCAGAGCTGAGCCGCCTAGTGTGCCATTTTCATCAACACACTTACCATCACGGTAATATACTTTCTTACCGACAAAAATAAAGTATTCCATGTCAGCACCTGCAGGAGCTGTGGCATCCGTCACTAATACCAACTTTTCTCCCTTAATTTTGTGCGCAATTCGGATGTTTGCGTAATCAACGTGAAAACCGTCAGCGATGATACCCGCGTAAACGTCTGGGGTATCGTAGATGGCCCCAACAACGCCAGGCTCACGACCGACCATAGGTGTCATTGCATTGAATAGGTGAGTGGCGAAGGTAATACCGGATTCGAAGCCTTGACGTGCTTCGGCGTATGTTGCATTAGTGTGACCAATAGAAACGACCACGCCAGCTTTATGCAGACGCTCAATATGTTCTGGATCGTTCAGTTCAGGAGCCAGTGTCACTTTGGCCACAAGATCACTGTTCTCACAGATAAGCTCAATCATTTCGTTGTCAGAGTTGCGTATGTGATCAACGCTGTGAATGCCTTTTTTAGCAACGTTCAGGTATGGACCTTCAAGGTGTAGACCTAGAGATTGGTTTTGGTACTGATTGTGGTATTTACGCGCTGCGCTAATCACTGCACGCATATCTTCATCTGAAGAGGTGATAAGTGTTGGCAAGAAGCTCGTACAGCCTGATTTAAGGTTAGCTTTGTGCATGATTTGCATAGTGTCTGCCGTGATCTCATCGTTCAGCATCACACCACCACAACCATTCAGCTGTAGGTCAATGAAGCCCGGGCTTAGGTTTGCACCATCTAGATCGCGAACCTCGATACCTTCTGGTAATTCAGAGATAGGGCAGACTGTTTTAATCAGTTCATTTTCAATGACAACAGCATGATCCGTTAGAACATCACTACCCGTGTAAATTTTACAGTTACTTAGCGCGTACATAGTCAGCTAATCCTTATTTCGAGAGATCTTTTAAATTTGTTCGTTACCTAAATGTAGACTTAGTTTTCGAGCATCATTTACGTAACGATTTATCTTTGTATGGGTAAACAATTTAAATGTGTAATTTGATATAAGTGTTTAAAATATAATGAATAAATAAGTGTGTTTTTTACGTTCTTGATTAGGAGTTATTTATATTCATACGACTAAAACAGAGTGAAATTCCCATCCTGTTTTCTATCAATTAGGTTTGGATTCTATCCGCATTCCTTTGTTTTTTTTAATGATAAAATAAGTTTTATGATCTCGCTAGCAAAAACCTTCTGATTTGGTGAAAACTGGTGATTATGATCACAAATGGTAAGCTTTTAATTTGCGGGGCAAAATTAATTGAATACACTGATTACGACTAAATTGAGCTACTAAAATAAGTTTCTCAAACGAATTCTAAAAAATCCTATAGGGGGAAACAACTGGTGAATATTCTAGGATATGCACAGAAGCTGGGTAAGGCATTAATGCTACCTATCGCAACGCTTCCGATTGCGGCGCTTCTACTACGTTTAGGTCAAGGCGATCTACTTGATATTCCATTTATGGCAGAAGCTGGTGGCGCTATTTTTGGCAACCTACCACTGCTATTCGGTCTAGGTATCGCAATTGGCCTTTCTAAGGACGGTAACGGCGCAGCAGGTCTTGCTGGTGCAGTTGCTTACTTTGTACTAACAGCGACAGCAACAACAATTAATGCTGACGTTAACATGTCTTTCTTTGGTGGTATCTTCGCGGGTATCATTGCGGGTCACTCTTACAACGCTTTTCATGCAACACGCCTTCCAGAGTGGCTGGCTTTCTTTGCAGGTAAGCGTTTAGTACCTATCATGGCTGGTCTGTTTGCACTTGTTGCAGGTGCGGTTTCTGGTGTGGTTTGGCCTGGTGTTCAGTCTGGTCTAGACGCACTGGCTCACGCTGTATCAACATCTGGCGCTATCGGTCAATTCGTTTACGGTACGCTTAACCGTGCACTTATCCCTGTAGGTTTACACCACGTATTGAACTCATACTTCTGGTTTGGTATGGGTACATGTCAAGAAATCGTTGTTGCTGGTCAAGGCGCGTTCGCTAGCATCACTCAACTTTGTGTTGACCCATCACTAGCGAAAACTCTGGTTGTTGGTCAAGAACACACGTTTACATTCGCTAACTCTGTTACTCCAGAAATTACAACGGTAGTTAAAGAAGTGACTGAAACAGTTAAGTCTGGCGACCTACACCGTTTCTTCGGTGGTGATCTAGGCGCTGGTGTATTCATGAACGGTTTCTTCCCAGTAATGATGTTTGGTCTACCAGGTGCTGCACTTGCAATGTACCTAGCTGCTCCGGCTGAAAAACGTAGCCAAGTTGGTGGTGCACTATTCTCAGTTGCATTTTGTTCATTCCTAACAGGTATCACAGAGCCGCTAGAATTCATGTTCGTATTCCTAGCGCCTGCACTGTACGCAATGCACGCTGTATTTACTGGTCTGTCGCTAGTCGTTGCTAACATGTTTGGTACTCTGCACGGTTTCGGTTTCTCTGCGGGTCTTATCGACTTCGTACTGAACTGGGGTCTAGCAACTAAACCATTCGTACTACTGCTAATCGGTCTTGGTTTCGGTGCTCTATACTTCTTCACTTTCTCTTTCGCAATCCGCGCTTTCAACCTGAAATCGCCAGGCCGTGAAGATGATGACGAAGCTGCAGCAACGCCTGCTGGTGAAGCTGCAAAAGGTGAAGTTGCACGCCAATACCTGAAAGCTCTAGGTGGTCACGACAACTTAACTTCAATTGATGCTTGTATCACACGTCTACGTCTAACTCTTAAAGACCGCTCTATCGCTGATGAAGTTGTACTTAAGAAACTGGGCGCGAAAGGTGTGGTTAAACTGGGCGAGAACAACCTGCAGGTTATCCTAGGCCCTCTAGCTGAAATCGTTGCTGGAGAAATGAAAGCTATTGGTGCAGGTGAAGACCTATCTGATGTAAAACTTCCATAGTAAAGGAAGTACTTATTAAGGCGTAGTAACTGCGCTTAACTAAGTTTCAAATTGAAAGCCTCCTACATGGGAGGCTTTTTTGTACCTGCTGAGGAATGTCAATTGATACGGTTCGCTCTATTCTTCATCTAATAGACTAAATAATCGCAATTAACGGATAGTTCTTATTGTGCAAAGGCAAAGAATTGTGGATGATTAGCAACAATGATCTTTCTATCTTTGACTTGCGCTATAAGCGTCCGTTTTCTTGGAGATGAAAGATAACTTTCTCTGACAATACTAAATACATAGAGGTGCTATAGATGAGTGAAGCTGAGGCTCGTCCATCGAATTTCATTCGCCAAATTATCGACAAAGATTTAGCGGATGGTACACACAGTAGCGTGCATACTCGTTTCCCGCCGGAGCCGAACGGCTACCTGCACATTGGTCACGCTAAATCTATTTGCTTGAATTTTGGTATTGCTCAGGACTACCAGGGACAATGTAATCTTCGTTTCGATGATACAAACCCTGAAAAAGAAGACGTTGAATACGTTGAGTCAATTAAGAATGATGTAAGCTGGTTAGGCTTTGAATGGTCTGGTGACATTTGTTACTCATCAAACTACTTCGATACGCTTTACGCTTATGCTGTGGAATTAATTAATAAAGGCTTAGCGTACGTTGACGAGCTAAGTCCTGAGCAGATCCGTGAATACCGTGGCACGCTAAAAGAGCCAGGTAAAGCGAGCCCGTACCGTGACCGTAGCCCAGAAGAGAACCTAGCGTTATTTGAAAAAATGCGTGACGGTGGCTTTGAAGAAGGTAAAGCGTGTCTACGTGCTAAGATCGACATGAGCTCTTCATTCATGGTGATGCGTGATCCTGTTATCTACCGTGTTCGTTTTGCTCACCACCATCAGACGGGTGACAAGTGGTGCATTTACCCAATGTACGACTTCACTCACTGTATTTCTGATGCGTTAGAGGGTATTACACACTCTATCTGTACGCTTGAATTCCAAGACAACCGTCGCCTGTACGATTGGGTTCTAGATAACATCACGATCGATTGCCAACCTCGTCAGTACGAGTTTAGCCGTCTGAATCTTGAATACACAGTGATGTCTAAGCGTAAGCTGAACCAACTTGTGGTTGAAAATCTAGTTCAAGGTTGGGATGACCCACGTATGCCAACTATCTCTGGTTTACGTCGTCGTGGTTTCACTTCTGCGTCTATTCGTGAATTCTGTAAGCGTATCGGTGTGACTAAACAAGAGAACATGATTGAGTTCGGTTCACTTGAGTCTTGTATCCGTGATGACTTGAACGAAAATGCACCCCGTGCAATGGCGGTTCTAGATCCGGTTAAGATCGTGATTGAAAACTACGATGCAGATAAAGTAGAAACACTAACGGTTGCTAACCACCCGAACAAACCTGAAATGGGTACTCGTGAAGTACCGTTTACTCGTGAAGTTTGGATCGAGCGTGATGACTTCCGTGAAGAAGCAAACAAGAAGTACAAGCGTTTGGTTCTAGGTAAAGAAGTTCGCCTACGTGGTGCTTACGTAATTAAAGCAGAGCGTATCGAGAAAGATGCAGAAGATAACATTACTACTATCTTCTGTTCTTACGATGACGAAACGCTAGGTAAGAACCCAGCAGATGGCCGCAAAGTGAAGGGTGTTATCCACTGGGTATCTGCTGATAAAGCACTGCCAGCTGAAATTCGTCTATACGATCGTCTATTCACTGTAGCAAACCCAGCTGCTGCGGATGATTTCGCTGCAACGATCAACCCAGAGTCATTGGTTAAGTTGAACGGTTTTGTTGAGCCTAGCCTAGCGGAAGGTGCAGCAGAGCAAGCGTACCAGTTTGAACGTACAGGTTACTTCTGCGTAGATTCGAAAGACTCTAAAGCAGACGCGCTCGTGTTCAACCGTACGGTTGGTCTACGTGACACTTGGGGTAAAACTGAAGCTTAATGCTTGAGTGCTTAGCTTGTTAAAAACGACCCAATAAAAAACCGGCTTACTAAGCCGGTTTTTTTGTGTTTGAATGCGGATGAGATGAGCTCGGGAGTGGTTGAGTTTGTTACACGAATTCCATTACCTTCCCACGCTATCACCAGCTAAGCAAAGCTGGCGTTGTGTTTTATTTCACTTTATGTGCATCTGGATTGCCTTTGCAATCTTCGCTAATGCATTTACCGTACAGGTATAAACTGTGGTTCGTCAGTTTAATATTATGACGTAATGCGATTTCTCTTTGTCTTTCTTCAATAACCTCATCAGAGAATTCGATCACAACACCACAGTCTAGACACACTAGGTGATCATGGTGGTGTTGTGTTGAAAGTTCAAATACCGATTTGCCACCTTCAAAATGGTGGCGAGTAACGATGCCAGCGTCATCGAATTGGTTGAGCACTCGATAAACCGTTGCAAGCCCGATCTCTTCACCTAAGTCGATCAACTTTTTATATAAATCTTCAGCACTAATATGTTGGCAGTCTGGCTGTTGTAATACTTCTAAAATTTTGAGCCGTGGAAGGGTCACTTTAAGACCAGCATCTTTTAGCGCTTGATTATTGTCTGACATATACTTTCCTGTTGATGATCTGCAGCAATTAACAGAATTCAATATTAAAACCATTATAGTTGAGTCAGGCATAACAATAAACCACGAACTTCAAAGGGTTACCTGCCCAAATCACAATCTGTTTTGTAAATTGGAAATATCTCACTTATAGTAGAGGTAAGACCAGTTAAGGTGGTATTTCTCATATGAACACGGAATGTTATTATGAATAAGCAACTTGCAAAAGTATATAAACCAAACATTGTCAAATTCGCACTCAATATTTGGCCTCCGTTCTGGGGAGCAGGCATCAAGATTGCCCATATTAGCGCTGATTTTAGGGTAGTAAAGACAGTACTCAAGCTGCGTTGGTGGAATAAAAATGCCAATCGTACCCAATATGGTGGCAGTATTTTTTCTCTGACCGATCCTGTTTACTCATTGATGTTAATGGGCATTCTAGGTGAACGATATTATGTGTGGGATAAAGAGGCGAGCATCAACTTTATCAAACCGGGGCAATCTGATTTGTATGCCGACTTTGAGATAAGCCAAGAGCAGCTTGATGAGATCTATCGTCAGACACAGCTTGGAGAAAAATGTTTCCCTGAGTTTATTATCTACGTGAAAGATAAGCAGGGGAATGTGGTTTCAGAAATTCAACGCACCCTCTATGTGAGAAAGAAACCTCAATTTAGGGAAGAGGACCAAGGTCTAGAGGCCGAGTGTTGATTGGTATGAACTAGAAAGCAAAAAACCTCCAACAAGGAGGTTTTTTTATTGATAGCGAGTTGTCATTACAGACAATAACTAGAAATTAGTCTTCTAGTTCTGCTAGGCACATCTCTTCGTGGATTTGTTTAACCCAGTTAGATACACGCTCATCAGTTAGCTCAGGTTGACGATCTTCATCGATACATAGGCCAACGAATTGGCTGTCATCGCCTTCAACTAAACCTTTCGATGCTTCGAACTCGTAGCCTTCAGTTGAAGTGTAACCTAGAATCGTACCGCCTTTCGCTTCAACGATGTCACGTATAGTACCCATAGCATCACAGAAGTATTCTGCATAATCTTCTTGGTCGCCACAGCCAAAGATAGCAACAAGCTTGGTTGAGAAATCAATCGCTTCTAGCTCTGGGAAAAAGTCATCCCAATCACATTGTGCTTCGCCGTAGTACCACGTAGGGATACCAAGCAGCAGTAGATCGAAGTTATCGATATCTTCTTTGCTGCTTTTTGCAATGTCTTGAACGTGAACGAGCTGCTTGCTCAATTGCTTTTGAATCATCTTAGCAACAGCTTCAGTGTTACCTGTATCGCTACCAAAGAAGAGACCTACACTTGCCATAGAATCATTACCTTTCATTTTGTCTGTTGTCGGTGTAATAAAGTTCGGAAGGGGATGGTTAGATCCCAGTTCCTTCCCAGCTTAGTTGGATTATCCCTTTGGCGATAAAACCCGCACAACCAAGGAAAAGCACTAGCCACACAATGCGACGACCAAATGCAGGAACATTTCCTTGCTTAAGAACGTCCTTAATTGCCATGCCGATCAAAAAGAAAATCGCGGCAAACATGAGATCTAAACCAATAGATTCAATGATGTTCATGTAGTCGTAAAGCATGGGAACCTTATATACCAAATTTGCTTTGGCGCACTATATCACTGTTGTGAGATAAAGTTAATCGACAGTGATTAGCCGCTTTCATTTATCTGCATTAAAAAGTGTATTTAAGCGATGAATTTTCGGATGACTCTGAGTACTTCCACTGGCTTTTCAGCATGCAGCCAGTGACCCGTATTGGCAATGACGTGTGCTTTGGCGCTGGAAAATTGCTGCTGAACGGCTACTTGATGCTCTGCTGTGAGGTAATCGGAATCCCCGCCTTTTATGAGCAAAGTTTTCACTGAGGTTAGCGGGATCGGTTGCCAACCTTGAATATGCGAGTAATTAGTCAGCAGTGAAGCGACGTTGAAGCGCCACTCCATAATACCTTGTTCAGTGTTGAATAGAGACTTAGTTAAGAACTGGCGCACCCCGTCTATTTCAATATGTTTTGCGAGAACCTTGAGCGCATCTGAGCGTGATGTTGGCTTTTCTTCTATCACTGCTTGTAGGCCTGCGAATACGTTGTCGTGACGATTTTGAGTATACGCGATGGGTGCCATATCTAATACAATCAGCTTATGCAATGTGAGGTATTGTGTCAGTGCCATCGCGACCTTGCCACCCATTGAGTGCCCAATTACAGTGACGTCTTTCAACTCAAGATCACTCAATAGTTGGGCGACATCTTGTGCCATCACTCGGTAGTCATGGCTATCACTATGGAAAGATTGACCATGGTTGCGGAGATCGATGCTAAGCACTTGGTGATCGGATTTTAGATCCCGAGCCAGTATGCCAAGGTTGTCGAGATTACCAAATAATCCATGGATCAAAACAATGGTGTGACCCTCACCTTCCAATTTATAGTTGAGCTGTACTGACATTTTTATCTTATTCATGGTGGGTTTGACGTAGAGTATCCGCGCGGATCTCGCTATAATCCCCCAGAGTTTAAACATTGAGATTGTGAAAAGCGAATGAAAACAATTGAGGTTGATGAGGACCTATACCGTTTTATAGCGGGCCAGACAGAACGTATTGGCGAAAGCGCTTCAGATATTCTGCGTCGCTTGTTAAAGGTTGATAGCCAAGGTACGGCTCCGATTGAAGAGATCGTTGAGCCAAAAGGCATCGTGGTTAGCAAAGAGGTAGGCTTTACTCTAGAGAAGCTCGATGGTGTTAAAGAAATGCGCTCATTACTTATATCAGATGAGTTTGCGTCACTAAAGAAAGCCATTGATCGTTTCATGCTGGTGTTATCAACACTGCATAAAATCGACCCTGAACGCTTTTCAGAAGCGACTCAAGTAAAAGGCCGTAAGCGTGTTTACTTTGCAGATAACGAAGCAACCTTGCTAGCAAACGGCAACACAACAAAGCCGAAAGCCATTCCACAAAGTCCTTTTTGGGTTATTACAAATAACAATACAAGCCGAAAAAGACAGATGGTTGAGCAGCTGATGAGCCGCATGAGTTTCCCAGCAGAATTGATAGAAAAAGTAACAGGTTCAATTTAAAGAAATCTGATTTAAACCTCATAATATCCATGGATAAGAAGATATTATGAGGTTTTTTTGTTTTTAAATTTTATATAAGGATGTCAAAAATGGCTATGCACCCTCGTGCTGGGCAGAAAGCTCAACAGGAAGATCTTCATAATATTCCGGCTTTAGTTGCTAACTATTTCTTACAGCAACCGGATGCGACGAACACAGACCATAAAGTACTTTTCGGTACTTCTGGTCACCGTGGTACAGCAGACAAATCCACATTTAACGAAAACCACATTCTAGCGATTGCACAAGCGGTCGCTGAAGTTCGTGCCGAGCAAGGTACAACTGGCCCTCTTTTCTTAGGTAAAGATACTCACGCTCTATCTGAGCCTGCATTCTCTACGGTTATCGAAGTGCTGGTAGCGAACGGTGTTGAAGTTATTATTCAAGAAAACAATGGCTTTACTCCAACTCCTGGTATCTCGCACGCGATTCTTACGCACAATCTAGTGAATGACAAAAAAGCCGACGGCATTGTTATCACGCCTTCGCATAACCCACCTCAAGATGGCGGTATCAAATACAACCCGACACACGGTGGCCCAGCTGAAGCTGAATTGACTCAAGCGATTGAAGACCGTGCCAACGTGATCATTGCCGAGCAAATGCAAGGTGTTAAGCGTACGCCTATCGCACAAGCCAAACAGTCAGAGCTGGTAAAAGAAGTGGATCTGGTTGCCCCATACGTCGCTGATTTGGTTAATGTGGTCGATATGGAAGCGATCCAGAAAGCCAACATCAAAATTGGTGTTGATCCTCTAGGTGGCAGTGGTATCGATTACTGGCGTCAAATTAGCAAAGCGTACAACTTAGATCTTACTCTGGTGAGTGAAGCGATTGACCCTTCATTCCAGTTTATGTCTCTGGATAAAGACGGCGTGGTTCGTATGGACTGTTCTTCTCCATACGCGATGGCTGGCTTATTGGCTCTTAAAGACGAGTACGCTCTAGCGTTTGGTAACGATCCGGATTACGATCGCCACGGCATCGTGACACCAAAAGGCCTGATGAATCCAAACCATTATCTAGCAGTGTGTATTGATTACCTATACCGTCACCGTGAAGGCTGGGGTAAGGACGTTGCAGTTGGTAAGACACTCGTATCAAGTGCACTGATCGATCGCGTGGTTGCTGACTTAGGCCGTGAGCTTTGTGAAGTACCGGTTGGCTTCAAATGGTTCGTTGACGGCCTATATAACGGTCAGTTTGGTTTCGGCGGTGAAGAGAGTGCAGGTGCTTCTTTCTTACGTAAAGACGGTACGCCTTGGTCAACAGATAAAGACGGCCTGATTCTTTGCCTACTTGCGGCTGAGATCACAGCGGTTACTGGTAAGAACCCACAAGAATACTATGAAGAGCTAGCGGCGAAACACGGTGAGTCTAAGTACAACCGTATTCAAGCAGTCGCAAATGGCGCGCAAAAAGACGTGCTTAAAAAGCTATCTCCAGAGATGGTTTCTGCTGAGACGCTTGCGGGTGATACCATTACTGCGCGCCTAACACACGCTCCAGGTAACGGTGCTGCGATTGGCGGCCTAAAAGTGACGACTGAGAACGGTTGGTTTGCAGCTCGTCCATCAGGTACAGAAGACATCTACAAGATCTACTGTGAAAGCTTTAAGGGTGAAGAGCACCTGAAAGCCATCGAAGCAGAAGCTCAAGAGATTGTGAACCAAGTATTTGCCGCAGCCGGTCTATAATCTAATAAGATTCATGGATTTATCAAGCAAATAGTCGAAGGGTTGATGTGAAAGCATCAGCCCTTTTTTATTCGTGCTAGGTGCTAGGTGCTAGGTGCTAGGTGCTAGTTTAGTGTAAGAGTGAAAAGGTGAGTGAGTTAGCTTAGATGACTAACCGTGTGGCCAGCTTTGTGGCATCACAAACCAGAATTGCCCAGATTTGGTTTGCCCATGCACGAAGCGCTCACCAAACTCAGTAATAGGCTCACCGCTGAAATCATCCGTCCCCGCAGCCCATTGTTCTTTGGTGAGAGGGTAGAGCGCTTCAGTGATTAGATGAACTTGATTTTGATAGCACCAAAAACCGTTTACTTGGCTTGGATTAATGTCGTAACCCAAACACTCATTAGGTACGTTTTGCTCCAAGAATGGGTTGGTGTATAAACGGCCTTGCATGAGTAAGTGTTTAGAGTCGACATTGATCTCTGGATATTGCTCAACAAAAGCAGCTGAAGAGGAGATACTGAGCTGGTGGCTGAGCATCCGGTCGAGCTTTTTATCCAATTGATCGTGAGAGTTGGGGCCAAACCAGGTCTGTTCATAGAGTAGGTAAAACTTAATCGCCACTTCCCAATGCTGCAGTTTGTGGCTGTTCTTTTCTTCAACAATAAAGTCGATAGCGCCTAGTGTTCGGCCTTCCACGTTGATCTGAATCTCATCATGTTTTATTGAGTAATTCGCTGAGGCAGTGATCACTTGTTGACATAGATATTGGTAGAGGAAGCCGAGTCTAGGGTTACCATGATAAGCCTGTGATGCGTCGATGGCATGCTGGCTTGAGAATGCACTAATATCAGATATTGGTGGTTTGATGTCGAGTAGCGGTGGTGAGTCGATGACCCATTGGTAAAAACGTTGCAGTGCAGTCATCGGTTCCTCATCAACTTCAGTCATATGGTCTTGATAAATAGATCTGCTCTTCATAAACATAGCTCTTTGTAAACGTAGATCTTTATAAACATCGCCCCAAGGGCTTTCGACATTCTACCCGTAAATTGATATAACGACGTTATTATAAAGGTAAGCCGGAAAAGAAAAATGAATAACTTACAATTAGAAACGCTACTTAATGAAAAACTGCAGCCACAGCAGATTAAAGATTACTGTCCTAATGGCCTGCAAGTTGAAGGTGCAACAGAAGTGGAGCGAATCGTTACTGGTGTGACCGCTTCCCAAGCCCTGATTGATAAAGCGGTAGAACTGAACGCAGACGCTTTGTTGGTCCATCACGGCTTTTTCTGGAAAGGTGAGTCAGAAGCCATTCGTGGCATGAAGGGCAAGCGCATTCGTACTCTGATTAAGAATGATATCAACCTGCTAGGTTATCACTTACCTCTCGATATCCACCCTGAACTTGGTAACAACACCAAGCTCGCTGAACTGCTTGATATTGAAGTAGAAGGTGGTCTGGAAGGGCACCCACAATCGGTTGCAATGTTTGGTAAGTTGAAAGCGCCAATAACAGGTACTGAGTTTGCAGCAAAAATTGATCAAGTTCTGAATCGTAAGCCGTTACATATTGCCCCGGAGAACGCCGATAAAATGATTGAAACAGTAGGTTGGTGTACTGGCGGTGGCCAAGACTACATTGAGCTTGCAGCTTCTCAAGGTATCGATGCGTTTATCTCTGGTGAGATTTCAGAACGCACAACGTATTCAGCGCGTGAGCAAGACATTCATTATTTTGCAGCAGGCCATCATGCGACAGAGCGTTATGGTGTGAAAGCTCTAGGTGAATGGTTAGCGAAAGAGCACGGTTTAGATGTCGAGTTTATCGATATCGATAACCCGGTATAAGAGCCGATGCGAGATGAGGGATAATGGCAAACTGTAAATTTGTCCGCTTGGATGGGGAAAGAAGTAGGGAATCTCTAGACGCTGATAATTATTGTATAGGAAGATATTTCTACTAGATTGTGGTTGATGAGGCTAGATTAAGCCTTAAAATATCTCGCATCTCGCATCTCGCATCTCGCATCTCGCATCTCGCATCTCGCATCTCGCATCTCGCATCTCGTACAAAAGAAAAGGGGTTGATGTTCTTACATCAACCCCTTTTAACATTATGCTCTATAGCAACTATTCACGTTCGTGAAGCGCTTTAAAGTCACGTTGCTCTTCACCAGTATATAGCTGACGAGGACGACCGATACGGTTGGTAGGATCGCTGTGCATTTCGTTCCAGTGTGCAATCCAACCGATAGTGCGAGACATCGCAAATATTACAGTAAACATAGATACTGGAATACCAATCGCTTTCAGAATGATACCTGAGTAGAAATCGACGTTCGGGTATAGCTTCTTAGAAACAAAGTACTCATCAGAAAGGGCAATACGCTCCAGTTCCATTGCAACATCAAGCAGTGGATCTTGAATGTTCAATTCTCTAAGCACTTCGTGGCACGCTTCGCGCATAACGGTTGCACGTGGATCGTAGTTCTTGTAAACACGGTGACCGAAGCCCATCAAACGGAATGGGTCATCTTTGTCTTTGGCTTTTGCCACGTACTCTTCGATCTTATCTACGCTGCCAATTTCTTCAAGCATACGCAGACACGCTTCATTTGCACCGCCGTGAGCAGGGCCCCAAAGTGATGCGATACCTGCGGCGATACACGCAAACGGGTTAGCACCCGATGAGCCTGCTAGACGTACGGTAGACGTTGAAGCGTTCTGTTCGTGATCAGCATGCAGGGTAAAGATTTTATCCATAGCGCGAGCAACGATAGGGTTCACTTCATACTCTTCACATGGGTTAGCAAACATCATGTGTAAGAAGTTTTCTGCGTAGCCTAGGTCGTTACGTGGGTAAATAAACGGTTGGCCGATTGAATATTTGTAACACATTGCAGCCAAGGTTGGCATTTTGGAAATCAGGCGGTAAGCCGCAATTTCACGGTGTGTGTCGTTGTTGACATCAAGTGAGTCGTGGTAGAACGCCGCCAGAGCGCCGACAACACCACACATTACAGCCATAGGGTGAGCGTCACGACGGAAGCCGTGGAAGAAACTCGCGATTTGCTCGTGCACCATAGTGTGACGTGTCACGGTAGTCTTGAACTTTTCGTATTCAGCTCGAGATGGGGCTTCACCGTAAAGAAGTATGTAACATACCTCTAAGTAATCAGCGTTATTGGCAAGTTGGTCAATAGGATAACCGCGGTGTAAAAGGATACCTTTTCCACCGTCAATAAAAGTGATTTGAGACTCACAAGATGCAGTGGCAAGAAAACCAGGGTCAAAAGTGAAAAAACCATTAGAACCTAGTGTTCGAACATCGATCACTGGTGTACCGAGTACACCCTCTGTAATCGGCAGCTCGATTGGCGCTTGACCTTCAATATGAAGGGTAGCTTTCTTATCCGCCATAACAATCTCCTTTGTTTATTATTTAATCCGTCCAGGATGTTTATATGCCATTTTTTTACTGGTCTTAGGTGCGAAAGTCAATTTTTCTGCAGCTTTGTGTGCACTTGTTAGTACTTTTTACATTAAATTCGTTAAAAATCTGTTCTATGTAGCATTATTTGTTGCATCAATTGTATTAGAATGTTGCCAGTCGTATAGTGGCACTGAAAAGTTTGGTTAAAACCTTATAAACGCTAGGCTGAGGAGATATTTAAGGTATCTTTATCATCCTAGTAGTTAACAATGCTTTTACAATTATCTGAGGCTCAACCTGGGCTAATTGTTAGGTTAGTGTTAATTTTTGACGGTTTGCGATCGAATTTTGTCCATAACAATATCTAAGGTTATTTAATGACCATAATGCTCAATGGAGCTGAGTGAGCAAGCCCGTGAAAGAAAGAAAGACAAGACCTGTTAATTTAGATTTACAGACCATCCACTTTCCCATCACCGCAATAGCTTCCATCCTACACCGTGTGTCTGGGGTGATAACTTTTGTCGCGATTGGAATTTTGCTTTGGTTACTATCCATTTCCCTCTCATCCCCAGTCGGCTTTATGGAAGCGAGCGACATTGTCGACAGCTTCTTCGTGAAGTTTGTTCTGTGGGGCATTTTAACCGCGTTGGCTTACCACATTGCTGGTGGTATTCGTCACCTTCTTATGGACTTAGGTCACTTTGAAGAGCTGGAATCTGGCGCTAAGAGTGCGAAGGTTGCATTCGCAGCAACAGCGGTATTGTCTCTACTAGCGGGGATCTTAGTATGGTAAACAACGTTTCTACTTTTGGTCGTAATGGTGTCCACGATTATCTATTGATTCGTGCAACAGCCATCATTATGACACTTTACACTATCTACCTAGTGAGCTTTTGTGTTTTCTCTGGTGATATCTCTTACGTATCTTGGACGCAATTTTTTGGTGGAACCTTCACGAAAGTCTTCACTATGTTAGCGCTTACCTCTGTTCTGGTTCATGCGTGGATCGGCCTATGGCAAGTACTCACTGACTACATCAAATGCGCTAAATTGCGCGTCGCTCTTCAAGTCGGTGTCGTTGCGGTTCTTCTTGGATATTTTTTCTCTGGTCTGTTTATTTTGTGGGGTGCGTAAGTGACTATTCCTGTTCGTGAGTTTGATGCCGTAGTTATCGGTGCTGGTGGTGCTGGTATGCGAGCTGCACTGCAGATTTCTGAGCAAGGCCTATCTTGTGCATTGCTTTCTAAAGTTTTCCCTACTCGTTCTCATACGGTTTCAGCGCAAGGTGGTATCACTGTTGCTCTTGGCAACGCGCACGAAGACCATTGGGAACAGCACATGTATGACACAGTCAAAGGTTCGGATTACATCGGTGACCAAGACGCTATCGAATACATGTGTAAAAACGGTCCTGAGTCGGTAATCGAACTTGAAAAAATGGGTCTGCCTTTTTCTCGTTTTGACAACGGTACGATTTACCAGCGTCCTTTCGGTGGTCAATCTAAAAACTTTGGTGGTGAGCAAGCCGCTCGTACTGCAGCTGCAGCCGACCGTACTGGCCACGCATTGCTTCACACGCTTTACCAACAAAACATTAAGCACAAAACGACGGTTTTCTCTGAGTGGTATGCACTGGATCTTGTTAAGAACGAAGACGGTGCAATTTTAGGTACCACTGCGCTTTGTATGGAAACAGGCGAAGTTTGCTACTTCAAAGCGAAGGCAACCATTCTTGCTACTGGTGGTGCTGGTCGTATCTACGCTTCAACAACTAACGCGCACATCAATACGGGTGACGGTGTTGGCATGGCGATTCGTGCTGGCGTTCCTATGCAAGATATCGAAATGTGGCAGTTCCACCCAACGGGTATTGCTGGCGCAGGTGTATTGGTAACGGAAGGTTGTCGTGGTGAAGGGGGGTACCTTCTCAATAAAGACGGTGAACGCTTCATGGAACGTTACGCACCAAACGCTAAAGACTTAGCGGGTCGTGATGTTGTTGCTCGTTCAATGATGGTTGAAATTCGTGAAGGTCGCGGTTGCGATGGTCCTTGGGGTCCACACATCAAGCTTAAGCTAGACCACTTAGGTAAAGAGACGCTCGAATCTCGTTTGCCTGGCGTCTGTGAGCTGTCTCGTACCTTTGCTCACGTTGATCCAGTGAAAGAACCAATCCCAGTGATTCCTACCTGTCACTACATGATGGGGGGGGTTCCAACCCAAGTTTCTGGTCAAGCGATTAAGCAAAGTGAAGACGGCAGCGATGTTGAAATCCAAGGCCTATTTGCTTGTGGTGAAATCGCATCAGTATCGGTACACGGTGCCAACCGTCTCGGTGGTAACTCACTGCTTGATTTGGTGGTATTTGGTCGTGCAACAGGTCTGCACCTTGGTGAGACACTGAAGAAACAAGACGAAGCCAAACCCGCAACTGAAGCTGACATTGAACGTTCACTAGAACGTTACAACCGTTGGGAAAACAGTACTGACGGCGAAGACCCTGCGCAAATTCGTAAAGATCTTCAGCAATGTATGCAGAATAACTTCTCAGTATTCCGAGAAGGCAAAGCCATGGCCGAAGGCCTAGAAGAGCTTAAAGCGATTCGCGAGCGCCTAAAAAATGCACACCTATCTGATAAGTCTACCGAGTTCAACACTCAGCGTATCGAGTGTCTAGAGCTTGAAAACTTGATGGAAACCGCATTCGCAACCGCTGTAGCGGCAAACTTCCGAACAGAAAGCCGTGGCGCACACGCTCGATTCGATTTCCCTGACCGTGATGATGAGCAATGGCTATGCCACTCACTTTACAACCCAGAGTCAGAGAGCATGACTAAGCGTGGTGTAAACATGGAACCTATCCATCGTGAAGCGTTCCCACCAAAAGCACGTACGTACTAAGGAGATATGACCATGAAACTGAATTTCTCTTTATACCGTTACAACCCTGATGTCGACCAGAAGCCTTATATGAAGGAATACACACTCGAAGTGGATGAAGGTTCAGACATGATGCTACTGGATGCGCTTATTCTGTTGAAAGAGCAAGATCCAACTATCTCATTTCGTCGCTCATGCCGTGAAGGGGTATGTGGCTCAGATGGCTTGAACATGAATGGTAAAAATGGCCTAGCGTGCATCACACCGTTGTCTGCACTTTCTGGTCAAGGCAAGATTGTGATTCGTCCACTGCCGGGTTTGCCTGTTGTTCGTGATCTGATTGTCGACATGACTCAGTTCTACGATAACTACGAAAAAGTGAAGCCATTCTTAGTGTCTGATGGCAATGTGCCGCCGGCGCGTGAAAACTTGCAAAGTCCAGATGAGCGAGCGCATTTAGATGGCTTGTACGAATGCATCATGTGTGCCTGTTGTACAACATCGTGCCCATCGTTCTGGTGGAATCCGGATAAGTTTATCGGACCAGCAGGCCTTTTGGCAGCGTACCGTTGGCTAATTGATAGCCGAGATACAGCGACAGATGAACGTTTGTCCGATCTTGATGATGCATTTAGTGTTTTTCGTTGCCATGGTATCATGAATTGTGTAAGTGTTTGTCCTAAGGGATTAAATCCGACGAAAGCGATTGGTCACATTAAGACCATGCTTGTGAATCGTTCGGTTTAAGAAACAAAAATTGCCGCCCTAATCGTGTTGGGCGGCCTTTTAATAGCTCGGCTTTAAGACCGCAGCAAACGTGAAAACTACTGGTTAAGGGAAAATATGCACAACGGCGTGATGAAGGCATGGCTCGAGTCTTCACACTTGGCTGGCGCCAATGCAACGTACGTAGAAGAACTCTATGAACAGTATCTAAGTGATCCCGATTCGGTAAGTGACGAATGGAGAAGTGTTTTTGAAGCACTGCCTGTGCAAGCTTCTCAGACAGTGGAACAACCACACTCTCGTGTTCGTGAATACTTCCGTCGACTCGCTCAAGAAACAAAGCATTACAGTGTCCAAGTTAGTGATCCAGATGTCGATGCGAAACAAGTAAAGGTTCTGCAACTTATCAATGCTTATCGATTCCGAGGGCATCAAGCTGCAAATTTAGACCCCCTAGGTTTATGGAAAAGAGAGACAGTCGCTGAACTGGATCCCTCTTTCCACACTCTTACCGAAGATGACCTCAATGAGACGTTTAACGTCGGCTCTTATGCCATTGGCCAAGAGACGATGGTGCTAAAAGATCTCTACAAATCTTTAAAACAAACGTATTGTGGCTCGATTGGTGCTGAATACATGCACATGACAAATACAGAACAAAAACGTTGGATCCAACAACGTTTAGAGTCTGTATCTGGTCAACCCTCTTTCAATCAAGAAGAAAAGCAAGCTTTTCTCGAAGAGCTAACAGCAGCTGAAGGTCTTGAGCGTTATCTTGGTGCAAAATTCCCTGGCGCGAAACGCTTCTCGTTGGAAGGTGGTGATGCGCTTATCCCAATGACGAAAGAAATCATTCGCCATGCGGGTGGTCAGGGCATGCGTGAGGTGGTTGTTGGGATGGCTCACCGTGGTCGTCTTAACATGTTGGTTAACGTGCTGGGTAAAAAGCCCCAAGACTTGTTTGACGAGTTTGCGGGTAAGCACGATGACACATGGGGTACGGGTGATGTGAAGTATCACCAAGGTTTCTCTGCGGACTTCGCAACGCCAGGCGGCAACGTTCACTTAGCACTTGCCTTTAACCCATCTCACTTAGAAATCGTCAACCCGGTAGTTATCGGTTCCGTACGTGCTCGTCAAGATCGTCTAGGCGATAAAGATGGCAGCAGCGTACTTCCAATTACCATCCATGGTGACTCTGCGATTGCGGGTCAGGGTGTCGTACAAGAGACGTTTAATATGTCTCAAGCGCGTGGTTTCTGTGTTGGTGGTACGGTACGTATTGTTGTTAATAACCAAGTCGGTTTTACAACGTCTAACCCGCGCGATACACGCTCTACGATGTACTGTACTGATATTGCGAAGATGGTTCAGGCTCCGATTTTCCACGTTAATTCTGATGATCCAGAAGCCGTGGCTTTCGTAGCACGCCTTGCATTAGATTACCGTAATACGTTTAAGCGTGATGTGGTTATTGACTTGGTTTGTTACCGTCGCCACGGTCACAACGAAGCCGATGAGCCTAATGCAACACAGCCTTTGATGTACCAAAAAATCAAAAAGCACCCAACACCACGTAAGCTTTACGCTGACGTGCTGATGGAGCGCGGGGAGTTTGGTATTGATACCGCGACTCAACTCGTTAACGAATATCGTGATGCCCTTGATCACGGTGAAGTTGTGGTTAAAGAGTGGCGTCCAATGGCTCTTCACTCCGTAGACTGGTCTCCTTACCTAGGTCACGACTGGAACATTGAGTGGGACAACAAGATTGATATCGAGCGCCTGAAAGAGCTTGGTGCCAAACTTTGCCAATACCCAGACAGCCACAAGCTGCAAAGCCGAGTCAATAAACTGTACAACGATCGTACTGCCATGGTGAATGGTGAGAAACAAGTCGATTGGGGTATGGCTGAAACTCTGGCTTACGCAACACTGGTTGATGACGGCAAGCGTATCCGTATCTCAGGCCAAGATTCAGGCCGTGGTACCTTCTTCCACCGTCACTCAGTACTGCACAATCAATCAGACGCAAGCACCTATGTGCCTCTGGCGAACATTCATGATAAACAAGGGCCATTCCAAGTGTTTGACTCTGTGTTGTCTGAAGAAGCGGTACTCGCATTTGAGTATGGTTACGCAACTGCGGAGCCAAGCGGTCTAACCCTTTGGGAAGCACAATTTGGTGACTTCGCAAACGGTGCACAAGTGGTTATCGACCAGTTCATTTCATCAGGTGAGCAAAAGTGGGCGCGTTTATGTGGTCTAACTATGCTGTTGCCACACGGTTATGAAGGTCAGGGCCCTGAGCACTCATCTGCACGCCTTGAGCGTTACCTTCAGTTATGTGCTGAACAAAACATGCAGGTTGTTGTGCCTTCAACGCCAGCGCAGGTTTACCACATGATCCGTCGTCAAGTTGTGCGACCAATGCGTCGTCCTCTGATCGTAATGTCACCGAAGTCTTTGCTTCGCCACCCACTGTGTACGTCTTCAATGGAAGATTTAGCAGAGGGCACGTTCCAACCCGCTATCGCCGAAATTGATGATCTCGCGCCTGAAAACGTAAAACGCGTCGTGTTCTGCTCCGGTAAGGTTTACTTTGACCTGCTTGAGCAAAGACGCAAGAACGAACAAGACGATGTCGCGATTGTGCGTATTGAACAACTTTATCCGTTCCCTTACGAGGACGTGAAAGCTGCCATCGCACAGTACACGAATGTTGTTGACTACGTATGGTGTCAAGAAGAGCCACAGAACCAAGGTGCTTGGTACAGCAGCCAACATAATTTCCGAGCTGCGATTCCTGTGGGCGCTGATATTAAATATGCAGGTCGTCCTGCATCAGCGTCCCCCGCTGTTGGCTATATGTCGGTACACTTGAAACAACAAAAAGCGTTAGTTGACGACGCTTTGACCCTACTTAAGAACTAGAAGTAAAAGGAAAACACAGACATGACAATTGAAATTCTGGTTCCAGATTTACCTGAATCTGTGGCTGATGCAACCGTTGCTACTTGGCACAAAAAACCGGGTGAATCGGTTGCACGTGATGAAGTCATTGTAGATATAGAAACAGATAAAGTGGTTTTAGAAGTACCAGCTCCTGAAGCGGGTGTTCTGGAAGCAATCATCGAAGAAGAGGGTGCGACGGTACTTTCTAAGCAACTCCTGGCTAAAATTAAGCCGGGTGCTGTCGCTGGTGAACCAACGAAAGATACAACTGAAGATACAGAAGCTTCTCCTGATAAGCGCCACAAAGCTGCGCTAACCGAAGAGAGCAACGACGCACTAAGCCCAGCGGTTCGTCGCTTGCTTGCAGAGCACAACCTACAACCCGCTGACGTTAAAGGTACTGGTGTTGGTGGTCGTATTACTCGTGAAGACATCGACGCACACCTAGCCGCAGCGAAAGCGGCTCCGGCAGCCGCATCTGCACCAGCCGTTGAAGCGCCAGCCACAGCTCGTAGTCAAAAGCGCGTGCCTATGACTCGCCTACGTAAGACAGTTGCAAATCGTCTTCTAGAAGCGAAGAACAGCACAGCAATGCTGACGACTTTCAACGAAGTGAACATGAAGCCAATCATGGACCTTCGTAAACAGTACAAAGACCAATTCGAGAAGCGTCACGATACGCGTCTTGGCTTCATGTCTTTCTACGTGAAAGCAGTAACAGAAGCGCTAAAACGTTTCCCAGAAGTGAACGCTTCTATCGACGGTACAGATATCGTTTACCACAACTACTTCGATATCAGCATGGCGGTATCTACGCCACGTGGTCTAGTGACTCCAGTACTGAAAGACTGTGACACACTAGGTTTCGCGGATATCGAAAAAGGCATCAAAGAGCTAGCAATCAAAGGCCGTGACGGCAAGCTAACGGTTGATGAACTGATGGGCGGTAACTTCACTATCACCAACGGTGGTGTATTTGGATCTCTAATGTCTACGCCAATCATCAACCCGCCTCAAGCGGCAATTTTGGGTATGCACAAAATCCAAGACCGTCCAATGGCAGTTGATGGCAAGGTAGAGATTCTACCAATGATGTACCTAGCGCTTTCTTACGACCATCGTCTCATCGATGGCCGTGAATCGGTGGGCTTCCTCGTGACCATTAAAGAGCTGTTAGAAGATCCTGCACGTCTGCTATTAGACGTTTAGTATCGCTAAAACGTCTAGTTAACCCCGTTAGCTAGACGTAAAAAGTTTCAAAGGCTAGGCTGCTCAACGTCCGGCCTTCAATTCAACGGTAAAGCCATTAGAAAATGGACAGCAGTTGACTTGAGAAGACCCTACAGACGTCACACAGGACACTGTGTCGTTATGGAAATAATAATCCCTTAAGGGAAAATAAACGGAATATCAAAATGAATTTGCATGAATACCAAGCCAAACAGCTGTTTGCAGAATTCGGTTTGCCTGTACCAGAAGGTTTCGCATGTGATACTGCACAAGAAGCTTTCGAAGCTGCAGGTCGTATCAGTACAGCCAAGAAAGTCGTTAAGTGTCAAGTACACGCTGGTGGCCGCGGTAAAGCGGGTGGTGTAGAGCTACATGACACGAAAGAAGGCGTTAAAGAGTTTGCACAAAAGTGGTTAGGTAAAAACCTAGTGACTTACCAAACAGACGCTAATGGTCAGCCTGTAACAAAGATCTTAGTTGAAGAAGCATCGAACATTGCTAACGAACTTTACCTAGGTGCTGTTGTTGACCGTGCAACGCGTAAAATTGTATTCATGGCGTCAACTGAAGGCGGTGTGGACATTGAGAAAATCGCTGAAGAAACGCCAGAGTTGATTCACCAATCAGCGATTGATCCTCTAGTCGGCCCTCAAGCTTACCAAGGACGTGAGCTGGCATTCAAACTTGGTCTAGTTGGCGATCAAATCAAGCAGTTCGTTAAGATCTTCATGGGTCTTGGTCAAATGTTCTCTCAGTACGACCTAGCTCTACTAGAAATCAACCCACTTGTCATTACTGGCGAAGGCAACCTGCTTTGTCTAGACGGCAAGATCAACATCGACTCAAACGCGATGTACCGTCAGCCTAAACTACGTGAAATGCACGATCCATCTCAAGAGGATGAGCGCGAAGCACACGCAGCACAGTGGGAACTGAACTACGTAGCATTAGATGGCAACGTTGGCTGTATGGTTAACGGTGCAGGCCTTGCGATGGGTACGATGGATATCGTAAACCTACATGGCGGCAAGCCAGCAAACTTCCTTGATGTCGGCGGCGGCGCGACCAAAGAGCGTGTAGCTGAAGCATTCAAGATCATCCTTTCTGATGACAATGTTAAAGCAGTACTAGTAAACATCTTCGGTGGTATCGTTCGTTGTGACATGATCGCTGAAGGTATTATCGGTGCAGTTAAAGAAGTCGGCGTAACAGTACCTGTTGTTGTTCGTCTAGAAGGTACCAACGCAGACCTAGGTCGCGAAGTACTTGCTAATTCTGATGTTGATATCATTGCAGCTGAATCTCTAACAGATGCTGCTCAGAAAGTTGTTGCTGCTGCGGAGGCTAAATAATGTCTGTATTAATTAACAAAGACACTAAAGTAATCTGTCAGGGTTTCACTGGCGGTCAAGGTACATTCCACTCAGACCAAGCTATCGCATATGGTACACAAATGGTTGGTGGTGTTTCACCTGGTAAAGGTGGTCAAACTCACCTAGGCCTTCCAGTATTCAACACAGTACGTGAAGCGGTAGAAGTAACTGGCGCAACAGCAACCGTTATCTACGTACCAGCGCCTTTCTGTAAAGATGCAATCCTAGAAGCGATTGATGCAGGTATCGAACTGATCGTAACGATCACTGAAGGTATCCCTACAACCGATATGATCGACGTTAAAGTGAAGCTAGAAGAAACCGGCGTTCGCATGATCGGCCCTAACTGTCCGGGTCTTATCACTCCAGACGAGTGTAAGATTGGTATCATGCCGGGTCATATCCACAAGAAGGGTAAAGTCGGTATCGTATCTCGCAGCGGTACTCTGACATACGAAGCCGTTAAGCAAACAACAGATGAAGGCTTTGGTCAGTCTACCTGTGTGGGTATCGGTGGTGACCCTATCCCAGGTTCAAACTTCATTGACATCCTAAAACTGTTCCAAGAAGACCCAGAAACTGAAGCCATCGTGATGATTGGTGAAATCGGTGGTACTGCGGAAGAAGAAGCAGCAGCGTTTATTAAAGCGAACGTGACGAAACCTGTGGTTTCTTATATCGCTGGTGTTACGGCTCCTCCGGGTAAACGTATGGGCCACGCAGGCGCAATCATCTCTGGCGGTAAAGGTACGGCTGAAGATAAGTTCGCAGCACTAGAAGCTGCAGGCGTTAAGACGGTTCAGTCTCTTGCTGATATCGGTAAAGGTCTACGTGAAATCACGGGCTGGTAATCAGTAGCCTCTATCAAATTCGATAGAGGCTAATTGAATGACATTAAAAAGGCTTGGTCATTGACCAAGCCTTTTTGTATGTTGCTGAGACGAGAGACGAGAGACGAGAGACGAGAGACGAGATACGTTACGCGCGGCTCTTAACCATCTGAGATAGCATAAACATCGCTGTAGCACTGATCACAACCGATGGGCCAGCAGGCGTATCATAGAACCATGATAAGCTTAGTCCTCCGCACACTGCGAGAGAGCCAATAATCGATGCGAGGAAGGCCATTTGCTCGGGTGTGTTCGCGAATTTTCTTGCTGTAGCCGCAGGGATGATCAGCAGTGATGTCATGATTAACGCGCCGACAAACTTCATACCGACCGCAATCACAATACCTACCAATAGCATTAAGATCAGGCGCATTAAATCGATGTTGATGCCGTCGACCGCCGCGAGATCTTCATTGACCGTCGTTGATAATAACGGTCGCCAAAATATAGCCAGCACCAGTCCAATCACAGCAGCACCCGCATAGATAAATACGAGATCAGTCGGTGATACTGCAAGCAAGTCACCAAATAGATAGCTCATGAGATCAATACGGACATTGTCTAAAAAGCTGACGGCAACCAGACCGAGCGAGAGGGCACTGTGCGCTAATATGCCCAGTAAGGTATCGGTCGCGACCAGCTTTTGTTTCTGTAAAGTTACTAGCAGTACAGCGAGCATCAAACAACAAATCAGCAGTGCAAAATACAAGTTAATGTTGAACAGAAAACCCAGCGCTAAGCCCATTAAGGAGGCGTGGGCTAGCGTGTCGCCAAAATAAGCCATCTTACGCCATACTACGAACGACCCTAAAGGACCAGCAATAAGAGCAATGCCCAAGCCAGCAAGGATAGAAGGTAAAAGAAACTCAAGCATTAGTGGTGATGTCCGTGTTTATGGTTAGGGCAGTCATGCACATCTCCAGAAACAGGTTGGCCTGCTAAATCATGGTGATGGCGGTCATGTTGGTGGTGGTAGAAAGCCAAACTCTCTTGAACTGCATCACCGAATAGGGCGATATACGAAGGGTGATGTTTGATATCAGCCGGCGCGCCGGAACAGCAGATATGGTGGTGCAAACAGATCACATCGTCTGTTTTCGCCATCACTAAGTGCAGATCGTGTGAAACCATAAACACGGCACAGCCAAAGCGGTGGCGAATGGTATCAATTAGGCCGTAAAGATCTATTTGTCCTTGTACATCAATGCCTTGAGCTGGTTCATCAAGCACCAGTAGATCTGGTCTTCTTAGCAATGAGCGAGCTATCAGCACTCGTTGATTTTCACCACCAGAGAGTTGGTGCATGTTGCTCTTTTGCAGATGTTCAGCACCCACGAGTTTTAATGCTTCAAGGAGTTCTTGCTGGCTGAATTTGCCCGTCAGCTTTAGAAAGCGTTCTACGTTGAGTGGCAGAGAATCATTGAGTTTTAACTTTTGCGGCACATAGCCAATTTTCAGTTTTTTGGCTTTTGTTACGGAGCCTGAAAACTTGCTTTGTAAACCCAGTACCACTTTCACTAATGTCGACTTTCCTGCACCGTTTGGCCCAATCAGGGTGGTGATTTTTCCACGCTCTAGGTTGAGAGATACGTTGTCCAGAATGTTACGGCCGTCAAACTCGACGCTCACAGAATTTAGTTGGATTAAGCTATCCATGAATAGAACTCATTTGCAATTCGCTAATGTTATAATGTAACATTTACCTCAAGCCTAAGCTACTTTTCTATTATCGAGGGATTATGTCACGCTCATCTTTTATACTTGCTACTTTGCTTTTAGCGCCAAGTGTCGTAAGTGCCAATACTATTCTAACCAGCTTTAAACCAATTCAAATGATTGTGACGGAATTAACCCAAGGTGTGAGCGAGCCGGATGTGTTGATGAACAGCAATGCTTCGCCGCATGATTATGCGCTTAAGCCATCGGATGTCAGTAAGGTTAGCAGCGCCGATATGGTGATTTGGTTCGGTCCTGATTTAGAAGCGTTTTTGACCAAGGTGATCAGTTCCAATGACAATGTTATTGAAATCGCTTCGATTCCAGGAATTAACTTGCGCGAGTTTGGGAATGTAGGTCACGAAGGCCATGACCATGGCAGTCATGATCCGCATTTTTGGTTAGGTATCGAACAAGTGAATGTAGCGGCAAAATATATCTCAGCTAGACTAATCGAATCTGATCCTGATAACGCGATGGCGTATCAAGAAAACCTAGATTCATTCTTGATAGCGTTGAAAGAAAAGCAGCAGTCGATTCATGAACAACTTGCACCCGTGAAAGACAAAGGTTATTACGTGTTCCACGATGCATATGGTTACTTTGAACAAGAGTTTGAGTTAAATAACCTAGGCCACTTTACGGTCAGTCCAGAACGTAAACCGGGTGCAAAAAGCCTGATAGCGATTAAGAAAGCGCTAGTACGCGATAATGTGCAATGCGTATTTTCAGAGCCTCAATTTACACCGGCAGTGATAGAGACTGTGACTCGTGGCAGTAATGCTAAGCAAGGTCAGCTCGATCCTCTTGGTTCAGAGGTCGAAGTGAAGAGTGGCAGTTACTTCGATTTTCTTCAGCAACTAACAGACAGTTATACAAACTGTTTAAGCGCAAACTAAAACAGATATTTATTAACTCTATTTTGCCAAGATATTTTTCGAATCATGCCGCTTTTGCGGCATTTTCGTGACCGCTGGGGTAAAACCTTTCAACCAACCACACCTTATCCTTCCTCCTGCGTCAAATTCCGTTAGTATACAAAGATAATAATAAGAACAAAAAAACTCAGTTTTTGGTGAAGTAATGACAAGGTGTTGTTGTCACTGAAGTGTTATGCGTTATTGCTGTTCAGGATGAAAAGTTGTCTCGAGTTATTTTTAGAATGTTCATGTTAATGAGCATTTCGTTTAGCGCTCTCGCGGTAAATACTCCCCCCTCCGTTTTTTACCCTTTGCCCGTTCAGGCGCAAGGGAATTTTGTTGCCGCACAAAATCTGTACCTAGGTTCGAATGGGGGGATTTGGGTGCATGACGTACATGGAAAAGTCTTATTTTACGATGGCCGTACTTTCATTCCACGAAAAGGCAGTCTGCTGCAATTCTCTTCAGAAAACGTTGCATTTCTTAACGACGAGTTTTGGACCTTTATTGATAATGAGGTGTACCGCCATAGCCCCGGCATTGGAAATGAGTTGGCGTTTAGTTTAACCCCAGGTGTTGAGATCGTGAATATCGGCGCATCAGGAGGCTATATCTGGGTCACCGATGGCAATAGTTTTTACACATACAACACCCAATCTTTAGAATTTAATACCTATTCACTGTTAAAACTGTATCGATACAACAGCAGCAGCGACATTGAGATCAACGATGCGGTGTGGGTGCGATCAAAATGGGTATTGGCGACCAGTTCAGGCGTTTTCCTTTCAGAAAATCAAGAATTCACCCATGTTACGGCATCAGAGAAAAACCCTATAGAGACGGTTTATTTTTCGAGTGCGAGACAAGAGTTAGTGATTGGTACACTAAATGGCGCTGTGATTGTTGATGTTGCCAATCCAGATAAAACAGTGCTGGTGAGTGGATCACACGTTCTCTCTGTTGCTGAAACCTCACAACACTATTGGATAGGTACTGAGCATGGTCTTATTCGCTATCACTTTATTACGGGGGAAGTGACACGCTTTGATCAAGCTGCTAGCCAAGACTTTTCTTTACCGGGTGAAAAAATATATTCGCTAGTTAATGATCAAGCGGGTGGTATGTGGATCGCGACCAATAACGGTATACGATACTTCTCACTCTATAGCAAAGTATTTTCAAGAGTACCTTTAGTTGGGGAAGGCATGTACTCCAGTAGTATCGTGATCAATAAAGTGCAGCCTATTAGTGAGCACGTATCTTGGGTTGCTTCGTCAATGGGGCTGTATTTGGTTGATACTCAAAGCCAAGCGCCTCCAGTGAATATTTACCCAAAGCCAGTACAGGATTTTGAGGTATTTTATTCTTCCATTTGGCTGGCGACCGCAGATGGCATTATTCGTGTTAATACCACTACATTCGAACGTGAACCTCTCCTATTGCCAAGAGCGATTGAGGGCGTTCACGTTGAGAAGCTTGCTCTTCAAGCTGGCAGTACATTGTGGATGGTATCTGGCAATAATCTTTACTCTTTGGCGCTTGAAAACAATACGCTTACGTTTTACGGCTCAGATTGGTTGGTCGATAAGTTCCTTCCTGCAAAAATCACCGACCTAACGATTGGTTTACAAGACCGTATCTTTATCGGTACTGACCATGGTTTTTATTCCGTTGTTGATAAGAAAATTAGCTTTGGTCGCTTTAGTGAACGATTTGGCAAGGTGATTGATATAGCAAAGGCGCGTGATGGCTCTCAATGGTTTGCTGGTCGTTACGGCGTTTATCGGATTCCTCATGGCAGTGGCACTCTAGAAGAAATCGCATTCGTTGAGGATAACATCAGCCCTAGCTGTTTGATTAGCGACGGTAATGGGATGTGGTTAGGCTCTTCAAAGGGGATGAGTTACTATCAATTGGATGGCAAATTAGACAAGCATATTGGGGCACCATTTGGTTTGATCACCAATGAGTTCACTACATCAGGTGCGTGTGGCCTATTTTATAGTGAAAAGAATCAATCCTCTCAGCTAGTTATGGGGTCTAAATATGGCATTGTCAGTGCACTCAACAATGACTTGCTCTCCTCTACGACGCCTCACAGCCGGGTACTGCTGAGCAAGGTCACCGTCGATCAAGAGAAAGTATCACTTGTCGGGAAAATGGATGAATTGATAGACATCCCTTACGGCTCTTCGATCGGTTTTAAGATTGGGATGTTGCCTGCCAGCCTTGGCAAAGCAGTCGAGTATCGCCTTAAACCGGATGAGCCTTGGAGTGTTCTTGAGGGGGGCAAGCTAACATTAGAGCATTTACTTCCTGGGGATTACACATTAGAAATCAGACCGATACAGGACTCACATTACCGCTTTGTGTCAACGGTTCAAGCTTTCTCAGTCGCGAGACCTTGGTACCTTAGTCACTGGTCAGTCGTGAGTATTATTCTGTTAATGAGTGTTGGCGTCGCGCTTCTGGCTTTCTGGCGCTCACGCTATGTGTCTTATGCCAATATTAACCTGAAAGCACAAATTGCACTGAAAACGGACCAGTTAAGACATCAAAGTCGTATTTTATTAACGACTAATCAGCAACTGAAAAAACAGCTATTGGTGAAAAATACGTTGGTGTCTCACACGGCGAAAGAACTCTCTGAACAAGTGAATCACGTTGCTGCCATGCTTCCTGATTGGAATGATGAGCAAGTGCGTTCTCCCATTTTTACGTTAAAGAATGGCCTAACTCAGTTGAGTAACAGTCAAGGTGATGGGGACAAGTTCTCTTATGACATTATATTGCTTCTTGAATCGGTGATTAAAGCCTGGGAAGAAGATTTGGCGAAAGCGAGTATTGATCTCGATATTAACTTTGATGTGAAACATAGACACGTGTCGCTGCTCTATTTCAATCTCGATATTATTTTTAATAGTCTTATCGCGAGTCTCATTAAGAGAAACTTCAAATCTCAACGTGTGAGGGTCTTGGTTGAGGAGGTGAAAGGACACTTGGTGATTACCATCAGAGATTATGGGATGCCGTTTGCTAAGCTTACTTCTGCCATCGCTGACCATACGATGGCCAAATCGACCGATCTAAATATTGAAAAATTACCCATATTGATCAATCAGAGTGGAGGGGAGCTTAATGCCTTTATTTCGGACAGTCAGAATAAAGTAGAGCTATCGTGGCCAATCGATTATCAAGCACAACAAGAGCTTGAGACAACGACGATAGATCAAATTGAGACGATTAAACGTTCAACCTCGAGCTTAGTTCAACACGCGAACAGTGCACAGCAAGTCTGGAAGAATAAGGTTTCGCAGCTTGTGAGTGAACACTACGCCGATGCCGATTTTGGAACAGCAACCGCTGCCAATTACTTGTTTATGTCTGAGAGAAGCCTACAACGGCGTTTTAAGTCGGCTTACAGTAAGACGTTTAAAGAGCACTTGAATGACGTGCGTTTAGAGCATGCATGTGAGCGGTTACTCGCAGGAGAGAAAATTTCAGATGTTGCGTTTGACTCCGGTTTCAATGACCCTTCCTATTTTAGTCAAAGGTTTAAGCATCACTTTGGTGTCTCTCCGTCTAAGTTTGCGGAAAATAATGAAGAGTAGTGAGCAGCGGATGCTCTGCTAGAAAATAGAAAATAGAAAATAGAAAATAGAAAATAGAAAATAGAAAATTGAGAAAGAGACTTGAGCCTCGACATTTGTGTCGGGGCTTTTTTATGCTTCTACGAGATACGAGATACGAGATACGAGATACGAGATACAAAGTAAACGAAGACCATTGTTCATTAGTGGTTGAAATTAAACACCTTTTTATAACTAAAAAAGTAGATGGCGAAACGATTCTTAGAACCGAAAGTGAGTATGAGACTGCTTGGATAGAAGCTCTAGATAGAGCTGTTAAGAGGGTGTTGATTCAATAACTAATTCAAGTCATTCGTTAAGTCAGTAGAGCTATAACCTCCCCCCAAGCAAATTTTGATTGAATTGTTATGCAATATTGATGATGTATACATTATTCAAATGTGTATATGCTCTTCTGCTTATTGACAGAATGACGTTAAATATTAGGGCGTTTTATAGTGAGTTATCTCGGCTGATGCTCTTGTAAGCCACATCTGTCAAATAGTCGTTTAGGCGATGAGAAGCTGCGACGGCTTCATCGGTATCAGTGTGGCATACTGCTCTTAGTACAGTTGCATGTAATGATGATGCCTGCGCTAGATCGGTTGTCTGGTTTTTAAAGGCAAACCAGAACCGACGGGATAGTCCTTGCAGCGGTGCCATAGCTAATTGTAGGTACTCATTTCGAGCAGCTTTAACTAACAAGCGGTGAATTTTTTTCAGTAGTACCGAGTACTCTACTTCATCCCCCTTTTCGGCACACTGTTCCAGTCTACTTGCGAGATCTTGCATCTGCTGTTTTTCATCTACCGATGCTCGCACCGAGGCATATTTCACGCACAGAGCTTCAATATCTCTTCTCACCTCTAAAATTTTTAATTGGCTTTCTACTGAGATTGAAGGGATTTGAATACCGCGTCGCGGGTGTATCTCCACCATTCTCTCATATGAAAGTCTTTGAAGTGCCTCCCTGACGGGTGTACGACCTAACTCAAGACTTTCTGCTAATTGTTTCTCACTAACCATGCTTCCTGGTTGTAATTCACGAAAAATGATTAGTTTTTCCAAATGGTTATATGCTTCATCGGTCTTATTAATGGTTTTTTTTTCATTCGTCATTGTTATTCCTATTGAAATTTTTTTGGTGAGGAGCTTCACAGATATCTTACTCTCAATTGTACCACAAAATCCTTTATCGTATATTTTCAATACTCAACTGATATATCAGTAATACATCACAAGCATTTTAGAGCGACATTAGATATGAAAAACTGGAAACTCAACAACACACTTCCATTTCCACAACAGCAACTTCCTGTTTTACGCGAGGTTGATGTTCTAGTGGTCGGAGGTGGTTCAGCCGGGGTTGCTGCTGCAGCGACATGCGGGCGTAACGGTCTTAGCACCGTGCTGATCGAAAAATATGGCTTTTGTGGTGGTAGTGCAGTTGCGGGCATGTCGGGAACCATTTGTGGTCTTTTTATGGCAAGTGATGACGTTGATGCTGAGCCTGAGCAGGTTGTTTTTGGTTTTTCAGAAGAATTCCGCCAAGCACTATTAGCTAAAAATGGTGTTACTGAGCCGCAGCGTTACGGCAAAACCTTTACGGTTACTCATGATCCTCTCGTTTGGCGTGAAGTTGCTGATGACTTCCTAGAGGATGCTGGTGTTGAGGTGCTTTATCATACTAGCGTTGATGGTGTCGTGATGGATGGCGAGCATTACTGTGGGGTTGTGCTTGAATCGAATGCAGGTAAAAGTGTCATTTTAGCTAAGCGTATTATTGATGCTTCTGGTGATGCAGCAGTGGTTGCGCGTGCTGGAGGGGAGTACTTCTTCGGCGATAACGGTGTGATTCAAAACCCGTCAATGTTCTTCCGCTTTGGCGGCGTTGATATGGAAAAATACTTAGCTTACTACGGTGCAGATACGATCTGTCCTCCTAAGATGACTGAGCAGATCCTCGCTTGCAATGCGTCAGGTGAGTACAAACTTCCACGCCATAAGATATGGATCTTCCCAACAACACGTCCTGGCGAATTGATGGTCAATGCTACGCGTCTTGCAGGTCAAGATGGTCGAGTGTTGAACGTGATTGATCCTGTGGATTTTACTGAAGCTGAAGTCTTTGGGCGTCGACAGGTTCGTGATTACGCAAGTTTTCTAAATGAATACGTACCGGGCTGTGAAGATGCATATGTTGTTGATACTGGTGTTGAGGTTGGTATCCGCCAGACTCGCTCTATTGAGGGAGTGAGTAAGCTAAGCAATGAGCATGTTGTTGAGTGTCGCAAAGATATTGATGGTATCTGCCGTACACCTTGGCCAATCGAGCTTCACTCAGGTACAGCTCCTAAGCTGCATTGGTTAATCAACGACTACTATGACGTGCCATACACTACCTTAGTTCCTAAGGTTGGTGAAAATATTATTGTTGCGGGACGCTGTCTAAGTGCAGAACACGAAGCCCTAGCCTCTGCTCGTGTAACCGCTCAAACATTTGAATATGGTCATGCAGCAGGTACTGCGTGTGTCCTATCGATTAAGCAAGGCAAATCGTTTCGTTCATTACAAGGCCGTGAAGTGGCAGCGAAGATGAAGCAAGCAGGCAGTGCCTTGTAAGCCAAATTTGTCCCCCAAAATTGAGAAATAGTTATGACAATAGAAACCAAAATTAAGCGTATTGAGCTTTATGCCGTTGCCGATCAGCACGCAGATACTCTGCCTTGGGCACATGACCAAGAGCCGTTACTTCATACAAACAATATTGTTCGTATCATCTGTGAAGATGGTACAGAGGGGATAGGTGCGACGATCAGTTATACCGAAAATGATTTTGATAAATGTATTGTTGAAGCAATGCGTAACATCGCACCAGGTTTGATTGGCAAGAACGCAATCAATACTGGTGCGATCAATACTTGGTTAGCCAATCGCTGCAACTGGGGAGGCTTAGTCGCTAAGTCTCCATTTGATATTGCCTGCTGGGATATTAAAGGGCGAAAAGCGAATATGCCTATCTATCAAATGCTAGGTGGCTGCCGCGATAAGATGCTCTCTTATGCATCTACACCAATGTTCGAGACTGTCGAGGAGTATATTCCATTTATCGATGATTGCATTAAACACGGCTTTAAGGCGATTAAGATGCACTGTCCATGTGTATTTGAGCGTGACTATAAGTTGGTTGAAGAAGTTCAAAAGCATTACGGTGAATCAGGTATTGCTTTCATGCTAGATACAGCTATGTACTATGACCAGCGTGAGGCCCTGAAGATGGCTAAGCGTTTAGACGAGTACGGTTGGATGTGGTTTGAAGCGCCAATCTCTGATTATGACTTTAAAGGCTACCAGCGTTTAGTACGTGAAACGAACCTTGAGATCTCTAGCCATGGTAATTGCCTACTAACCCTTCCAGAAGTTGCTCACGCACTATCTAATGATATGTGGTCAGACGTACGTCAAGATGCCACAGTATGTGGTGGTATCACGCCATTAGTAAAGTGTTTTGCTCTTGCAGAAGCCTTCGGTAAACCATTGGAGGTTCAAAGCTGGGGTTACACCATTACCCAGGCGGCTAACCTTCATGTTGCACTGGCTCATAACAACGGTAAGTTCTTCGAACAGGCCTACCCATATGAGAATTTTGAGTACGGCGCAAAGAACGTGATCCGTACTAGCAAAGAGGGCTATGTAAAGGTTCCGGATGTCCCAGGTCTAGGGGTTGAAATGGACTGGGACAAGGTTCGTAAAGCTTCCATTCTGAGTTATATCATCGAATAGCTGAATATCAACAGATAACTACTAATCTCGACTGCTTATGTGGTCGAGAGAACAAAGGAACATATTATGGAAAGCAGTAATCCAGGTAACTTTGACCGAACAACAGTGTTGATATCTTTAATTATCGTAACGGCCTTATCAGCGTTCTTCTTGATAGATACTGAACGGGCGATAAGCATCGCTGGCAATATATTTACCTTCATTGCTTACAATCTTGGCACTCCAATTTTATGGTTTGGCTTTGCTATGGTTGTGATTGGCATCTACTTTATGGTAAGTAAATATGGAAATATTCGAATGGGCAACGAGAAGCCAGAATATTCTACTTTTGCTTATATTACTATGATGGCGTTGGCGGGGGTTGGTTCAGGAACCGTATACTGGGCATTTCTAGAGTGGTCTTACTATATCGAGACCCCACCTTTTGGAATTGAAGCTGGTTCAACCCTAGCTTACGAATGGGCGGTTACCTACTCACTGCACCACTGGGGTATCACTGCTTGGGCTCTGTATGCTATCAGTGCCGTGCCAATCATGTACTCTTATTACATTCGTAAAAACCTATCCCTTAAGCTCAGTGATGTTGTTAGAGGTATGATCAAAAACGAGGCGGTAGGTAAAGTTGTAGGTCGTACTATCGACATTATTTATCCGATCGCAGTTGTATTTGGCCTCATAATTGTACTGGCTCTGGGGGTGCCTATTGTATCTGCTGCTGTTTCTCAGCTAACCAATGTGTCCGACGGTTTAACGCTGAAGCTTGTAATGTTAGGGGTAGTTGCTACGATTCTGATCCTTAGTTCATTTGTTGGTATCGAAAAAGGCATGAAGAACATCTCAAGCTACGGAACCTACTTTTTGATTGCACTGATTTTCTACATCCTCGTTTTTGGTCCTACCTTATTTATTCTAGAGAACACCAGCACGTCCGTAAGTATGTGGGCCTCAAACTTTATCCATATGAGCCTATATACTGATGCTATTGACCAAGCCAAGTTCCCACAAAACTGGACGGCATACTTTTGGGCATATTGGATGATTTATATTCCGATGATGTGTATTTTTGTCACCAAAGTATCGAAAGGACGTACATTACGTGGCGTGATTGCCTGCATGCTGGGTGGTGGTACCGTAGGTACGGCAACATTATTCTCAATTGTCGGTTCTTTTATGATGAAAGCCCAACTAGATGAGAAGGTGAATGTCAGTCAAATGGTATCGGATAGTCAGGCGAGTCAGTCTATTGTTGCGGCTTTGAATACCTTACCTTTCTCCACGCTGATTCTTGCCGTGTTTATTGTATCAACATTACTATTATTGGTGACCACGCTTGATGGCTCTGTGTTTACCGTTGCTTGTCAGACTCAACGTGTACTAGACAAAGATAAGAACCCTGCAACACTGCTAAAGATATTCTGGTGTTTGGTCATCATTGCTATACCTGCAGTATTCATTATCGTTGACGCACCTGTTGGTTCGATGCAATCTGCAATTCTAATTTTTGCGGCGCCTTTGCTGGTGTTGATAACTTATATGCTGGTAAAAACCGTTAAGTACATGAGTGAGGATTACGGTCATCTGAGTGCGGCAGAAATCGAAGCAATGCATAAAATAGATTTCGTCCCAACGGTAGACCCTGAAGTTGAACAAGATATCTCGCATTCATCATTTTCATCTGTTTCTTAGAAAGTGTCGACTAGATCATGTGGCCAGTATTGATACTGGCCTTATCTTTTTAAAGTTGTTCTGAACGAAAGTCATTATGACGTGTATTCGCCTCATAAACCCTGCAGTACCCCTCCCCGATAAACGAGTCGCTAGTAATTAGAGGTTTTCCGTTTTCACTGAAACAAACGGAGAATGCATGATGAAAAAATGTATGCGCCCCACGAACCCACGGGCGACTTGTCAGTATTTGAAGTTCCAAGGTAGGAGCACATCGATATCTGGCTCAGCCTTCGCTAGCTCTTTCATG